>JAKAFA010000242.1 GCA_021818185.1 Pseudomonadota bacterium | reverse complement strand
CACCGGTTGGCGCCCCCCACGGTCTCGCGATGGCGGACGCCGTCTCGGCTACGCGTCCGCGCCGGACGGTGCCGCCTCCAGCACGTCCCGCACCAATGCGAGATAGGCCGCGGCGGCGGGCGCCAGCCCGGCCTCGCGCCGCCAGGCCAGGGTAATCCGCCAGCGCAGGTCGGCATCGTCCAGGGCCACGCAGGCGATGGGCGGGCGCACGCCCCCGGCGACGATGACCCGCGGCAGGAACGCCACGCCCAGCCCGGCCGCCACCAGGGATTGGATGAAATCGGCCTGTCCGCTGTAGGCGACCACCCGCGGGGTGAAGCCGCTGCGCTGGCAGGCCGCTAGAATTTGCGGATTGAGGGCGAAGCCGCTCTCGAACAGGATGAATGGGCTGTCGGCGAGGTCGGCCAGCCCCACCGAGCCGCGTCCGGTCAACGGATGCCCCGGCGGCAGCAGAATCATCAGCGGTTCGTCATGCACCAACTGCCAGTCGAGGCCCTCGGGGATCGGCAGCATGCACATGGCCAGATCCAACTCGCCGCGGAGCAGGATGTCGCTCAGATGCAAGCTGCCGTGCTCGACCAGTTCCAGCTCGATATCGGGATGGCGCCGATGGAATTCGGCGACCACCGTACCGAACATGATGGCGCTGCCCAGGCGTGCCAAGCCGAGACGAAGCCGGCCGCGGCGCAATCCCAGCAATTCGGCCAGGTCCTGTCGCAGATTGTCGCGCTCGGCCAGCATCACCGCGGCGCGGCGGTAAACCAGATCCCCGGCGGCGGTCAGAGACACCCGGTGGCCGACGCGGTCGAGCAGCGGGGTGCCGAGCTCGTCCTCCAACTGCTTCACCGCCTTGCTGATGGTGGGCTGGGTGGCGAACACCGTCTTGGCCGCGGCCGAGAACCCGCCCTGCCTGACGACTTCGACGAAGGCCCGCAAAGACCGCAGATCCATCCTTGCTCCCATCCGCCGGCAGCGGCTGAAACCCGCGCGCCCAGGCCGACTGCGGCCCGGCCATCTTGCTCAACCGGGCGGGGGGGAGCAACGGCGGTGGCGCGGGCCGCGGGCGACAAACCGCGGCCCGGCAGACAAAATCCTCAGTCCACCGCCTGCACGGCCTGCACTTCGGGGACGTAGTAGCGCAGCATGTTCTCGATGCCGTGCTTCAGCGTGGCGGTCGAACTGGGGCAGCCCGAGCAGGCCCCCTGCATGTGGAGATAGACGATGCCGTCCTCGAAGGAGCGGAAGATGATGTCGCCGCCGTCCTGGGCGACGGCCGGCCGCACGCGAGTGTCGATCAACTCGCGGATCTGGGCGACCACCTCGCTTTCCTCGCCCTGGGCGCCGTCCTGGGCCGGGCCGGTCACCACCTGCTCGCCCGAGGCGTAATGGTCCATGATGGCGGCCAGCACCTGCGGCTTCAGCACCGACCAGTCCACGCGCTCGGCCTTGCCCACGGTGATGAAGTCGGAGCCGAGGAACACGCTGGTCACGCCCGGCACCGCGAACAGGCGGGTGGCCAGGGGAGAACGGCCGGCCCGCGCCGCGTCGGGGAAGTCGGCGGTGCCCTCGCCCATGACCTCGAGGCCGGGCAGGAATTTCAGCGTGGCGGGATTGGGGGTCGGTTCGGTCTGGATGAACATCGGCGATCCTTAGAGGGATGGATGAAGCGGGTCGGAGTAGGTTAGATGGCGCGCCGTCCCCGACAAGTCAAGAAACGGTCCGTTCAGGTGATGGCGGCCAGATGTTCGTCGGTCAGATTGCCGGGAACGATGGTCACCGGCACCCTGAGCCTGCCGACATGCTTGCCGGTCAGGGCGGTCACCAGCGGCCCCGGCCCGCGGGGGCCGGGGTCGGCGGCCAGGACCAGGATGGAGATGGCCGGGTCCTCGTCGATCAGGCCGAGCACCGCGGCGCGCGGCTCGCCTTCGCGCACGTAAAGCACCGGCACATGGCCCGAACAGGCGTTCACCTCGCCGGCCAGCCGGTGCAGGATGTCTTCGGCCGCTTGGCGCGCCTCGGCCTGCATCAGCGAGCCGATGGCGGCGAATTGCTGCAACTCGGCGGGCTCGATGACCTTGAGCAGCGCAACGGTGCCGCCGGTGGAGCGGGCCCGGCGGCAGGCAAAACGCAGGGCGGCGCGCATCTCCTCGGTCTCGTCGACGACGACCAGGAAGACGCGGGGCGACTGGGGCATCGCAAACCTCTTTTACGGGGGGATCAGCCCTTCTTGAGCGCCACGGCGGCCAGCCAGCCGGTCGCGGCCGCCAGCACGATGGCGATGATACCGTAAACGGCGGCGTGCTGGTGGGCAAAATCGAAGATGTCGGCCCCCAGGCCGATCTTCGAGATCACCAGCGGCGTGGTCTGGGCGCTGAGAATCTTGCCCTGGGCCACCAGATAGACCTCCACCAGATAGGTGCCGACCGGCACGTTGGCGGGGAAATGCACTTCGGTGCGGAACAGCTGGTGGCCGAGGAAACCGATCTTCTGCACCTTGTCGCCCCACAGGCCGGCCCGCTGCTCCAGGCGGACCAGCGCGTTGCGGAACTGGGGAGCGGCGGGATGGCCGGCGGTATCGCGGACGGCCAGATCCAGGTGATCGAGGCCGATCTGATGGTCGTCGAGCAATTGGGGCGGCGCGATATCGGCAAGCGGCCGGGTGGCCGCCACCCGGTAGAACGACGGGACGTTTTCCACCTGGGCGCGGCCGGCATTGACCCAGATGCCGGCCTGGCGGTCCTTGCGGCGGATCACCTGGGTATGGTTGGGACCACGCACCACGACGATGACGTCGCCGTCACCCTCGGCCGAACCGAACAGCAGCACGTCGGTACCGGAGAAACCGGTGGTGATGGCCACCAGATGCCGGGACAGGTCGGCAACCAGCGGCTCCGCGGCGCGGGCCGGCGGGCCGGCGGCCAACAAGACCCAGGCCAGGAGAGCGAGGGCGGCGGAAAACATCCGGCGGAATGGGGTCGACACGGCGGCATCTCCCTGCGGGCCATCCGTTGTCGCGCTTTGGCCGGCGGTGCGCAAGCGGGAAATGAAATTTTGCTAATATGAGGCGGGTGGCGATCGGAGATTCGTTGGTGCGCCGCTAACCATCGGCGTGTAAGAAGGGCCGCATGAGTTTAGGTCGCTCCATCGCCACGGTCGGCGGTTTCACCCTGCTGTCGCGCATCACCGGGCTGATGCGCGAAATGATGATCGCCCAGTTCATGGGAGCGGGCACGGTGGCCGACGCGTTCTTCGTCGCCTTCCGCTTTCCCAACCTGTTCCGCTCGCTGTTCGCCGAGGGCGCGTTCAACGCCGCCTTCGTGCCGCTGTTCACCGGCCGGCTGACCGCCGACGGAAGCGAGGCGGCACAGACCTTCGCCGAGCAGGCGCTGGCGGTCCTGGCGCTGGCGCTGGGGCTGTTCGTCGCGGCGGTCGAGTTGGCGATGCCCTGGGCGATGATGGTGCTGGCGCCGGGCTTCGGCGACGTGCCGGGCAAGATGGAACTGGCCGTCGAGCTGTCGCGCATCTGCTTCCCCTATCTGCTGCTTATCTCGCTGACCTCGTTGCAGGCCGGGGTGCTGAACTCGGTGGGGCGTTTCGCCGCCGCCGCCGGCACCCCCATCCTGCTCAACCTGACCGCCATGGCCGGCTTGTGGGCGCTGGCCCCCTATACCCCGACCCCCGGCCACGCCCTGGCCTGGGGCACCTTCGCCTCGGGGGTGGTGCAGTTCTCGTGGCTGGTGTTCAGCGTGCGCCGGGCAGGGCTGCGCCTGCGCCCGGTCCGCCCGCGCCTGACCCCCGAGGTTCGCCTGCTGGTGCGCCGCATCGTTCCCGGCGCGGTGGGGGCCGGGGTCTACCAGCTCAATCTGGTGATCAACACCATGATCGCCTCGACCGTGGCCAACGGGGCGGTCAGCTATCTCAACTATGCCGACCGGGTGAACCAGCTGCCGCTGGGCGTGGTGGGCATCGCCATCGGCACCGCCCTGCTGCCGCTGCTGTCGCGCCAATTGAAGGCCGGCCAGATCGAGGCGGCGGTCGACAGCCAGAACCGCGCCATGGAATTCGGCCTGCTGCTGACCCTGCCGGCCGCCGCCGCCCTGATGACCATCGCCCGGCCGGTGATCCACCTGTTGTTCCAGCGCGGCTCGTTCGGCCCGGCCGCAACCGAGGCCACCGCCGCCGCCCTGGTGGCCTTCGCCGCCGGCCTGCCCGCCTATGTGCTGGTCAAGGTGCTGACCCCGGCCTTCTTCGCCCGCGAGGACACCGCCACCCCGGTCAAGGTGGCCGGCGCCACCATGGGGCTGAACGTCGCCCTCAACCTGGCCCTGGTCCACCCGCTCGCCCATGTCGGCATGGCGCTGGCAACGGCCCTGGCCTCGTGGTTCAACGTCATCACCCTGGCGGTGATCCTGCACCGGCGCGGCACCTTCACCATGGATGCCCGCCTGCGCCGCCGCGCGCCGCGCATCCTGCTGGCCAGCGCCGTGATGGGCGGAGTGCTGCTGGCGGCCGAGCATGCCATCCGCCCCTATGCCACCGGCACGCTGGCCACCCTGGGCGTGGTGAGTCTGCTGGTGGCCGCCGGCCTTGCCGCCTTTCTGGCCGCCGCCCACCTGCTGGGCGCCGCCCATCTGGCCGAGGTTCGCAAGATGCTGCGCCGCCAGAGATAAGGCGGTCGCCGCGCCCCGCCGACGTTCCCCCCCTTGCCAGCCTGCCGCGCGGCGGCGTAAGCAAGAGGCGCTCCCGCCAGCCCGAGGCCCCCGATGACCGAGTCCGCGCCGCTCTCCGAACCGTCCGCCCCCGCCCCGTCGCGGCCGTGGTCGCGCCCGGCCCGGCGGTGGATGGCCCCCATCCTGCTGGCGCTGGTGCTGGTCGCCTATCTGGGGGCGGCGTGGTCCGTCGACGTCATCGACGCCAATCCCGATTTCGGCCCCGGCGCGGTGACGCCGCGCCAGTCCCGCGCCGTGGCAGTGGCCGCCGCCCTGATCCTGCGCGAGGTGGACGTGCACGGCTGGACGGCCAACGACCCGTTCTTCCAGCCCGGCTGGCTGCTGGACGACATGCCGCGCTACCAGGAAGGCATCATCGCCGCCCTGGCGCATTTCATCGCCGGCCTGGCCGAGCGCCAGGGCGAATTGCCGGCCGGCCTGGACGGCGACCCCCATTTCGCCGCCGGCCTGCTGAAATACCCGGGCACGATCTGGAAGTTCGCGTCCTCGACCTCGTGGATTCCCACCGCCTCCGCCGAAAAGCAGTACCGCCGCGCCGCCGTCACCTTGAAAGCCTACAACGCCCGGCTGGAGCAGGGCCAGCTCGGTTTCGACCGCAGCCCGCAGGCGCTGGCCGCCACCCTGGCCGATATCGGCACCGACCTCGCCGTCTCCTCCAACGCCATCGAGACCGACATG
>JAKAFA010000022.1 GCA_021818185.1 Pseudomonadota bacterium | reverse complement strand
CCGATACCTCGGATCGTACCTGCGCTGGTTCCATCTCATCGCCCTGCATGCCGACCCAACCCCGCGCTACTGCCTCGGCGCCGCGATGGGAGCTTGAGCATCAATGCGATTAGCGAACAGAGCCTTCTTGAAATTGCGCAGGGCCTGGATGCCCCCCGCGGTGGCGCAGGCGCCGATGGTGACCAGCACCCGCGAACTCTTCCGCACCTCGCGGATCGCCTTGATGTCGTGGGGGGTGGTGATCGAGCCTTCGACCAGCGAAACGTCGTAAGGGCCCTTCTCCACCTTGCGGGTCGCCTCCAGGAAATAGGAGATGCGCACCTCTTCGGTCAGGGCCAGCAACTCGTCTTCGCAATCCAGCAGGGTCAGCTGGCAGCCGTCGCAGGACGAGAACTTCCAGACGGCGAGCTTGGGCGTCTTGCGGTCGGCCATGGCTCACAACTCCCGGATGGACAGCAGGTCGGCGATGCGGTCGTACCGGAACACCGGCCCGTCCTTGCAGACGAAATGCGGGCCCCACTGGCAATGGCCGCACAGGCCGCAGCCGCATTTCATGTTGCGCTCCATCGACATGTAGATGGATGGACGCGCCACGCCGCGCTTTTCCAGGGCGGCGGCGCTGTAGCGCATCATCACCTCGGGGCCGCAGACGAAGGCCATGGTGGCCGAGGGATCGAAGCCGCCCTTGGCCACCAGATTGGTGACCACGCCGACATTGCCGCTCCATTTGCCGGTGGCGCGGTCGACGGTGACGTGCACCGACATGTCGAAGCGGCCGCGCCAGCGTTCCAGTTCCCTCTTGAACAGGATGTCCTCTGGGGTGCGGGCGCCGTAGAACACCACCACCCGGCCGAACCGCTCGCGGTTGGCCATCGCCTGGTAGATGGCCGGGCGCAGCGGCGCCAAGCCGACGCCGCCGGCCACGAACACCAGATCGTGGCCGAAGGCCGCTTCGACCGGCCAGGGCGTGCCATAGGGGCCGCGCACGCCAACCACCTCGCCGGCCTTCAACGCATCCAGCGCCTTGGTCACCGCCCCCACCGCGCGGGTGGTATGGACCAGCACCGAACGGTCGCCGGGATCGCCCGAGATGGAGATGGGCACCTCGCCCACGCCGAAGACGTAGAGCATGTTGAACTGCCCGGCGGCGAAGGTGAACTCGCCGCCTTCGGCCGGCACCAGCTCCATGGTGAAGGTGTCGGACAGGTCGCGCCGCACCTTCTCGATGCGAAAGGGGCGCGGTAGCATGGGATCGGGGATGGGCGCAGTCATCAGCCGGCCTTTTTCTTCGACTTGACCGCCTTGGCCACCGACGGCCCGTAGAGGTCGAGGATCTGCAAGCGGGCGCTGGCCAGGCGATGCCCCATCATGGGGACGAAGCGGCGCAGCACCTCGTAGCCCAGGGCCGGGTCGTTTTCCATCTTGGCCCGCAGGCACTTGCCGTCGAAGGACAGGGCGCGGACCAGAGTGGCGGCGCGGCAATCGAAGGTCGAGACGTAGGGCGGCACCACCCACGACCAGCCCAGAACCTCGCCCTCGCCCATGGTTTCCAGCACCACGGGCTGCTTGCCGGGCACGTCCACCTCGACCGCCACCTGCCCGGCGCGCAGGAGGTAGAACTTGTCGGCGGGCCGGCCCTCGCGGGCCAGGAATTCGCCCACCTCGAACCGCTCATTGGCGGCGCAGCCCACCAGAAGGTCGCGCAGGCCGGAATCGATGCCCTTGAAGAAGGGATGCTCGTCAATGATATTCCCGAGATCGTGGGGCTGCCCCATGGTCTAACCCTCCCCTATTTCCGGCTGGCCTGGATGGCCGCGACTTCCTCGGTGATGTCGATGCCCACCGGGCACCAGGTGATGCACCGCCCGCAGCCGACGCAGCCCGAACTGCCGAATTGCGCATGCCACGACGACAGTTTGTGGGTGATCCACTGGCGGTAGCGCGATCGCCCCTCGGTCCGCACCGAACCGCCATGGATGTAGCTGAAATCGACGGTGAAGCAGGAATCCCACTTGCGCCAGCGCTCGGCGTGCTCGCCCTTCAGGTCGGTGCTGTCCTCGACCGTGGTGCAGAAGCAGGTGGGGCAAACCATGGTGCAGTTGCCGCAGGTCAGGCAGCGCTTGGCCACCTCGTCCCAGCGGGGATGCTCGGCGTGTTCGCCCAAGGTCCGGGCGGTTTCGGCCGCCATGGTGCGGCCCATGGCCCCCGCCACCACCGCAACCTGGCGTTCGGCCTCGGCCACGTCGCCGGGCGCCGCCTCGGGGGCGTCCAGTTCGGCCAGGAGATCGGTGCCGGCCGGCGAGCCGGCGGAGGCCAGGAACAGGTGGCGGCCGGACCCGGCCAGTTCCACCAGCTTGACGTCGAAGCCGCCGCTCACCGCCGGCCCGCTGCCCATCGAGGCGCAGAAACAGGTTCCCCCCGCCTGGGCGCATTCCACCGCCACCACGAAGGCGGCGGCCAGGCGCTGCCCATAGCCGGGATCGGGATAGGCCTTGTCGCCGAACACCCGGGCCTGGATGGCGATGGCCGCCACCTCGCAAGCCCGCACCCCGAGGAAGGCCATGGGCGCCGCCGGCGGCTCGGGCGGCAGCATCTCGAAGCCGGCGGCGCTGCGGCGGGCGGCGAACAGTTTCTGGCGCGGCGGATAGAGATGGCGTTTCCAGCCCTGGGGCGCCACGGTGTAGCCGAACAGCGCGCCGTCATCCCGGCGCCGCAGCCGGTACCGGCCGCCGGCCTGTTCGTCGCCCAGCCCGGCCGGCAGGTCGGCCGCCGAGGCGACGTCGCCGTAGACCACCGCGTCGTCGGCGACGCTGGGCCCGATCACCCGATAGCCTCGGCGTCTGAGGGCGGCGATCAGCCGGTCGAGGCCGGCCTTGTCCAACGCGAAGGTGGTTGTCTTCGGCCCGTCGACCCCAGGCATGGTCCCCCCTTTGCCGGTCATGCAAGGAATTACTGATCGTACACCCCCGCCCGCGGACAGCCAACCGACTATCGATGATTATACTCCTTTGGTGGTGGTGAATTTTCCGCAACGGCCTTGGCCGGCCCGGCTTGCGGCGCGGCGCGGGCCGCCAGGGCTGCCGTCCGCAGGAACAGCCCCAGCACGAACCACCACAGGCCGGCCACCCAGGCGCCGGTGGCGGCGCTCCAGGCCCCCAGGGCCATCAGGGCGAAGCCGCAGGCCACGCCGCTGGCCGAGGCCATGCGGGTCGCCCAGGCCAGATCGCCCCGCCAGGCCCACAGCGCCGCGCGCAGCACCCGCCCGCCGTCGAGGGGATAGGCCGGCACCATGTTGAAGGCGGCGAGGAACAGGTTGATGGTCGCCAAATAATCGACCACCGCCAGGACGGGGTTGCCGGCCGAGATCCCGGCGGCGCCGGCCGCCAGCATCGCGCCCCAGGCCAGGCCGGCCAGGGCCAGGCTGGTCAGCGGCCCGGCGATGGCCATGCGGAATTCACCCTTCGGCGCCTTGGGCTCGGCGGCCATCTCGGCGATGCCGCCGAACAGGAACAGGGTGATGCCGGCGATCACCATGCCGTGGCGGCGCGCCACCAGGGAATGGGCCAGTTCATGCACCACCAGCGACAATGCCAGGCCGATCAGCCCGGCCAGCCCCATGGCCCAGTAGGCCGCCGCCCCCCGGCCGGGCGCCACCGCCGGGAAATAGCCGGCGGCGAGGCTCCAGACGATCAGCCCGGCCAGCAGCAGCCAACTGGCGTCGATGTGGACCTTGAAGCCCAGCACCTCGAACAGGGTGAGCCGGCTGCCGAACATCGCATCCCCACGCCCGCATGACGTCCTTTGCCACATTGGGCCAGCCGGGCGGGGTTCAAGGGCGGGAGACCGGAGGATGCGCCGGAGATCGTCAGCCCAACCCCACCAGATCCAGCAGCGGGCCCCAGTCGGGCAGGTAGTCGCGGGCCCGGCGCTGGGCGGTGTCGATCACCGAAGCGCCCTCGGCCGCCAGGGCCGGATAGAGCTGGCTGTCGCGCAGGCGGGCGACCACCGGAAAGCCCAGCCCGGCGAAGAAGGTGTCGAGACGGGCCGAGGCGCGGGTGCCGGGGCGCAGGCGGTTTCCCACCACCGCCACCACCCGCTTGTTCTTGCGCACCGCCTTGACCTCGGCCAGCTTGGCGAGGAAATGGGCGGTGGCGTCCTCGTCGAAGGCCGAGGGCAGCACCGGAACCACCACCACGTCGGCGATGGCGATCAGCTCCTCGACCGCCTTGTGGCGCATGGCGGCAGGAGCGTCGATCACCAGCCGCTCGGTGTCCCGGGGCGGCGCGTCCACCGCCTTGGCCCAGTCCAGCCCGGCAATGGACGGCGCGTCGGGACGGCGGCGGCGCAGCCAGTTGAGGCTGGACCGCTGACGATCGCAGTCGCCGATCACCGTGCGCAGGCCGGCGGCGGCAAAGGCGCTGGCCAGATGGGTGGCGATGGTGGTCTTGCCGCATCCCCCCTTGATGTTGCCCACCAGCACCGACAGCATCGCCCGTCCCCCAGCCGAAAGGAAGGGCACCTTAGCATGGAACATCCCCGGCCATAAGTGACAGGCGACCGCGATCCTACAGCCCCCGCAGCCAGTCGGGGCGCAGGCCGCCCGCGCCGGCCAGGGCGGCGTCGATTTCGGCCAGCAGGCGGGCGCGGTCCTTGGGCAGGGTGCCGGCCAGGGCCAGGGCGTTGCTGGCGTGGTTGGAGCGGAAGATCACCGGGGCCGGCGGGTCGAGGCGTTCCAGCAGTCGGCGCAATTCCCGCAGCACGCCGTCATCGTCCTGCCAGGCGAAATCGCCCATCCGTTCGAAGAAGCCCGGCGCGGCGGCCTCGTCCAGGCCCAGTTGCAGGGTGGAGAGATAGGCCGGCGGCACCCGGTTGACCAGATCGGCGGTGGAATCGATGTGCTCTTCCCACCGGGCACGGCCGCCCAGCCCGGTGATGATGGTGGCCGACACCTTGAGCCCGGCCTCGGCCGCCCGTTCCAGCCCGGCCTCCATCTGCCGGCGCGAGCCCTTGGCGATGCGCTTGAGCAGGGCGTCCGAGCCGGTCTCGATGCCGACATAGACCAGCGACAGCCGCGCCGCCTTCAGGTCGCGGATCTCCTCGGCCGATTTGCGCAGCAGGTTGAAGGGCGTGGCATAGGCGGTGACCCGCTGGAGCTCGGGAAAGCGCTCGGCCAGCCTTGCGCAGATGGCGGCCAGGGTGGCGGTCGGCAGGCCGTAGGCGTCGCCGTCGGCCAGAAACACCCGCCGGGAGTCGGGCCAGGCCGCCGCCGCCCGGTCGATGTCGGCGAACACCTCGTCCAGCGGGCGGGGCCGGTAGGCCTTGGCCTTGTACATCGAACAAAAGGTGCAGCCGTTGAAGCCGCAGCCCAGGCTGGCCTGGATGATCAGATTGCGGCCCTCGGAGGGCGGCCGCCACAGGGGGAAATCGTAGTCGAGCATGGACCCGAGACTATGCCGGGCCGGGCGAAGCGGCAACCAGCTCCTTGCGCCACAGGCGTAGCGGCTTGGCGGTGGCGACGCCTTCGCCGGCCTCCTTCCAGGCCAGATGGGCGAGGATGGCGGTGGGCCGGTAGCCCAGGCGACGCCACAGGCCGTCGAGCGGCACCCAGCCGGGTGGCTGGCGCGGATCGGCCGGCGAGCGTTCGATGGCCGCCAGCACGGCCCAGCGATAGCCCAGGCCGCGGGCATGGTCCTCGCGTTCGGCGAACAGGCGGCGCCCCACCCCCTGGCCGCGGCATTCCGGCAGCAGCACCGCCTGGTCGAGGAAGAAGGCGGCACGCGGATCGATCCCGCCGGCCGCCAGCGGCCGGCGGAGGTCCGTCACCTCGTCGGCCATGGGCAGGCCGGCCGCCGCCCCCACCAGCCGGGCGCCCCGCCAGACCAGCACGGCGATGGCCCGCGGGCTGCCGAAAGCGGCCGACAGGTCGTCGTGCTCGGCGCCGCCATCGTCGGTCCACAGGATGGGCCATTGGCGGAACAGCAGCCGGCGCAGGGCGGCGATCTCGGGCAGGACCGGGGCGATGTCCTCGCCCAGGCGGCAGTCGAAATGCAGGCCTTCCGCAACGGTCATGGCGGCCCCTCGGGTGGCGCGCCGCCGCGGCGGATCAGTCCTCGCCTTCGGGTTGCGGATCGGGCCGGCGGTCGCGCAGAGTGACGAATTCCTCGGCGGCCGTGGGATGGACGCCGAGGGTGGCATCGATCTGGGCCTTGGTGACCCCGCACTTCAAGGCTGCCGCAAAGCCCTGGATGATCTCCGGGGCATCGGCCCCGACCATATGGATGCCGGCTACCCGGCCGGTAGCGCGGTCCACCACCATCTTCGTCATCGACCGTTCGTTCCGGCCGGCCAGGGTATTGCGCATGGGCCGGAAGCGCGACAGGTAGACGTCCACCTCGCCCTTCCGCCGGGCCTCGGCCTCGGTGGCGCCGACGGTGGCGACCGGCGGCAGGCTGAACACCGCGGTGGGGATATGACGGTAGTCCATGGCGGTCGGCCGGTTGCGGTAGACCGTCTGGACAAAGGCTGCGGCCTCGGCCAGCGCCACCGGCGTCAGGTTGCGCCGGTCGGTCAGGTCGCCCACCGCGTAGACCGAGGGCACGGTGGTGCGCGAAAAGGAATCGACGATCACCGCTCCCTTACGGTCCACCTCGATGCCCGCCTCGGCCAGACCCAGCCCCTGGCTGTTAGGCCGCCGGCCGGTGGCGTACAGCACCAGATCGGCCTCCAGGGTTTCGTCGTCCGACAGCCGCAGCGAGGTGCCGGCGGCGGTCTTCTCGATGCTGCGCACCGTGGTTCCGCAACGCAGATCGATGCCCTTGCGCACCATCTCCTCGGCCAGGGTGGCCCGGATGTCGGCGTCGAACCCGCGCAGCACGGTGTCGCCGCGCAGGATCTGGGTGACCCGCGCCCCCAGCGCATTGAAGATCCCGGCGAATTCCACCGCGACATAGCCGCCGCCGACAATGGCGACCCGGCCGGGCAGTTGCAGCAAGTCCAGGGCCTCGTCGGAGGTAACAGCATGCTCGATGCCCGGCACCTCGGGCAGAGCCGGCCGGGCGCCGGTGGCCAGCAGGATATGGGCGGCGGTGTGGGCCTGCCCCGCCGCCTCGACGGTATGGGCGTCGGCCAGCACGCCGCGCCCTTCGATCAGGGTCACGCCGACATCGCGGAGCGCACGGGCATAGACCGTCTCCAGCCGGGCCAGTTCGGCGTTCTTGGCGGCGATCAGGCTGGTCCAGTCGAAGGTGACGCCTTCCAGCCCCCAGCCGAAGCCCGGCATGTCGGCCAGCGCCTCGGCGAATTGCGCGCCGATCACCAGCAGCTTCTTGGGCACGCAGCCGCGCAGGACGCAGGTGCCGCCCACCCGCCCCTGTTCGACCACCGCCACGCGGGCCCCCGATTCCGCGGCCAGCCGCGCCGCCCGCACCCCGCCCGAGCCGGCGCCCAGCACCACCAGGTCCCAGTCCCAGCGCGCCATCGCGTCGCCTCCTCGAAAGAAACAGCCCTCCGCCTAAGCGCTCGCTCCGCTCGCTCGCTTGGCTGCGCCCTCGATGGGCGCACGGCAGCCATTGTGCGCTGCAAGAATAACGCAAGCCGTGTGCCTTGTCCCCACCAACCGGCAGGCCATCAGCCCGCGCCCTACCCCAGCGCCGGTTCATCCTGGGCCGCGGCCGCCGGCACGCCGTCGGGGGGCGGCGCGGCGCGGCGCAGGTGATAGACCGTCTGCCGGCCGAAATCCTTGGCCAGCGACAGCACACCGACATATTCGCTGACATAGCGCTCGACGAAGGCTTCGCCGCGGCTGGCCGCCTCGGAGCGCAACGCCGATTGCTCGGCGGTAAGCACGGCGACGAATTGCTGCGTGGCGTAGACATGGCCGATCACCGTCACCGGCTCCAGGCGGGCGGCGCGGTTGATGTGGCTGCCGTAATAGTTCTGCCGGCCACAGATGGGGTCAACCGCCTCGAACACCGGGCCGGCATGCAACGAGATGCGCAGGCTGAGGGGATAGGGCAGCCGGTCGGCCAGGGCGGCATCGGCGCGCTCCACCGCCTCCTGGAGGGTCAGCGCGAATTCGGCCATGTCGCCGGCCCGCGGCATCACCGCGAAGATGGCGTCGCCCCAGGTGTTGATCGCCACCGGCTGGGCGTCCAGCCGCGACAGGCCGCGGCGCAGTTCGGCCAGGAAGTCGAGGAACACCGGGACGTGTTCCTCCTTCAGCTTGGAATAGCCGGCGATGTCGCAGAACAGCAGGCTGCGGATCACCCGGCCCTCGCCCTCGTCGGCCGCGTCGCCGCCCAGGTCGGGCAGGGCAAAGGCCGGGCCGTCGCCGGCCAGGTCGGGATGCTGTTGCAGCAGCCCGTCCAGGTCGATGATGCGCAGCCGCGAGATGTCTTCCCACTGGTCGATGAAATCGGCGGCGCCGCCGACCAACGAGCCCGGCATCATGTCCCACACCGCCAGCAGGGTGGGGTTGGCGCGCAGGAAGCCCGAGCGCAGGGTGGCCAGGCCGTGCAGGCACTGGTTGGCAAACCGGTAGAGCATATCGTGGCCGAGATAGCGTTCCTCGGTGGCGTAGGTCACCGTGCTGGCCAGCTTCAGCGCGTTGCGGAACCGCATCTCCCAGCGCGGGCCGGCATAGCGCACGTTGGCGGCGATGAAGTCGTCGAGGGCGAAGGGCAGCACCACGTTGACCTCGGCGCCGCGCTCCAGCATGGCCTCGATGAACAGCAGGTCCGAGCCGCAGGCGGCGCTGGAATAGCCGATGCGGGCGTCGATCTCGTCCAGGGTGCGGGCGATCTCGGCCCGCACCGCCGCCTCCAGGGCCGGGGGGAAATGCGGCCCCTCGCCGGGGGCGTCCAGCGAGTGGCCGGTAAACACCACCACGGCCGGCGGGCGGACCAGATCGGCGATTTCGGCGGGAACGGCGACACCGCCGCGCAGGAGCAATTCCAGCTTCTTGAGGGTGTTCACCTCGACCGGGTAGCCCGCGCCGTCGACTGCGGCGGCCCGGCGGAAGGTGGCGGTTGCCGCCTCGCCCTCGTCCAGCAGCAACTGCGCCAGCCCCAGGGTCGCCAAGTCGCGGTAGCGCATATAGGCCGGCTGGCCGGGTTCCTGCCCCGCCTGGTCGCGTAGCTTGTCTTCGACCTGCCGGGCCAGGTCGCGGGCCGCGTTGCGGTCGCCCCGCAGCAGCGCCATGGTGGCGGCATCCACGCCGTCGCGCGGATTGCGGGCGGTGTGGAAGGCCCGCAACTGCAATTCGGCGCACAGATCCAGGTCGTGGCAGTCGCCGGTGGACATCCAGGATTCGCGGAAGACGCGGGCCAGCGCGGTATAGGTTTCGGCATCGGCGGTAGCGCCCAGCTTGCGACCGCGCACCGTTTCCAGGGATTCGGCCAGCTCGACCATGGCGGCCAGCGAGTCGGGGCCGGCCTGCCCGGCCAGGCCCACCGCCTTCTTCAGGCATTCCTCCAGGCGCAGGAACGGGCCGGCATCGACCAGCAGCGCGTCGAGGACCGGCTTGAGCAGCCGGCGGGCCTCGTCCACCGCACCGGTCTGCGACAGGGCGATGGCGCCAAATACCGCCAGCTTGTGGCTGTCGGGATAGGCGCGCAGTCCCTCGCGACAGGTGTCGTGAGCCAGGAAGTTCTGGCCTTCGTCCAGCAGGGCGCGCGCCGCCTGCTCCCATTCCTCGCGCGTGCGCTGGACGCCGCCGAGCGCGCCATTTGCCGTATCCGCCACAGCCCCTCTCCCCGCGTAGCCGGAACCCTCTGTTTAGCATGCCCGCCGTTCTTCCGGCGAGGCTTTCCGCGCAGATGGCGATTGCGGCCGCCCGCGCCGCAGCATGAAAATACGCGATTGCAGCAATCAGCCTCATCAATCGGATAGGTGTTAGTCTGACATTGACTGAAAACCGTCAGTGGTATTACCCTGGAGCGATCCGGTCTTCCCCGCCAGAGGCATGGTCCCCCATGAGCGACAGGATCTATCCGCCAGAATGGTCTCTGGATGAACACCTGCCTACCGGCGACGACTTTGCCGTCACCTCGGTGAACGGCACGGTCGGGATGGGGGTAAGGGCGCGCCGCTGCTTCGAGCGCGGCACCCTGGTGGCCCGGTTCACCGGGCAATTGTCCAACCGGGTGATGCAGCACAGTTTGCAGGTTTCGCCCCAAGCCCACCTGCACGATCCCTGGTTCGTCGGCCTGCTGACCCATTCCTGCGCGCCCAATTGCGTGCTCGACATGCAACGGCTGGAAATCTGGTCCCTGGCCGACATCGAGCCGGGGGACCTGCTGACCATCGACTACGCCGCGACCGAGGATTACCTGCATCGCCAGTTCGCCTGCGGCTGCGGTTCGCCGGCCTGCCGCAAATGGATCACCGGCCGGCGCGAGCCGGTCAACGACACCGGCCGCGCCTATCTGCTGGGGCTGGCCGCCCGCAAGGTGCGGCGCATCCCCACCCGCCATCCGCGGCGGGGCACCCGGTGATCGGCCGCTTCGCCTCGGTCGCCGCGCTGATCCGCCGTGAATGTCCGGAAGACCCCGTCCACCTTTTGCGTCCCCACCGCCTGGCGGCGGCGGCGCGGCGCTTCGTCGCCGCCTTTCCCGGCGACGTGCTGTTCGCCGTCAAATGCAACGCCCATCCGCTGGTGCTGAACACCCTGCGCGAGGCAGGCATCCGCCATTTCGACGTGGCCTCGCCCATGGAGATCCGCCGCGTGCGGGACACCCTGACCGACGCGGAGATGTTCTACCACCATCCCGCCAAGAGCCCGGGCCAGATCGCCCTGGCCCGCGACCTGGGGGTGCGCCACTACGCCGTCGATTGCGTGGCCGAGTTGGAGAAGGTGGCGGCCCATGCCGGGCCCGGCGCGGTGGCCATGGTGCGGCTGGCGATTCCCCAGGGATCGGGACCCAAGGGATCGGGGGCGGTCTACGACCTGTCCACCAAGTTCGGCGCCGCCCCGGACATCTTCGTCGCCACCCTGCGCCGCGCCGCCGACCTGGGGATGGCGGCCGGGGTGACCTTTCATGTCGGCTCGCAATGCCTTGCCCCCGAAGCCTTCCGGCTGGGCATCGGCCTGGCCTGCTCACTGGTCGGCGAGGCCGGAATTTCCGTCGGGCTGATGGATATCGGCGGCGGCTTCCCCGCCTATTACCGCCGCACCGTCGCCCCGCCGCTGGAGGAATATTTCGCGATGATCGGCGCGGCGCGGCGCCAATGGGCCGAGCCGCTGGGCATCCGCCTGCTGTGCGAGCCCGGCCGCGCCCTGGCGGCCGAGGGCGGCTCGCTGCTGACCCGCGTGGTGCTGCGCAAGCCCGACGCGATCTACCTCAACGACGGCATCTTCGGCGGCCTGACCGAGGTCTATTGGGGCCGGGAGGAATTATCCCTGCCGTTCCGGGTGCTCGCCCCCGATGGCAGCCCGCGCCGCGGCCCGCTGCGGGCGCTTACCGCCTATGGCCCGACCTGCGATGGCAACGACCGCCTGCCCTATGCCCTGGACCTGCCGGCCGGCACCGCCGAGGGCGACTACATCGAATTCAACCTGATCGGCGCCTATGGCCGCGAGATGGCTGCCCGCTACAATGGCATGGCCTCGGACGCGGTGGCGGTGGTCGATGCCGATTTCGCCGGCCATCTGGGCGAGGAGGCCGGCGCCCCGGCTCCTTAAAATGGGGTATCTTCTCAGACTGGCCGCCTTGCGCCATACTGACTGAACCGTTCAGTTCAGTGAGGCTGGTATGACCGAGGGAAGCCCCGTGGTGGTCGGCGACATCAAGCGGACCCGAACCAAGCGTTTCCGTATCATGGGGCTGGTTCTGGCGGCGGTGGCGGTGGTGGGCGGCGGCTGGTGGCTGGCCACCCGCAACCATGTGACCACCGACGACGCCTTCGTCGACGGGACGGTGGTCCAGGTCAGCCCGCAGGTGGGCGGCCGGGTGGTGGCTGTGCATTTCGCCGACAACGACCGGGTGGAGCGCGGCGCGCTGCTGGTGGAAATCGACCCCCGCGATTACCAGGCGGCGGCCGATGCCGCCAAGGCCAGCCTGGACGCCGCAACCGCCCGCCAGAGCAGCGCGCAGGCCGACCTGGCCCTGACCCGGGTGACGTCGGGCGCCGATTACACCCGCGCCGAGAGCGCCCTGGCCGGTGCGCACGAGCGGGTGGCGCAGGCCCGCTCCACCGCCGATGCCGCCCAGGCCGACGCGGTGCGGGCCGCCGCCGACGCGGTGCGCTACAAGGAATTGTTCGCCGGCCGCAACGCCTCGCGCCAGCGCCTGGACCAGGCCGAGGCCGATGCCCGCGCCAGCCAATCCCGCTGGCGGGCCGCCAAGGCCGCCGTCGCCGATGCCGAGGCCCAGGTCGCCCAGGCCGAGGCCCAGCTGAAAAGCGCCGGCACCGCCGCCCAGCAGGTCAAGATGAAGGAAGCGGCCCTCGCCCTGGCCGACGCCCAGGTGGAACAGGCCGAGGCGAGCCTGCGCACCGCTCAGTTGAACCTGTCCTATACACGGGTGGTCGCTCCCCAGGCCGGCCGCCTGTCGAAAAAGGCGGTCTCGGTGGGGGACACGGTGCAGAGAGGCCAGATTCTTACCCAATTGGTAGCCGGCCAGCCCTGGGTTGTGGCCAATTACAAGGAAACCCAACTGACCCGCATGCGCGTCGGCCAGCCGGCCACCGTCACGGTGGATGCCTATCCCGGCCTGCGGCTGCGCGGCCACGTCGACAGCTTCCAGCCGGGCACCGGCGCCCGTTTCGCCCTGCTGCCGCCCGAGAACGCCACCGGCAATTACGTCAAGGTGGTGCAGCGTGTGCCGGTGAAAATCGTCCTCGACGATCCCGAGGCGGCGGCCAAGTTCCTGGCGCTGGGCATGTCGGTGATCCCCGACGTCGATGTCGGGGCGGTGCCGGCGGCCCACCCCGACGCCACCGTGCGGCGATGACCGGCGGGGAAGCCTCCGGCGCGGGCGGGCGCAATCCCTGGCTGATTGCGCCGGTCGTGGCGATCGCGGCGTTCATGGAGGTGCTGGACATCTCCATCGCCAACGTCGCCCTGCAACACATCGCCGGCGACTTGGCGGCCGGGCAGTCGGAATCCACCTGGATCCTGACCTCGTACCTGGTCACCAACGCCGTGGTGCTGCCGATCAGCGGCTGGCTCTCCGGCGTGATGGGCCGCAAGCGGTTCTTCATCGCCTGCATCGTCGGCTTCTCGGTCAGTTCGCTGGCCTGCGGCCTGGCCCCCACCCTGCCGCTGCTGATCGCCTTCCGCGCCATCCAGGGGCTGACCGGCGGCGGCTTACAGCCCTCGGCCCAGGCGATCCTGACCGACGCCTTCCCGCCGGCCAAGCGCGGGATGGCCTTCGCCCTGTATGGTATGAGCGTGGTGTTCGCTCCAGCCATCGGCCCCACCCTGGGCGGCTGGATCACCGATTCGGCGTCGTGGCGCTGGGTGTTCCTGATCAACGTGCCGGTCGGGCTGCTGCTGGTGCCGCTGGTCACCGCCATGGTCGAGGACCCGCCCCATGCCGTCGCCGAGCGCCTGGAGCGCCTGAAACGCGGCGTCCGCATCGATACCCTGGGCTTCACCCTGCTGGCCCTCGGCCTGGGCAGCCTTCAGGTGGTTCTGGACAAGGGCGAGGAACTGGACTGGTTCGGCTCGCCGCTGATCGTGGTCCTCAGCGCCGTCTGCGCGGTCTGCCTGGTGGCCTTCGTCATCTGGGAACTGGGCCAGGACGACCCGATCGTCGACCTGCGCCTGCTGGGTGACCGCACCTTCGGCACCGCCAACCTGCTGATGTTCACCCTGGGGGTCATCCTGCTGGGCAGCACGGTGCTGCTGCCGCTTATGGTGCAGGAGCTGTTCGGCTATACCGCCACCGACGCCGGTCTGGTCATCACCCCCGGCGGCTTCGCCATCATGCTGGTCATGCCGGTGGTCGGCCGCCTGGTCTCGGTCGTCGATCCGCGTATCCTGATCGTCGCCGGCCTGCTGATCTGCGCCAGCGCGCTCGGCATCATGGCCGGCTTCACCCCGGCGACGGGCTACGGCTCGTTCGTATGGGCCCGCATCGTGCAGGCGTTGGGGCTGTCGCTGCTGTTCATCCCCATCAACACCGTCGCCTTCATCGGTCTGCCGCGGGAAAAGAGCAGCCAGGCATCGGCCATCATCAACCTGTCGCGCAACCTGGGGGGCAGCGTCGGCATCTCGGTCATGGTTTCGCTGCTGTGGCGGTTCGGCCAGCAGCACCAGATCGTGCTGGCCGGCCACACCGCCGCCACCGCCCCGGCCTATCGCAGCCTGGAGGCAACGCTGAGCGCCGCCATGGCCCGCCACGGCGCCGATGCCGTCACCGCCTTGCACCAAGCCCAGGCCACCATATACGGGATGATGGGGGCCCAGGCGCAATTGCTGGCCTTCCTGGACGATTTCCGCGTCCTGGCGGGGATCTTCCTCGCCCTGGCGCCGTTCGTCTTCGTCATGCGACGGCCGCGGCCCGGGTCGCACTGAGCTTCGTCCTTTACTTCCCTTTCCGCCTTGGGGAGTATGCGCGCACACAAAACGGGGCGCCCCGCCACAGCCTGGCCGGGACAGGAAGGGTCGATGTTCAACCGTACTTTGGTCGCAGTCGTGATGAACTGCTGGCGCCGCTGGGCGCTGGTGGTGGCGGTGGCGCTGGTCGCCGCCATCGGCCTAGCCTGGTGGGCGGCCGGAACCCTGGGCCTGAACACCGACGAGAACAAGCTGCTGGCCGAGGACCTGCCGTTCAGGAAGGCCGAGGCCGCCATGGACAAGGCTTTTCCCGACGGCAGCGGCGATCTGGTGGTGGTGCTGGATGCTCCCACCCCCGGCCAGGCCGAACAGGCGGCCGACACCCTGCTGGCCCGCATCCGCACCCATGCCGACGTAATCCAGTCGGCCAACCGGCCGCCGGGCACCGCCTTCTTCCAGCGCGAAGGACTGCTTTACCTGTCGGTGGACGAGTTGCAGGCCCTGTCCGACCGGCTGACCCAGGCCGAGCCAATGCTCGGCACCCTGGCCCGCGACCCCAGCCTGCGCGGTGTGCTGACCGCCCTCGACATGATGGCCGAGGGGCTGAAACGCGGCGAGGTGGCGGCCGACACCATCGCCCCGGCGTTGCGCCGCTTTGCCGATGCGGCGGCCAGCGTGCAGGCCGGCAAGCCGAAGCCGCTGGATTGGACCGAACTGATGGGCCCGGCCACGCCGCTGGCCCAGCCGCGCGCGCTGATCCTGGTGACGCCGCGGCTGGATTACGCCAACCTGATGCCCGGCGAACCGGCCACCAACGCCATCCGCGCCGACGCCGCCCGCTTGGGCCTGACGCCGGCCAACGGCTATCGGGTGCGGTTCACCGGCTCGGTGGCGCTGACCGACGACAATTTCGCCACCGTCAAGGAGGGGGTGGAATTGTCCACCCCGCTGTCCATCCTGGCGGTCGCCACCATCCTGTTCGCCGCGGTGCGCTCCAAGCGACTGGTGGGGATCATCTTCGCCACCCTGGGAGTCGGCTTGGCGGCCACCGCCGCCTTCGCCGCCGCCACGGTGCGCACCCTGAACCCCATTTCGGTCGCCTTCGCCGTGATGTTCGTGGGCATCGCGGTGGATTTCGCCATCCAGTTCGTCATCCGTTTCCGCGACGCGCGCCACAACAAACCCGACGCGGATTCGGCCATGGAATCCTGTGCCCGGACCATCGTGGCGCCGCTGTCGCTGGCCGCCGCCTCGACCGCCGTCGGTTTCCTGTCGTTCCTGCCCACCAGCTATGCCGGGGTGTCGCAACTGGGCTTGGTGGCCGGCGGCGGCATGCTGATCGCCCTGGTGGTGGACCTGACCCTGCTCCCCGCCCTGCTGCGCCTGTCGCGCGCCCCCGGCGAGCGGGAATCCGTCGGCATGCCCTTCGCCCGCCCCATCGACGCCTTCCTGGCGCGCCGGGCCAAGGGCGTGGTGATCGTCGCCGGCCTGCTGGGCGTCGCGGGGGCCGGCATGGTGCCGTGGCTGCGCTTCGACGCCAACCCGCTGGACCTACAGAACCCGCGGGCCGAGGCGGTCTCGACGCTCCGCGACCTGGCGGCCAATCCCGAAACCTCGCCCTATTCCGTCAGCATGCTGGCCGATTCGCCCCAGGCGGCGTCGCGCCTGGCCGACCGGCTGGCGGCGCTGCCCGAGGTCGATCACGCGGTGACGCTGACCAGCATGGTCCCCGACCACCAGGAGGACAAGCTGGGCATCCTGGCGGATCTGCGCGAGCTGTATGGCCCCCTCCTGGCTCCATCGGCCCGTCTGGCTCCCCCCTCCACCGCCGAGACCGAGGCGGCGATGGCCCGCACCGCCGCCAAGCTGCGGGGCCTGTCCCCCGACCCCGACGGCCAGGGCCGGCGGCTGGCCGGCCTGCTGGATGCCCTCCGCGCCGCCGGGGCCGACCGGATCAACGAATTGTCGCGCACCCTGCTGGGCGGCCTGCCCGAGAACCTGACCCTGCTGACCGGCATGCTGAACGCCGGGCCGGTCAGCCTGGAGACCCTGCCGCCCGACCTGGTGGCCGACTGGCGGGCGGCGGACGGACGCATCAAGGTGACCGCCTGGCCCAAGGGCGACATGAACGATCAGGTGCGGTTGCACCGCTTCGTCCGGGCGGCACAGTCGGTGGACCCCCTGGCGGTGGGCATGCCGGTGTCGGTGGTCGAGGCCGGCAACGCGGTGGTCTCTTCGTTCAAGCAGGCCGGGGCCACCGCGGTCGTGGCCATCGCCATCCTGCTGGGGCTGATGCTGCGCCGGGTGCTGGATGCGGTGCTGGTGGTCACTCCCCTGGCCCTCGGCGGGTTGTACACCGTCATCGGCTGCGTCGCCCTCAACCTGCCCATCAATTTCGCCAACATCATCGCCCTGCCGCTGCTGCTGGGCATCGGCGTGGCGTTCAACATCTATTTCGTGGTCAACTGGCGGGGCGGCGTGCGCGACCATCTGCAAACCAGCACTTCGCGCGCCGTGCTGTTCAGCGCCCTGACCACCTCGTCGGCCTTCGGCAGCCTGGCGGTGTCGCCCCATGTCGGCACCGCGTCGATGGGCCTGTTGCTGTTCCTGTCGGTGGCGCTGTCGGTGGCCACCACCTTCCTGGTGCTGCCGGCCATCTTCCATCTGCTGTCGCGGAGCCGCTCCCATGCGTGAGGTCCGCCTGATCGTTACCGCCGACGATTTCGGCCGGTCGGAGGCCGTCAACGAGGCGGTGGAGCGCGGCCACCGCCACGGCGTGCTGACCGCCGCCAGCCTGATGGTCACCGGCGCCGCGGCGGCCGATGCGGTGGAACGGGCCCGCCGCCTGCCCGGCCTGGGTGTCGGCCTGCATGTGGCACTGGTCGATGCTCTGCCCGCCCTGCCTCCCGAGCGGATTCCCGGCCTGGTCGAGGCCGATGGACGGTTCACCAGCCGGCTGGTCAGCCTGGGGGCGCGCATCTACCTGTCGCGGGCGGTGCGAGCCCAGGTCGCCGCCGAGCTGCGCGCCCAGTTCGAGCTGTACCGCGCCACCGGCCTGCCGCTGGACCATGTGGATTCCCACCACCACTACCATCTGCATCCCACGGTGTTCGAGATGCTGGTGCCGCTGGCCCGCGAATACGGGGCCAAGGGGGTGCGGGTGCCGTTCGAGCCGCCGCTGGCCTCGTGGCGGGCCCGGCGCGAGCGGCCCCTGGCCCGCCTGGCCGCGGCCGCCTTCCATTGGCGGCGGGCGGCGCGCATGCGCGCTCTGGTGCGGCGCCACGGCATGGTCGCCAACCAGGCCATGTTCGGCCTGCATGACAGCGGCGGCATGGACACCAGCCGGCTGGCCGCCTATGTCGCCGCCCTGCCGCCCGGCCTCAACGAAGCCTATTGCCATCCCGGCGCCTATGCCTGGCCGGAAGCCCATCCCATGCCCGCCAGCTATCGCCCGGTCGCGGAGTTCCAAGCTTTGATCGACCCCACGGTGGCGGCGCTGGTCGAACGCCGCGATATCCAGCTGACCACGTTCAGCCGCGAGGCGGCATGATGGCCGCCCTGCGTCTGGTTCTCGGCCTGGGCCTGGTCGCCCTGGTGGTCTGGCTGCGCGGCGGACTCGGCGCCCTGTGGCATGAACTGAGCCTGGCCGGCCTGCCGGGCATCCTGGCGGTCTCTACCTTCCACGCCATTCCCATGGCCACCTGCGGCCTGGCCTGGAGCTCGCTGCTGGGCAAGGCGCGGCCGGCGGCGCGGGCCGGCTTCGTGCTGGCCCGCTGGGTGCGCGACGGCGTCAACCAGTTGCTGCCCTTCGTGCCGCTGGGCGGCGAAGTGGCCGGGGCGCGCATCGTCGCGGCGCGTGGCGGGGTGTCGGGGCCGACCGCGGCCGCATTCACGGTCGTCGACATCACCGCCGAACTGATGAGCCAGGCGGTGTTCACCCTGATCGGGGCCGGCCTGTGGCTGATCGACCGCCCGGCCGGCCTGATCCTGGGGCCGGCGGGCATCGGCATCGCGCTCTGCCTGCCGATGGTGGCCGCCCTGCTGCTGGCCCAGAAGCTGGGCATGGTGCGCCTGCTGGAGCGGCTGGCCGACCGGGTGATGCCGGAGGCCTGGCGCAACCAGCGCGAAGCCGCCCCCATCCACGACACCATGGTCGCCATCTATGCCGAACGCCGGCGTTTCACCATCGCCAGCTCGATCCATCTGGCCGCCTGGGTGGTGGCCGGCGGCGAGGCGTGGCTGGCCCTGCGCCTGTTGGGCCATCCCCTGCGCTTCACCGAGGTGATCGCCATGGAAAGCGTGATCTACGCCGTGCGCAACGCCGCCTTCCTGGTCCCGGGAGCCCTGGGCGTGCAGGAAGGCGCCTACGTGCTGGTGGGCGCCGCCCTCGGCCTGCCGGCCGACATCGCGCTGGCCCTGTCGCTGATCAAGCGCGGGCGGGAATTGCTGATGGGGGTTCCGGCCCTGGTGACCTGGCAAATGCTGGGCCGCGGCCCGGCCCGCACGGCGGGGTGACCCGCCGCAGGAAGCGGGTCAATGCGCGGACAGTCGCCTTTGACGGCGGAGGTCTGCAACTCCGGCCGCGGGAGACCCCGGCGGTCCGGAAATCAAGGATGGCGGATGCGCTCCTGATCGTTCGCCTCCGCCACCCCTGGCCGCTACCGCCCCTCGCCTGAAACACGCGAAACGTGTCGGGCGCCGCCTACGAGCAGGTCGGCTCGCCGCGCTTGTTGAGGAACTGGAAGAACTCCACGCCCTCGCGGATGCGCCGTTTGAACATGGTCCAACTGGTCAGCATCTCGCCGACCATCTCGGCGATCTTGCCGGGGCGGAAATAGAAGGCGCGGTAGAATTCCTCGACCGCGGCAAAGATCTCGTCGGACTTCAGCGAGGGATAGCTCAACACCGCCGTCTGATTGCCGTGGCCCTCCACCAGGCCGTCCTCCTTGGCATACCAGCCGTTGGCCTTGGCCTGTTCATAGAGCTCGGTGCCGGGATAGGGCGCGGCCAGCGACACCTGAATCGAGTGGGGATTGATCTCCTTGGCGAACCGGATGGTTTCCTGGATGGTCTCCTTGGTCTCGCCGGGCAGGCCCATGATGAAGGCGCCGTGCACGGTGATCCCCAGCTTGTGACAATCGGCGGTGAAGCGCCGCATGATGTCGAGCCGCGTACCCTTGCGGATGTTGTTGAGGATCTGCTGATTGCCGGATTCGTAGCCGACCAGCAACTGGCGCAGGTTGCTGTCCTTCAGCGCCTTCAGGGTCTTGAACGGCACGTTGGCCTTGGCGTTGACCGACCAGGTCACGCCCTTGGACTTCAACAGCGGCCCCAGCAGCTTGGCCACTTCTTCCGCCCGTTCCAGGTCGTCGGTGAAGGTGTCGTCGTCGAAGAACACCTCCTTGACCTGGGGCATCAGTTCCAGGGCCAGCTTGACGTCCTCGTAGACCCGCTGCGGGCTCTGGGTGCGGTAGATCCGCCCGCCGATGGTCTGCGGCCACAGGCAGTAGCTGCACTTCGAGCGGCAACCGCGGCCGGTGTAGAACGACACATAGGGGTGCTTGAGGTAGCCGATGTAATAATCCTCGACCACCAGGTCGCGGGCATAGACCGGGATGACCGACGGCAGCGTGTCCATGTCGTGGATCAACGCCCGGTCCTTGTTGCTGACCACCTGCCCGTCCTTGCGCCAGGTGATGCCATCCACCTCGGCAAAGGGCCGGCCTTCGGCGATTTCCTGGACGGTGAAGTCGAATTCGTGGCGGGCGACGAAATCCACCGCCTCGGACGCGGTCAGCGAGGATTCCGGCACCGTGGCGACGTGGGCGCCGACCAGCCCGATCATCAGCCCGGGATTGGCCGCCTTGAACCGCTCGGCCACCTGGATATCCGACTGGAAGGTAGGGGCGCTGGCATAGATCACCAGCATTTCGTATTCGCCGGCCAGCGGCAGGATGTCGTCGAGCGACAGGCCGCGCGCCGGGGCGTCGATCAGCTTCGAGCCCGGCACCAGGGCGGCGACCTGCGCCAGCCAGGTGGGATACCAGAACGAGCGCACTTCGCGCTTGGCCTGGAAGCGCGAGCCGGCCCCGCCGTCGAAGCCTTCGTAGGAGGGCGGATTGAGGAACAGGGTTTTCTTCATGACTTGCGACTTTCTCCACACGGAACCAGGACACCGCGCCGGCCGATGCGGTACCGACCGCCCCGCCAGCGCACCGTCCGGCCCGACAACGCGGCCGCCTGGACGGCAAAGGACAACAGATCGCGCACCACCACCAGCCAGGCGGGCTGGCGCTCCAGCCCCAGCGCCCGCTCCTGGCCGCGCACCGCCCACAGCCGGCCGAGCAAAGCCGCCGCCATGACCACCGCCGCCGGGGCCGCGCCCCCCGCCAGGATCAGGGCCAGCAGGGCCAGCGGCACCGGCTGGATCACCACCGAGGCCAGGTAGCCGGCCCGGTCGATGCTGGCCAGCGTCCGGCCCCAGCGGACCTCATGGGCGAACAGGCTGGCGAAATCGGACTCGTGCACCACGCTCCGCGGCAGGCACGGGACCAGGCCGATGGCCAGGCCGCGTTCGCGTACCGCCGCCCCCAGAAGGTAATCGTCGGCCAACTGATCGCGCAAGGCCTCGAAACCACCGATCGCCGCAAGGGTATCCCGACGAAGGGCGATGGTGGCGCCGAAACAGCCGTCGGTGCGGCCGATCGCCGCGGCCACCAGGACCGACGGCAGGAAGCCGTGATTGATGCCCATCGCCCCCAGCCGGCTCCATATCCCCTTGGCCGCGCGGCCGACGTAAAGGCAGGTCGCCACCCCGATTCCCGGCTGGTCCAGCGTCGCCACCACCGCGGCAAGGTAGCCCGGGGGCGCTTCCATGTCGCTGTCGGACAACACCAGGATGGAGTGGCGGACCGCCGGCATCATGTCCAGCAGGTTGGCGATCTTGGGGTTGCCGGAAACCGGCCGGCCGCCGCCCACCACCACAGCCACGTCGCCGCCCTCGGCCGCGATGCGGCGGGCGACCGGCAGGGCGGCATCGTCGGCGGTATGGACGCCGAACACCACCTGGCGCTCCGGGTAATCCTGGTCGCAGAAGCTGCGCAGGTTGGCCTCCAGGCGCGGCTCGTCGCCGCACAGCGGCTTGAGCAGGCTCACCGGCGCCCCGCCGCCGGTCCGTGCCGGCGAAAGGCGGGTGACGAAACGGCGCACCAGATGGGTCGCCGCCACCTGATAGGCGGTGCCCACCAGCGCGGCGGCGCTCAGACCCCAGGAGGCGGCAAGCAGGAGTCCGGCCACGTCAGCTCTTGGAGGCCAGGGCGTCGGCCTTCTTGTCGATGGCCTTGACCAGACCGTCGAATCCTTCCCGGCGAAGGACCGACACGAATTCGGACCGGCGCCGCGCCACCTCGCTGACCGAGCCTTCGGCCAGCACGTCGGTGATTCCCCAATGGCCGGCATCGTCGCGCATGACGTAGTCCAGTTGCACCGGATCGGAATTGTCGCCAGGCACCAGCACCGAGGGGACGACCACCTCGCCGCTCTCGCCGCTGCGCGGCTGGCCGACCTCGAAGCGTTCGCCGTTGTAACCGTCGAAATTGGCGGCATAGCTGGCGATGGTGTAGCGCCGGAACGCCTTGGTCAGCTCGGCCAGTTGCGCGGGGCTCAGGGATTTGGCGGCATAGCCCAGGCTGCGGCGGGTCATCGCCGGCATGTCGAAGGTCTGATCCACCAGCGGGGCCAGGGCATTGTAGCGTCCCTGAAAGCCAAGCTGCTTGGCCGCTTTCATGGTCGCCAACAGGCCGTCGTAGAAGCGCGTGATCGCCTGCCGGGGGGCATCGGGCGCCGTTCCGCCCGCCCGGGCCGGCAGGGCGCCAAACAACAGCACGGCAAACACCACAATCATCTTCCGCATGGATTCGATCCTTGATCGGATATGGCCGCTGCCCCAACTAACACGCAAAGGCGGCGCTCGGCCCATCCTCTACCAGCCCCGACCTCGGCGTGTCCAGCCGAGTCCATTTCGCAACGGCGGCGTTGCACCGGCCGGCGGGTGGGGATATCCTCCGCCGCCCGGCCCGGATGGGCAGGCGGGGGGAACCGGCGGGTAATATGCCTTCCATTTGCGGTGCCCGCCGCTGATATTGCCCGGGAAACCGGCGAACCGGAGTTTGCGTGGATGAAGGTGATCCTGGCTGAGGTCCGCGGCTTTTGCGCAGGGGTCGAACGGGCGATCGAAATCGTCGAACGGGCGTTGGTCAAGTTCGGCGCGCCCATTTATGTCCGGCACGAGATCGTTCATAACCGCCATGTGGTGGAGCGCCTGCGCGCCAAGGGCGTGGTGTTCGTCGAGGAACTGGACGAAGTGCCGCCCGGCAGCGTGACCATCTTCAGCGCCCACGGCGTGTCGAGCGCGGTGGAGGACGACGCCTCCGCCCGCGGGCTGGCGGTGGTCGACGCCACCTGCCCGCTGGTGCTGCGCGTCCACAAGGACGGCATGCGCTACGAGGGCCAGGGCCGCGAGGTGGTGCTGATCGGCCATGCCGGCCACCCCGAAGTCGAGGGCACCATGGGCCGCCTGGGCGGGCCGGTGCATCTGGTCTCGCGCGAGGAGGACGTGGACCGCATCCAGGTCTCCGATCCCGACAAGGTGTCCTACATCACCCAAACCACCCTGTCGGTGGACGACACCCGCGCCATCATCGAAGCCCTGCACCGCCGCTTCCCGTCGATCGCCGGCCCCGACACCTCGGAAATCTGCTACGCCACCCAGAACCGCCAGCGCGCCGTCGCCGAACTGGCCGACCTGGTGGACGTGGTCCTGGTGGTGGGGGCGCGCAACAGCTCCAACTCCAATCGCCTGCGCGAGATCGCCGAAGCCCGCGGCAAGCCCGCCCATTTGCTGGAGGCGCCCGCCGACCTGGACCCCGCCTGGATCGCCGGCAAGGCCAGCATCGGCATCACCGCCGGCGCCTCGGCCCCCGACGATCTGGTCCAGGGGCTGGTCGAGGCCCTGCGCGCCTTCGGCCCGGTCGAGTTCTCCACCCTGCCCGGGGTCAAGGAGGACGTCCGCTTCAAACTTCCCTCCCAGTTGGCTTGATCCCCATGTCGATTCCATTGAACCAGGCCCTGCGCATCGGTGCCTATGTGCTGCGCCAGCACCTGTCCGGACGGAAACGCTATCCGCTGGTGCTGATGCTGGAACCGCTGTTCCGCTGCAACCTGGCCTGCGCCGGCTGCGGCAAGATCGACTACCCCGACGAGGTGCTCAACGCCCGCCTGTCGGTCGAGGATTGTCTGGAAGCGGCCCGCGAATGCGGCGCGCCGGTGGTCAGCGTCGCCGGCGGCGAGCCGCTGCTGCACAAGGAGATCGAGGCCATCGTCGAGGGCCTGCTGGCCCAGGGCCGGGTGGTCTATCTGTGCACCAACGCCCTGCTGCTGGAAAAGAAGCTGGATCGCTTCAAGCCCCATCCGCGCTTCACCTGGAACGTCCACCTGGACGGCAACCGCGACGAGCACGACAAGGCGGTCTGCCAGCCGGGCACCTACGACGCCGCCGTCCGCGCCATCAAGGCGGCCAAGGCCCTGGGCTTCCGCGTCAACATCAACTGCACCCTGTTCGACGGCGCCGAGCCCGAAAAGGTCGCGCAGCATCTGGACACCGTCACCGCGCTGGGGGTGGACGGCTTCACCATCTCCCCCGGCTACGCCTATGAGCGCGCCCCCGACACCGAGCATTTCCTGACCCGGCGGCGCACCAAGGAGCTGTTCCGCAGCCTGTTCAGGCTGGGCAAGGGCCGCAAGTGGGCGTTCAACCAATCCTCGCTGTTCCTCGACTTCCTGGCGGGCAACCAGGCCTATGCCTGCACGCCCTGGGGCAACCCGCTGCGCAACGTGTTCGGCTGGCAGCGGCCCTGCTACCTGCTGGGCGAAGGCTATGCCAAGACCTACAAGGAACTGATCGAGGGCACCGACTGGAGCCTGTACGGCACCGGCAACTACGAGAAATGCGCCGATTGCATGGTGCATTGCGGCTTCGAGCCCTCGGCGGTGATCGACACCATCGGCCACCCGTTGAAGGCGGCCCGCGTCGCCCTGTTCGGCCCGCGGACCGAAGGCCCCTTCGCCCCCGACATCCCGCTGGACCGCCAGCGGCCGGCGGAGAAGGTGTTCGACAAGCTGGTCCACGAGCAGATGACCCAACTGGCGGCGGAAGACCGCCTGCCAGCCAAGCGCCGCACCGCCGGATAGGCGGCCCTCAGCCCATCGCCCGCCGCGCCGGCAGACGGATCAGCGTTTCGCGCTCGCGTTCCTGCCGGGTGGCGCTGGCGCGCACCCGCAACAGGTCGCGGCGCGCCACCAGCCCGGCCAGGGCGCCGTCGCTGCGGCGCAGGATGGCGATCCGGCCGAGTCCCGCGGCGTCCATGCGGTCGGCGACCTGGCCGACCACCTCGTCCTCGTAGCCGACGGCCAGCGGCAGGCCGGCGAGCAGGTCGCGCAACGGCCGCACCGCCGCCTGCCCCGCCTCCAGCCATAGCCGCACATCGGCGTGGGCCGCCATGCCCACCACGCGGCCATCCTCTTCGACCACCGGATAGCATTTGTGGCGCGGCGGTGCGGCCGGATCGGAAAAGAAGGCGGCGGCCTCGCCCAGGGAGAGAGCGGCCGGCAGGCTTTGGACCGGCGTCGCCATGATGTCCGCCACCCGCATCGCCTCGAAGGGATCGATGACGTATTCGCGCAGGACGTGGTGGCCGCGCCGCGCCACCTTCTCCGTCAGGATCGAGCGGCGCAGCAGCAGCGCCGTGGTGGCATGGGCCATGGTGCAGCCGATGGCCAGCGGCACGACGGCGTCGAGCGTGTGGGTGACTTCCACCGCGAAGATGATCGCCGTCAGGGGGGCGCCCATGGTGGCGCTCATCAGGGCGGCCATGCCAATCAGCGCCCAGGTGCCGCTGTCCCCCGCCGGCACGATGCCGGCGAACAGCGCGCCCGCGGCCCCGCCCATCATCAGCAGCGGCGCGAGGATGCCCCCCGAGGTCCCCGACCCCAGGGCGACGGACCAGATGAGCGCCTTGCCCACCATCAGCCGGACCGCCGCCATGCCGGTCATGGTGCCGGCGAGCAGGGACGCGATATTGTCGTAGCCGACGCCGAGGGCCTGCGGCTCGACCAGACCGCCGAGGCCGATGACCGCCCCGCCGACCATCGGCCACCACATCCAATGGAGCGGCAGACGGCGGAACAGGTCCTCGCAGGCATAGACCATCAGGGTCAGCCCGCCGGACATCAGCCCGGCCAGGACGCCGAGGCCGGCGGCCAGCGGCAGCCCGAGGGCCGGCAGCGCCGTACTGTGCGTCATGGGGAACAGGACCCCGCCGCCCATCAGCCACGGCCGCCAGGCCGCCGCCACCACCGCGGCGATGGCGACGGGCACGAAGCTGCGGGGCTTCCATTCGAACAGCAGCAATTCGATGGCCAGCAGCATGGCGGCGATGGGCGTGCCGAAGGTGGCCGCCATCCCGGCGGCGGCGCCGGCCACCAGCAGCGTCTTGCGTTCCGCCGAAGACAGGC
>JAKAFA010000241.1 GCA_021818185.1 Pseudomonadota bacterium | reverse complement strand
GCACCCGGTTGGATAAGGCCGCCAGGAAGTGTCGGTCGTGGGATACGAACAGCATGGTGCCCTCGTAGGCGGCCAGCGCCGTGATCAGCATTTGCTTGGTATCGAGATCCAGATGATTGGTCGGCTCGTCCAGCACCAGGAAATTGGGCGGGTTGAACAGCATGATCGCCATCACCAGCCGGGCCTTTTCCCCACCGGAGAGGAAACGGCATTTCTTTTCCACATCATCGCCCGAGAAGCCAAAGCAGCCGGCAAGCGCCCGGAGCGATCCCTGGTTCGCCTGGGGGAAAGCGCCTTCCAGGGACTCGAACACGGTGGCGTCGCCATCCAGCAGCTCCATCGCATGCTGGGAGAAATAGCCCATCCTGACGCTCCCGCCGACAGCAACGGTCCCGGCGTCCGGTTCGCTGATGCCCGCCACCAGCTTCAGAAGCGTTGACTTGCCGGCGCCGTTGACCCCCATGACGCACCAACGTTCCTTGCGGCGGATGGTCAGGTCGAGCCCCTGGTATATGGTCCGGCTGCCATAGCCCTTGTGCACATCCTTCAGGACCGCGACATCCTCGCCCGAGCGCGGTGCCGGCGGGAAGTCGAACGCCACCGTCTGGCGGCGCCTGGGCGGCTCGAAGCGCTCGATCTTGTCCAGCTTCTTCACCCGGCTCTGGACCTGGGCGGCGTGGGAGGCCCGGGCCTTGAAGCGCTCGATGAACTTCAGCTCTTTCGCCAACATGGCCTGCTGCCGTTCGAACTGCGCCTGCTGCTGCTTCTCGTTCAAGGCCCGCTGCCGCTCGTAGAAGGCGTAATCGCCCGCGTAGGTGGTCAGCGATCCACCGTCGATCTCGATGATCTTGGTGACGATCCGGTTCAGGAACTCGCGGTCATGAGAGGTCATCAACAGGGCGCCTTCGTAGCCCTTCAGGAATTCCTCCAGCCAGATCAGGCTTTCCAGGTCCAAGTGGTTGCTCGGCTCGTCGAGAAGCATGGCATCGGGCCGCATGAGCAGGATCCGGCCGAGCGCCACGCGCATCTTCCAGCCGCCCGACAGGGCCCCGACGTCCGTTTCCATCATATTCTGGCTGAAGCTGAGCCCGGCGAGCACTTCCCGCGCCCGCCCCTCCAACTCGTAGCCGCCCAGTTCCTCGAAGCGCGCCTGCACTTCGCCGTAGCGCTCGATGATGGCGTCCATGTCGTCGGCGCGGTCGGGATCGCCCATCGCCGCTTCAAGCTCCGCCAATTCCGCCGCCACGGTGCTGACCGGCCCGGCGCCGTCCATCACCTCGGCAACGGCGCTGCGGCCGGACATTTCGCCGACATCCTGGTTGAAATAGCCGATCGAGACCAGCTTCTCGACCGCCACTTGGCCGTCATCCGGCGCCTCTTCGCCCGTGATCATCCGGAACAGCGTCGTCTTGCCCGCACCGTTGGGGCCGACGAGACCGACCTTTTCACCCCTGTTCAGGGTTGCGGAGGCCTCGAAGAAGAGGATCCGGTGACTGTTCTGCTTGCTGATGTTTTCGAAACGAATCATGTGCGGCTGGGTTCCGATGGTGTGGCAGGCGTCTTATGCCACAGGAGGCGCGACGCGATAGAATCCCGGATCGGCCGGTTTCGCCCCAATTCAGCCGGGCGGTATGCACAGCGTCCGATGGTCGCACCGGGATCGGAGCGGTCTCCCGCCACGAGGTCGTATCCGTTGGAATCTGTCCACACTTAACCCGTCACCCGGCGCACCGCCTCCCAGGCGGCCTCCACCGCGACCCCGGCGACGCAGGGGAAGGCCTCGGACGGGCTGGCCCGGTGGGGGCAGCGCCACAGGCAATGATAGCAGTCCATGGGATGGCTGAGGAAGGCGGCGCCCTTTGGCCGGATCGCCTCCGGATAGGGGACGAAGCTGCCGTAATGGCCGCCGCCGGCGATCAGTACGGTGGGGGTGCCGAGGCCCAGAGCCAGATGGCCGGGGCCGGTGTCGTTGGTCACCACGCAGGCGGCGTGGGCCAGCACGTCCATCAACTCGGGCAGGGTCAGCTGGCCGATGGTGTCGACGGCACCGGGACGGTCCAGCCCGGCGATGTCCGGCTTGGCGAAGGCTTCCTGGCCGGCGCCGACGAACACCACCCGGAAGCCGGCCTCCAGGCAGCGGCGGGCCAGGGCGAGGAAGTTGGCGAAGGGCCAGCGGCGCCCCGGCTCGTTGGAGCCGAAATTCATCACCACATAGGGTCCGCCCGCCGGCAGCCGCGGCGCCTGGTCGCGCCAGGGCAGGGCGGGGATTTCCGGCGGGACGGCCCGCCCGGCCACCGCCGACAGGAAGGTGAAGTGGCGCAGGCCTTCGTGGGTGGGATAGGGGCCGGTGTCGATCACCCGGGTGGCCCGGTCCAGGTACCAGGCGTATTCCCGCCGGGTGCGGTCGGTGACGAAAGGGGCGGCGACCACCCGCTCGGGGGCGCGGCTCATCCACACCAGGGAATCGGCGGTCATCACCTTGCGCATATACATGTCGCACACCGCCACGCGGAATCCCTGGCGGCGGACCCACAGCGCCACCTTCAGGCGATAGAGCCACTTCTTCTCGAAGGCGTGCTCGTCGATGGCTTTGACCCGGAAACCGGCGAACGCCACCGGGGCCAGGCTCTGCCATGACCGGCAGCCCAAAACGGTGATGTCGGCGCGCTCCACGCCGAAGAGGGCGGGGTAGTGGTCGAGCGCCCGGCGAAACATCACCATGTCGCCGATGCCGTCCATCCGCACCACCACCAGGCCGCGGCGGCGGCGCGGCGCCGGCCACAGCGCCACCAGGGCGTCGATGGGGCGGAACATCCACCAGCGGCGGCGCATGCCGGCGGGAAACAGGCGGGCCAGCCAGCTCATGGCGTAGCCATCGCGGCGGCGATCGCCGCCGCCTCTGCGGGGTCGAGAGCGGCGACGCAGGGATACATGCCGCGCTCCAGCGGGAAGCGGCAGGTGCCCAGGCAGCCCCGGCAGTCCGGGTCGGCACGCAACACCCGCAGGTTGGCCGGCATGATCGCCGGGTCGTAAGGGACAATTTCGCCGACATAGGCGGCCGAGGCCAGGCACAGGGTCGGCGTGCCCAGCACCGCCGCCAGATGCATGCAGGCGGTGTCGACGCTGATCACCAGGCGGGCGGCGCGGAGGATGGAGGCCAGGGCCTGGAAGGGGGCCGGTTCGAAAGTGACGCCCGGCACCTCCAGCAGTGGGCGGAAGTCGGGATTGCGGTCGAGGTCCGCGGGATGGCCGGCGACCCGCACCTGCCAGCCGGCCGGCAGGGCGGCGATGATGGCCTGCCACAGGGCGGGCGGGCTCTGCTTGGCGGCCACCGCGGAAAACGGCTGGAACACTACGGTGGGGGCCGGCAGCGCCGCGGGCGGCGGCAGGGATGCGGCCGGTAGCGGCAATACCGGCGGGGGCGCCGGCTGCCCGGTCAGGAAATCGGCGAAGCGGGCCCAGCGCAACACCTTGTCCTGCACCGCCGCGCCCGAGTCGAACAGTCGGCGGTACAGTCGGCGGTTGGCGTCCAGCCGCCGACCGTGCTTGGGCGAGGGCCGAGGGTCCATCGCCGCGGTTTCCGGGGCGCGGGCGGCGGCCACCAGGGCTTCGTCCAGGTCGGGATGGCGCAGGTAATCGGTGTGCACCACCAGCCGGTAATGGGCGCGGTACAGCCGGGCGAACAGGCGGCGGCGATAGTCGGCATGGCGCAGGCGGCGGAAATCCACCGCCTCGACGGCGATGCCGGCAGGGAACAGGAACGCCATTCGGGCGGCATCGGCGCGCAGCAGCACGGTGACCGACTCGCCCGGCTCGGCCAGGGCCGCGAACCGTTCCACCACGCGGGCGAACAGCACGGTGTCACCCAGGCCGCCGGCGCTGATCAGCAGCACCCCGCGCGCCGGTCCCGGCCGCCCGGCTAGGCCCGGCAGGCCGAGCAGCAGTGGATCGAGCAGATGGTGCAGGCGCATGAAGCGCGATCCTCAATAAGGAGCGTAGGATTTTTCCTCGACCAGGGTCGAGCCCAACAGGTCGTTGATGTGTCGCTTCACCGCGGCGCGCTCGTCGTTGGTGAAATAGACGGCGCGGGCCAGGCGGACGAAGTCGGCACCGAAATCCTTGCTCCGCTCGCAGTCGCGGATGTCGTCCTCGATCACCCACAGCTTCTCGTTGATCGCCTTCAGCTGGGCGGACAGCACGGCCAAGCCGGCATGGTTGGGGAAATCCCGCTCCCGCACCGTCACCAGTTCGTCCAACTCGCGGCGCACATTGACGCGTTTGGCGGCGTCGCTCAGCCGCTCGAGCTTGATTTCCAGAATGGTGATCTTGTCGATCACCTCACCCCACGACACCGGCACCAGGACAGCCATCGATTCCTCCGCATGAGCGATCCGGCAGGTTCCCTAGCACATTTCGCCAGGGTGGGGAAACGCCGCCAACCCGGTCGGCGGGGATGGGCCGCCTGTGGGGTTGGACGCCGGCCGCAATAAGGCATACCTTCGGGGGCGTGATCCATCGACCATGCGGAGAACCCCTATGCTGAAGACCGTCGCCGCCGCCCTGGTGCTGCTGGCGGCCGCCCTGCCGGCGCGGGCCGAGGAAATCGGCAGCGTGTCCACTGTGTTCAAGATGGTGGGCCCCGACGACAAGATCGTGGTCGAGGCCTTCGACGATCCCAAGGTCGACGGCGTCACCTGCTACCTGTCGCGGGCCAAGCGCGGCGGCATCAAGGGTGGGCTGGGCCTGGCCGAGGACACCTCGGACGCCGCCATCGCCTGCCGCCAGGTGGGGCCCATTCACATCAAGGGCAGCCTGTCCGACGGCGAGGTGGTGTTCAAAAAGGACACTTCGCTGCTGTTCAAGACCATGCAGGTGGTTCGCTTCCTCGACAAGAAACGCGACGTGCTGGTCTATTTGGTCTATTCCGACAAGGTGATCGAAGGTTCGCCCAAGAATTCGGTTTCGGCGGTGGCGATCCAGAAGAACTGGGCGCCGTCACCGTGACCACTCCCGCCCCATCGCACAGTCTGATGGACGACCTGTGCGCCAAGGTCGACCGCATGCCCAATGCCGAGGCGCTGGTTGCTTTGATGGGTCAGGTTCTGCGCTCGCTGCTGCGCCGCCGGGGTGATTCCGAATTCCTGGGGGCGGTGCAGGACGCCTTCATCGCCGGCATGGCCGGCCGGGACTGGGACAACCAGCGGCAACTGGCCCGCGACGTGATTCGGGTGGTCATCGAGATCCGCCCCGAGGTCGCCGCCGCCTGGCAGGCCCTGAACGCCGCGCCCGCCGCCGATTCCCAGGCCCCGCACCGCCGGACCACCGACCTGGCGGCCGCTCCGGCGGCGGCGGTTCCGCCGCCCCCCGCACCGCCATCGCTCAAGCCCGAGCCCGAGCGCCTGGTGGCCGCCTTCGTCGCGGGGGTTCTGGAGCGCCGCCTGCAATTGTTCCTGCTGCGATCG
>JAKAFA010000240.1 GCA_021818185.1 Pseudomonadota bacterium | reverse complement strand
CCACAAAATCGAGAATGCCGGCCATCTATCCCCCCGCGATCAATGCACCGACTCTACCTCAGGGCGACCGCCCCGCCAAGAACATTCGCGGAACCTGGGTTGCCTGGATAGGGAGACCCCGCGGACTTGGTGTTCGATACAAACTACACCTTTGAAGTAAATTATGACCACATATTTAACCACCATCCTGAGCGCCTGCCGGATTTGCTTCGTGGTTACAAGAAATTAGCGATTTCTGCGATTGATGGCGCAACAGGTCATTTGAAGCAGAAGATAATCAGAAACTACAAGGTGGCCATTCCTCATTGGTTCGATGGCAAAATACAGTTGCTCTTGCCATTGAATCTTATGAGCGAGAATGAGGCAGACCTCGCTCTTGTCGCGGATAAGGATAGAACTGCCCGTCTTTATCGAATCAAAACACTGCTTACTATGGATATGGCCTATGTTGACGCGAGGCTCATTACGAGGCCCGACCGAGAATGGCTGAACCCGTGACACTTCGCTTTTAGGCGCTATTGGTGTCATCTCTGCCCAGGCGCGAGGGAGGCTGAACCCTCGCCTCTGTCGCCGTCATGCTGGACGTACTGACGTTGCCCCCCGCCATCCAGTTGGACAAGCGGTGTGCCGTTGCCTCGGCTGTCTCATGGTTGGTCGGGCAAATCGGGACCCGCTTGTGGAAACGAGCTGCTCGTAAGGATGCTTCGCGCCGGTCGGCTGCATAGGTGTCGGGACAAGGTGTGTGTGCAGGTGCGTTCACCGCAGTCAGGCGCGCTTGGCAGCAAGATTTTTTGGTACACAGATTGGTACACGGGCTGGTACACGCGGTTTCCGCGCCCCTCGCCAACCGCTTGATTCAGAAGAAAAACCCCCGGCGCGAAGCCGGGGGCTCAAGTTTAGGGAGGAAACGTCCAAGAAAGGCAACAAGTGAGTGGTCCGAGACCTCTCGTTTGCTGCACTGCAATATATACGGGGCCCGTCGCTGCGTTGCAAGGGAAAAATCATACGGACCGGCGGTGTCTCCCATTCGGAAGGCGCAGAGGCCTAGCCGAAAGGTGGGGGAGCGCGAGGCGGCGGCCCAGGGTTGGGGCGGCTGGCATGGGGGGTGCATCTCTGGTAGCGGTAGACGCGAACGGGTGCAGGCCGGAAGCAGATGGAATCGGGGCGCGTGGCATTGCTGGCGGCGGTGTGGGCCGTGCTGACGGCGGTTTGGGCGGGATCGGCCGCCGCCGCCCTGCCGGCCGCCGGGCTGGAGCGGGCCTGCGCCGAGCAGGCCGCCCGCTACGAGCAGACCTATGGCATCCCCGCCCGCCTGCTGGACGCCATATCCAAGGTGGAATCCGGTCGCTGGGACGATGACCGCAGGGTAACTGTTGCCTGGCCGTGGACGGTGACGGCCCGCGGCAACGGCAAATATTTCCCCTCGAAGGCGGCAGCCATCGCCGAGGTCCGCCGGCTGAAGGCGGCCGGGGTCACCAACATCGATGTCGGCTGCATGCAGGTGAACCTTCAGTACCATCCCGACGCCTTCGCGTCGCTGGACGAAGCGTTCGACCCGGCCAGCAACGTCGCCTATGCCGCCCGGTTCCTCAAGGGCCTGTACGGCGCCACCAATCACTGGCCGACCGCCGCTTCGTACTACCATTCCCAGACGCCCAGCCTGGCGGCCGAATACCGCCAACGGCTGATGAAGGTGTGGGCGGACGAGGGGCACGACGGCGACGAGGATAGCAACACCCGTGTCGCCTCGCTCGGTCCCGCCCCTCGCGCATCGCCCTGGCCGCCCCGCCCGGCGCTGTCGCCGCCGGGGGAGGCGACGCGCGCGGAATGGGGAACCCAGATCGCCGCCGCCCACGAGGAAGCCCGCCGCATCGCCGATGCGTACCGTCAGGCCCACCTTGCCGAATACCAGTTGCGCCGCGCCCAGATGATCGCGCGCCGCCGCGCTGCCGGCCTGCCGCCTTCCGGCTATTGATCGCCCTCCCGGCTATTGATCGCCCTCTGGCCCGCCGCACAGGCGATCGAGCAGTTCGCGCACCCGCTCGGCGCAGCCATGGCGAGCCGGACAATCCCGATATTGGGTGCAGTGCAGGATATCGGCCAGTGCATCCAGCACGTCGAGATCAGGATTCGCCGCCTCCCGTAATCCCACCAGCCGGAGAGAGCAGGCGCATGAGTTGCCGTCCGCCGTCATCGTCAGTGCCGAAACGAAAGTCTATGACGATCAAATAGGTGGCCATCTCCTCGCCGCAATTCAATCGTAGAATGCCGATGCGCGATGTGGTCAGGCCGCCAGCAGCTTGCGCAGGGCGGCCACGTCGAAGCCCCGGGCCAGGTCGACCAGGGCGTCGTCACCGGGCAGGCCGTCACCCTCGATTTGCAGCAGTACACGGCTGGCAACCACCAGGGTGATCTCGCCCGAGCGGGCGGCGGCATCCCAGCGCAACAGGGCGTCCTCGGCCCCCACCTTGACGCGCTTCAGGTTGGGTTGCGCGGTGGGATTGGCCATCAGCGCGGCAGCGGCGCCCACCGCCGGGCTGTCGAGGATGATGGAAACGTTGAGAGAGGAATCGTCGCGGGTATAGGCGCGGGTGACGGACAGCCCGCCGCCCACCGATCCCAATCCCTCGACCTCCGGGTCATCGGCCTGCCAGCCGGCGGGGACCGGCGGCATGGCCGCAGCCAGATCGCGGCCCAGGCGTTGCTGCAAGTCCATCACCGCCGCCTGCAATTCACGCGCCGCAACGGTGATGTCCCCCCGCCGGTAGGCCCGTGCCCCGGCGTCGAGATGGCCGGAAACCGCGTCCGCCGTCCCGTCCTGCACCCCCGCCCATCCCGGTCCCGACACCAGGACGGCGGCCACCGCCGCCGCCCTTGCCGCCGTCATCGCCCGCCCGCCCATTGCCGTCCCCTCGGGAAATCCTGCCCGACCTTACCAATGCCGGCCGCGTTCCGCCAGCGCGAGCCGCCGGCCTTGGCCTGGCCGCGCATGGTAATCCAGGAACCGGCTTCCGGAGGACTGGATTCCGGTCTAGTCTGCCTGACCGACCCGGGGGGTGTCCGCTGAACGCCGTCTTCGCCATCCTCGTCCTTGCCGCCTTCGCCACCTCTGCCTGGCGGCAGGCGGCCGGTGCGGCCGGAGCCATGGAGGGGCTGACCGCGGCCATCCTGCGCGCGGCCGAAGGCGCAGTGCCGCTGGCCCTGAACCTGGCCGGGGTGATGGCGCTGTTCCTGGGCCTCCTGAAGGTGGCCGAGGCCGCCGGCATGGTTCGCGCCCTCGCCCGCCTGCTGGCCGTCCCTCTGGCCCGCCTGCTGCCCGAAGTCCCGGCCGGCCACCCCGCCCTGGGCGCCATGGCCATGAACGTGGCAGCCAACCTGCTGGGGATGGGCAACGCCGCGACGCCGTTCGGCGTCAAGGCGATGGAGGAATTGGAGCGGCTGAACCCCCATCGCGGTGTCGCCAGCACCCCGCAGGTGTTGTTCCTGGCCATCAATACCGCCGGGCTGACCCTGCTGCCCACCAAAGTCATCGCGTTGCGCGCCTCGCTGGGGGCGGCCGACCCGGCGGCGGTCACCGCCCCCACCCTGGCGGCCAGCCTGGTGGCGACCGTGGCGGGGATCGCCGCGGCCCGGATGCTGGCGCCTCTGGCGCCGCCGCCGCTCCCCCTGCCCGCCGCCGGTTCCGGGATCGATCGTCCCCCCGCGCCCAATTCCCCCTGCCCGCCGCCCCGGCCGGCGGCGCCCTGGGCGGGATGGCTGGCCGCCGCCGCCGCGTCCGGCATGGCCGCCGCCTTGCTGCTGGGCGGGCGGAGCCTCGGCGCCTGGGCGGTGCCCGTCATGGTCGCCGGCCTGCTGGCCTTCGGCTGGCTGCGGCGGGTGCCGGTCTACGAGGTGTTCGTCGAGGGCGCGCGCGAGGGCTTCACCGTCGCGGTGCGGATCATCCCCTATCTGGTCGCCATCCTGGTGGCGGTGGCCATGCTGCGAGCCAGCGGCGCCCTCGACCTGCTGCTGGCGCCAATGGGGCGATTGCTGGCGCCCTTCGGCGTGCCGCCGCAGGCCTTGGCGCTGGCGGCGGTGCGAACCCTGTCGGGCTCGGGCGCCTATGGCATGCTGGCCGGCTTGCTGCGCGACCCGGCCAGCGGCCCCGACAGCCCGGCCGGCATCCTGCTCGGCACCATTTACGGCTCGACGGAAACCACGTTTTATGTGTTGGCGGTCTATTTCGGGGCGGTCGGCATCCGGCGGTTCCGCCATGCCCTGGCCGCCGGGCTGATCGCCGACGCCGCCGGATTGATGGCGGCGGTGGTGGTTTGCCGCCTGCTCTATGGATGAACGGAATGCTGGATGCGGTGAACTGGAGCGCGGCGTCGGCCCTGGCGACGGTGATCGCCATCGACCTGACCCTGGCCGGCGACAATGCCGTGGTGGTGGGGATGGCGGCCGCCGGCCTGCCACCCGACAGCCGGCGCCGCGCCGTCACGGTGGGCATCGCCGCCGCCGCCTTGCTGCGCGTCCTGTTCGCGGTGTTCACCGTCCAGGTGCTGAACATCGTCGGACTGACCCTGGCGGGTGGCTTGCTCCTGCTCTGGGTCGGCTGGAAACTGTGGCGCGAGATCGCCAACTCGTCGGCCGCCGAGCGGGACGCCGGCCAGGACACGCCCGGCGGCGCCAAGACCTTTCGCCAGGCGGTGACCCAGATCGTGATCGCCGACGTGTCCATGTCGGTCGACAACGTGCTGGCGGTGGCCGGCGCCGCCCGCGACCACATGGCGGTGCTGGTCGTCGGCCTGGGTCTCTCGGTGGTGCTGATGGGCGTGGCGGCCAGCTTGGTGGCCGCGCTGCTGCTCCGCTACCGCTGGGTCGCCTATCTGGGATTGGCCATGGTGCTGTGGGTGGCGCTCCGGATGATCTGGGACGGCAGCCACCAACTGCTGGTCACCGCCGTCCGTTGAGTCACGCCGCGGCGGCGACCCGCCCGCCCAGCGTCCCGGCCGCCGCCTCGCACAGGATTTGCAGCCGCTCGCGTACCGCATGCCTGGCGGCGTCCGGCTCGCCGGCCAATACCGCCTCGGCCACCCGCCGCGCCGCCAGCCGGTCGCGGTCTACGGCAAAGCTGCCCTCCAGCCGGCGATAACCGGCCACCCGCCGTTCCAGCGCCTCGGCCTGTTCGGCCAGGATGCGGTTGGCGCAGGCCTGCCGGATGGCGCGCCGCAGTTGCGCCGGATCGCGCTCGGCCTTGCGCAGCAGGCCGGGCTTCAGGCGCGGCCGCATGCGGGTGACCGCCAGGGCGGCGCACATCGCCTCGACCTCGGCGAAGGCCTCGATCAGTTCGCGCGCCCGGTCCGAGGTGTCGTCGGCGACATAAACCCCGCAATGGGGCCGGCGGACCAGCAGGCCGAGCGCCACCAGCTGGTTGAAGGCCTCCCGCAGGGGCGTGCGCGAACACCCCAGGCGCCGCGCCTGGGAAATCTCGTCCAGGTGTTCGCCCGGCCGA
>JAKAFA010000239.1 GCA_021818185.1 Pseudomonadota bacterium | reverse complement strand
GCCGTTCATAGTCGTTGCCGCTGGTGGTGATGCCCGCCAGCACCGCCTCGGCCGCCGCTTCGCCCAGGCGGTTGAGCATGCGGCGGTTCACCAGGCTGACCAACGCCTTCTCCAAGAAGCTGGAGAACCACTGCCACGCCCTGGCGCTCTACTTCATGTTCTACAACTTCGTCCGAATCCATAAGACGCTGAAAGTCACGCCCGCGATGGCGGCCGGGATGACGGATCGACTGTGGAGCATGGAGGATATCGTGGCGCGGATCGACGCGCGGGCGGAGGCGCCGAAGCGGCCGGGCCGGTACAAGAAGATTGTTGCAGCCGATTGAAATATCAATCGGTTGCCCTCCCGTTCTGGTGTTGACTCCAGTCCCAACCTACCGCATTTTCGCGATTGGTGATCGCCACCCTTTTCCACCGAATGCCCCAGCGCCCTGAAACGGGCGGGGCGCATCGGGCTCCTCGGAGCGACAGGCTCAATCCTGTCCTTGGAAAAGGAGAATGCGATGGTCGGTTCAACCCGCCCAAAGGTGGTGTATGTTCGCGCATACACCCGCCTCCGGTTCGGGCGCCATGAGGACGTATGTTCTCATTGGCGTTCGCTGCCGACGCAGCTTTCGTTCAATTTCTAGTGTGACCTAGCTTTTGGACTTGGTGGCGATCACCACCTTGAACGGGGCGATGATGCGCATCATCAGGGTTGAGTGTCAATCACCCGTTGCGTGCAACATAAAGATATTGTTATGTGTTGATATTGAACTTCCTGGCGAACCCGGTTCGCCGAAGGGCCGATGAAGCCGGCGAACGGCGTTCGCGATCCACCCGATTTCAAACTGAGACACTACCCAAGTTCGCCATCGTTCGCCAGAAGCCGGCCTCTAATTGTGGGTTGGCACGCCGCTTTGCGGTAAATTTCCAGCATTATCAATGCCATAACTGGAAGAAATGGCGGAAGGGGTGGGATTCGAACCCACGGAAGCCGTTGAGACTTCTCCAGTTTTCAAGACTGGCGCAATAGGCCGCTCTGCCACCCTTCCCCGAACGCGGGGCATCCCTCTGATACTGCGGCCGGGGGCAAAGCACAAGCGGGATGGGGGGCGTCTCAGCCGATGTTGCGGACGATATTGGGGCCCAGAAGGTTGGCCACCGGCAGCGGCAGCCGCTTCCACACGGCGATGAACAGGCGGTATTTTGGGTTGAGCGGGTTGAGGTCCGGCAGGGATTGTCCATCCCGGGTGCGGTATTCGTGGACCACCGGGATGGGATCGAACCCCCAGTTCTTCTTGAAGGCATAAGGTCCGGTGCCGATCTTGCTGCGGCCGAAATCGAAGATTGTGCATCCCCGGTCCGCCGCCCGGCGCATCAGCCGCCAATACATGAAGTCGTTGGCGCCCAGGTCGCGGGCCAAGCCGGCCGAGCCGGTGTAATAGGGCATCACCCGTCCGCGATGGTAGAAGCTGAGCACGCTGCTCAGCGCCGTTCCCTCGTGGCAGACGGTCAGGATGTCGCAATCGGCGCCGAATTCCGCCATCAGGTTGCGGAAATATCCCTTGGAAAAGACCGGCGTGCCGTGATTGTGCACGTTGGCGGCATAGAGGGCATAAAAACGGTCGATGCCGGTATCCATCTCGTCGGCCAAGCCGGATTGCAGCGCCTTGCGCACCACCGCCCGCTGCTTGCGGGGGATCCGCTTGAGGGCGGTCTCCTCATCGCGGTCGATGGGCTGCTCGAAGGTCACATAGAGGTTGTCGCGGCAGCGCCAGTCGGCATGGCGCCGGCAGGGACGGCGGTACTCCAGGTAATCGGCGCCCACCCGCTCCATCAGGGCCAGGGCTGCCGCGTCGAGGGCGGCATAGGCGCCGTCGTCGTCGGCCACCGGCCCGCCCCCCATGCAGCAGGCGTTGGAGATCAGGGCGTTGCCGAACATCCAGCTGCGGTAATGGGCGAGCGGCAGGAGGCCGCAGACCCGGCCGCCGCGTTCGGCGTACAGGTAATGGGTGGGGTGGCCGAAGCTGGCCTCGATCACCCGGCTCCAGCCGGCGCGATGGAAAAAGGTGGCGTCGGGGTGGCCCGCCGCGTAATCCTCCCAGGCCGCCCAGGCGGACAGGTCCAGGGTCTTGACGATGATGGGCATGAGGCTTGCTCTCCGCGGCGGTGGAGCGCCGGGAATCCCACCCCTCCGCCCGCGCGCCCGGCTGGGAGCGCCCCAAGGGGCCTTGGGGTCAGAATTCCTTGCGCAGGCCGACGACGCCGATGTTGTCCTGATAACCGGTCCCGAGCTGATTGGTGATCAGATCATAGCGGTAGGACAAAACCGCGGTCAGCGTGGGAGAAAGCTTATAATCGTAGGACAAGCCCGCCGTTTCCGCGGTATTTCCTTGGTCGGGGACACTATCGAACAGGCGCGCCGCACTCACGCCGAGATGGATGCTCGCCGCCGGGGTGAGCGTGAAGGTGACCAGGCCGTCGAAACCGATGGCCTGCTGGGTTTCGACAGGGGTCTGTGCCAAATTCACCACCCCCAGGTCGCGCACCTGATTGAAGACGTCCACCGTTACGCCGGTGCGCCCCAGGTCGCCGGTCAGGGTCACCTGGCTGGTTTGCAGCAGGTAGGATTGGGAGACGTAGGCGAAGGGCTGCTGGTTGGCGGAAGACGCCAGGGCGGTGACCGGGTTGACCAACTGGCCGGTGGGGTTGGTCACCATGTCGTTGAGGGTGGTGTTGAGCTGCTGCTGCTCGGTGGTCACGGTGATGTCGTGGGAGCCGCTGAGGCGCAGCTTGGGCGAAATCTGGTATTCCAGCCGTCCCGACCAATAAGGGCCGCCGAAACGCTGGCCGCCCAGCACGGTCAGCGAGGTGCGCGGGCCGGGGGTAAGACGCAGGCCGGTCCGCCAGCTGGGATAGTTGGAGGTTCCGTCGGGGATGCCGCTGTCGCGGAACGTGTCGTAGCCCAGTTCGCCAACCACCGCGACTTGGCGGATCACGGCGTAATCGGCTTCCAGCGTGGTGGTGCGCCCGCCGATCGTGCGGTCGGCGCCGATATACGAGGTGTTGAGGATGTCGCCCATCAGGTCCCAGCGCAGGCGGGTGAAGCGTTGGCCGCTCTTCACCTCGGCCCGGTATTCGTTGGTGACGGTGTTGCCGGGCAACGGAATGGCGAGGCTGGCGGGCAGGCCCTGGGCCGGGATCTGCCCCACGTCGGCACCGCTGAAATCGGCGGTGGACAGGCGATAGCGGAGTTCGGCATTGGCCCAGGTGCCGAAATCGTGGTTCAGGTAGGGGCTGAAGCTGTTGTTGTACACCCGCAGCTGGTTGGTCGGCAGGGTATGCTGCGCCGCTGCCGAGGGGCCGTTGGGGCCGAGGGATTGGGTGTCGATGGCCGAGCGGGCGTCGACGAACAGGTAGCGGTCCAGCACTTCCGCCGTCCCGTTGCCGTAGACGTTGTAAAGGAAGCCGTCCATGTCGGTGGCCCGGACATATTTGTCGTAGGTCGCATCGGCTTCGAGCGAACCGACGGTGCGCCGGGTGCGGCCGGAAGCGCCCAGCCCGGCCGACGCGGCGGTGATCAGGTCGCCGGTCCGGGGCGAGGGCAGCAGGCGGGCGTTGTCGGTGACGCTTTCGTCAAGGCTGGCCCACGGGACGATGGTCCACGGCCGCTCGGCCACAGCATCCGCCGTGCCGGGCTGGAGTGACGGCTGTGCGGCGCCCTGCACCGCGGATTGGGCGGCGGGGAGATCGGAAGGCGGCGGCGCCGGCTGGTCCTGGGCGGGGGTCTGGGCGCGGGCCGCCGAAACCGCGCCGATCAGCGCCACGGCCAATCGCAGTGTCGGCGCAGGACGCGGCGCCCATCGGGCAAGTGCAAGCATCATCGTCAGGTCGGCAGCGAGTGGGAGTGGCCCCAAGCGGTAGGAGCCAAATTGTTTAAATTGGCGTCACCATTCGTGCAACTTCCAAGTGATGAACGCAAACCTATGGGGGCATCCTGTAATGGATATGCCATCGGACGATTGGTCGTTCGGCCGGGTTGCAAGCCATTCGGCCTGTGCCGGCGGCCATAGCCCCCTTGCCGTCGGGGCAGTTTTCTTTCGCGCCCCCTTGCCCCCAATTGCGTTAGACCAAGCCAGTCCGGGAGGCGCCGTTGCATCCATTCACCCTTTCGATTCCCGGCCGGTCCGGTGGCGGCCGGGGGGCGTCGTCCGCCGAACCGGTGGCGATGGCCGTGCTGGGATGCGGTTTCGTGGCGGATTTCTACATGGCGACGCTGGCCCATCATCCCGGCCTTCGGGTGGTGGGGGCCTATGATCGCGACAGGGTCCGCCTGGAGGCTTTTTGCCGCCATTACGGCATCGCTCCGTACGGCGCGTTTCAGGCGCTGCTGGCCGATCGGCGGGTCGAAATGGTGCTCAACCTTACCAATCCCCGCAGTCACTTCGACCTGACCCGCCACTGCCTGGAGGCGGGCAAGCATGTCTATTCCGAGAAGCCTCTGGCCATGAATGCGCGCGATGCGGCGACCTTGGCGGCCCTGGCCCGCCGCCGCAACCTCCAGGTTTCGGCGGCGCCGTGCAGTGTTCTGGGCGAGACCGCCCAGACCATGTGGAAGGCCCTGGCGGATGGCGTGGTCGGCCAGGTGCGGCTGGTCTACGCCAATTTCGAGGACGGCATGGTCCACCGTGCCGACCGCAGCCGCTGGCGCAGCGCTTCGGGGGCGCCCTGGCCGGCCCGGGACGAATTCGAGGTCGGCTCGACGTTCGAGCACGCCGGCTACGTGCTGTCGTGGCTGGCCGCCTTTTTCGGCCCGGCCCATCAGGTGCAGGCCTTTTCCCGCTGCCTGATCCCCGACAAGGGGGTTGCCGCCGAGTCGGTCGCTCCCGACTTCTCGGTGGGGTGCATCGAGTACGGTGGCGGGGTGGTGGCGCGGGTGACCTGCGGCCTGGTGGCGCCGGCGGACAAATCCTTGGTGATCGTCGGCGATGAGGGCATCCTGGCCACCGGTCAGGTCCGCAACGACGCCGCGCCGGTCGTCCTGCGCCGGATGCCCGCCAACCGCATCGCGGCCGGGCTGCGCCATCGCTGGGCCCTGCTGTGGGAACGGCTGGAAGCCGGCCTCCACCTGCCGGTGGCGGTCGGGGGCTGGACCTGCCAGCGACGTCTGCCCTTCGCGCGCCCCCCCCGCTTCCGCCGGTCCTCGCCGGGCAAGCAGGTGGATTTCCTGCGCGGCCCGGCCGAATTGGCCGAGGCCATTCGCCAGGGGCGGGAGTGCCGGCTGTCCGGCGAACTGGGTGTCCATCTGACCGAACTCAGCGAGGCGCTCCAGCACCCCGAGCGCTATCCCGACCAGCGCATCCGGTCGCGCTTCGCCCCGATCGCGCCTTTACCCTGGCGCGGCTGAACCGCGCCCGCGGCGCGGTTGGCAACCATCGACCAAATCCGGCGGTGGCGGGCGATGCATCCTTCCGAGGGCGCCCGTGATTGAAGGGGCATTGTCCGATGGAATCTCCCCGGCGATAAGGCCGGCCTAGA
>JAKAFA010000238.1 GCA_021818185.1 Pseudomonadota bacterium | reverse complement strand
GACCCTGGCCGGCGGGATCAGTCTGCGCGACCATCTGGTCGCCCAGTTGAACATGGACGTCTCCGACCCCGCCGACCGGCTGATCGGGCTGCACCTGATCGCCATGCTCGACGAGTCCGGCTACCTGATCGGCGACCTGCCGGACCTGGCCGCCCGGCTGGGATGCGCGCTGTCCAAGGTCGAGGAGGTGCTGGCGCGGGTGCAGCGCTTTGACCCGGTCGGCGTCTTCGCCCGTTCCCTCAAGGAATGCTTGGCGTTGCAGTTGGCCGATCGCGACCGGTACGACCCGGCCATGGCGGCGCTGGTGGACAACCTGCCCATGCTGGCGCGGCGCGATCTGGCCGGTCTGATGCGGGTCTGCGGCATCGATTCCGAGGACCTGGCCGAAATGATCACCGAGATCAAGGCGCTGGATCCCAAGCCGGCCTTGCGCTTCGACCATACCGTCGCCCAGACGGTCACCCCCGACGTGCTGATGCGCCGCGGCCCGGACGGAACCTGGGTGGTGGAACTGAACGCCGACACCCTGCCGCGGGTGCTGGTCGATACCCGGTACTATGCCAAGGTCTCCGGCTCGGCCAAGAGCCGTGAGGACAAGACCTACCTGTCCGAACGGTTCCAATCGGCCAACTGGCTGGTCAAGTCGCTGCACCAGCGGGCCACCACCATCCTGAAGGTGGCCACTGAACTGGTCCGCCAGCAGGACGCCTTTTTCCGCCATGGAGTCCACCACCTGCGGCCGCTGGTCCTGCGCGACATCGCGACCGCCATCGGCATGCACGAAAGCACGGTCAGCCGGGTGACGTCGAACAAGTATATCGCCACGCCGCGCGGCATCTTCGAACTCAAGTATTTCTTCACCCAGGCCATCGGATCCGCCGACGGCGGCGACGCCCATTCGGCGGAATCGGTGCGCCACCGCATCAAGGCGCTGATCGACGCCGAGGGGCGCGCGGTGCTGTCCGACGACCGCATCGTCGAGATCCTCAAGGCCGAAGGCATCGACATCGCCCGTCGAACGGTGGCAAAATACCGGGAAGCTATGAATATCCCGTCGTCGGTGCAACGACGCCGCGAAAAGGCGATTGGGATCTAGGGAAGGAACAGTCCGGCTGTGGCCGGCGACTCACGCGAGCGTGGGGCATGCTTGACTTCGCTCCGTCACGGACCTATGTTCCGGCCTCCCTTGGGCCGGCCGTGATTGGAGCGTCCGAGAGAAGGGGCAGATCGTACCGCCGCGGCGGCACGGGGGTCCCTGTCGGCCGGAAGCGGGGCCCAGGCCCCGGCGGGCCGATTCCGCAATGAAGGGTTGGACTTCATGGAAATCGCCGATCTGATTACCCCGGCCGCCGTCATTCCCAACCTGCGCGCCACCTCCAAAAAGCAGGCGCTGCAGGAACTTGCCCGACGGGCGGCGGAACTGACCGGCCTGCACGAACGCGCCATTTTCGACGTCCTGCTGGAGCGGGAGCGTCTCGGTACCACAGGGGTCGGCAACGGCATCGCCATCCCCCACGGCAAGCTGGCCAACCTGGGGCGCCTGTATGGGCTGTTCGCTCGCCTGGAACGGTCGATCAATTTCGAATCCATCGATGAGCAGCCCGTCGACCTGATTTTCCTGCTGCTCGCCCCCGAATCGGCAGGTGCCGACCATCTGAAGGCCCTGGCCCGCGTCTCGCGGCTGCTGCGCGACAAAAGCGTGTGCGAAAAGCTGCGCGGCACCGACAATCCCGACGCGCTTTACGCCCTGCTGACCGAATCCCCAGCCAGCCGCGCCGCCTGAGCCCCGCCCGCCCGGATGGAGCATCGGGTCAACAACCCCTGTGCGGGCGCGGCAAAACGCGTTAGAAAGGCCGCATGAGGACGCTTTATCACCATCCCCTTTGCCCGTTCTCCCGCACGGTTCGTGTCGTCCTGGCCGAGAAACGGCTGGATTTCCAAGCCGAGATCGAACGCGTCTGGGACCGCCGGCCGGAATTCCTGGCCCTAAATGCCGCGGGCGAGGTGCCGGTCCTGGTCGAGGACGGCGGCACCGTTCTGGCCGATGCCGCCGCCATCGCCGAATACGTGGACGAGACGGTGCGCGAGCCGCCGCTGCTGCCCGGCGATCCGCTGGCCCGCGCCGAGGTGCGCCGCTTGGCCGGCTGGTTCGGCGGCAAGTTCCATCGCGAGGTGACCGTCAATCTGGTGGGCGAAAAGGTGTTTCGGCGCCTGGGCAGCGCCCAGGGTGAACCGGATTCCCGCCTGATCCGGGCCGGGTACGCCGCCATCCATCATCACCTCGACTATATCGGCTGGCTGACCGAACGGCGGACCTGGCTGGCCGGCGCACAATACACCCTGGCCGACATCGCCGCGGCGGCACAGGTTTCCTGCGTCGATTATATCGGCGACGTGCCGTGGGATCGTCATCCCGGCGCCAAGGACTGGTACGCGCGGGTGAAGTCGCGTCCGGCCTTCCGCTCCTTGCTGGCCGACCACCTGCCGGGCCTGCCGCCGCCCCGCCATTACGCGGATCTGGACTTTTGAGAGGGCGCCGCCGGGCCGCCGCCCTGCTGCTGGCGGCCGGGATACTGGCCGGGGCGGGTCCGGTCGCGGCCGAAGTGGTGACCCGCCTGCCGACCGATGCCAAGGTGGTCGCCCTGACCTTCGACGGCTGCGAGGCGCCCAACGCCCATGCCTCTCTCGACCGGGGCATCCTTGCCGTCCTCCAGGCGCAGAAACTGCCCTTCACCATCTTCGCCACCGGCCTGTTCGCCGAGACCAACCGGGACGACCTGGCCCGCTTGGCCCGCTCGCCCCTGGTCGAGATCGAGAATCATTCCTACAGCCACCCCGCCCATATGGAGCGCCTGCCGCCGGCCAGGCAGGCCGAACAGGTGGCGAAGACCGATCGGCTGATCGCCGCGATCACCGGGCGCAGGCCGCGCTTCTTCCGCTTTCCCGGCGGCCATTATGATGCCGCCAGTCTGGCGGCGGTCGAAGCGAGCGGCCACACGGTGGTGCATTGGACCTTCGCCTCGGGCGATCCCGGCCGGGGCCTGACCCCCGAGCATCTGGCCGAATGGGTGCTGCTGAAGACCCGGCCCGGCAGCATCCTGATCTTCCATATCAACGGCCGCGCCCCGGCCACCGCCCCGGCCCTGCCCCGCATCCTGGCCGCCCTGCGCGCCAGGGGCTATCGCTTCGTCCGCCTGGACGACCTGCTGCGATGACCGCGCTCTCCCCCCTTCGCCTGCGCCGGCTGGCGCCCGGCGAGAGCGGGGAGCTGGGGGCGGCGCTGGCCGCCATGGACCCGTGGCGGACCTTGGGATTTTCGGCAACCGCCCTGGCCCGCTACCTGGAACGCGACGATCCCGCCCTGCGCCGGCTGGTGGCCGAGCGGGCCGGGCGGGCCGCCGGGCTGATCGCCCTGCGCAACCCATGGCTGCGCGGTCCCTCGATCGAGGTGCTGGCGGTGCTGCCTGATGCCCGGGGTGGCGGGCTGGGCCGCGCCCTGGTGGAGTGGGCGGCAGGCGAAGCGGCCGGAAGCGGCAATCTGTGGGCCTGCGTCTCGTCCTTCAACGCCCCGGCCCGCGCCTTCTGGGCCCGCGCCGGCTTCGCCGAGGTCGCCCCTTTGCCCGACCTGGTGACGCCCGGCCACGATGAAATCCTGCTGCGCCGGCGGCTGTAGGGGCGGCACAGGCCGCCCCCACGCCGGTCTAGCGGACGATGGTGAGCAGATCGTCCAGCATCTGGTTGGCAGTGGTGATGATCTTGGCCGATGCCGAATAGGCGCGCTGAGTAACGATCATATCGGTGAATTCGGTGCCGATATCCACCGTCGAGGCTTCCAGCGACGATTCGTTGAGCTGTCCGGACCCCGCCTCGCCCGGCGTTCGCAAGGTCGGCAGGCCGGAAAAGTCCGAGGCGACGTAGACGTTGCCCGACAGGCTTTGCAGGCCGTCCGGATCGACGAAGGTGGCGATGGGGATCTGGAAGATCGGCACGGTGACGCCGTTGTCGAACTGGGCGGTGACGATGCCGTTGCTGCCGATCGACAGGCCCGAGAAATTGCCGAACTTGGCGCCGTTCTGGTCCATGTAGGTCAGCGAAATGTCGGTCTGGCTGCTGGACAGCTGGGTCATGCCGTCCGACTGGTTGGTGTCGCCGAGGAACAGGCTGATGGGCGGGCTGTCGGTCAGCGAACTGGCCTGATCCTGATTCTGCGAGCCGTTGGTCCACGCGATCTTCATGCCGCCGACATTGATGGTCGCCGGCGTGCCGTTGCCGTTGAAGGTGATGGCCGGCGCCCCGGCGCCGTGCAGGGGATCGTTGGTCACGCTCTGCGTGCCGGAATAGACCACCGAAGACAGGTGTTGCAGGGTGAAAGTGTCGGGATTGGTGCTGTTGGGGTTGATCGCCTGTTCCAGCACGTCGGTATTGTTGTTCTTGAGCGAGGTTATGCCGCTGATGACGATATTGCCGGTATTGGAATTGTTGTCGTACTGGTTGATGACGATGCCGCCGGTCCCCGCCACCTCGCTGCAATAGCTGAGGCCGTTGCCGACCACCTGCGTCGCATTGAAGGCGGCCGACAGATCGCCCGTGGCCGTCAGCTTGTAGGTGGCGTTGTTGCCGGTGTACAGCACCACCTGTCCGCCGTTGTACTGGGCGGAGATGCCGGTGGTGGCGGACTGGGCGTTGATGGCGGCGATCGCCCCGGCCATGGTCATGCCGTTGACGCTGATCGGGGTGCCGGTGCCGACGGTCAGTTCGGGATTGTTGGAATAGACGCTGTCGGTGACGGTGCCGCCCGCCGGAATATTGCCGCCCACCACGCCGGTCAGGTCGGCAGAGGCATAATTGCCGGTACCGGTGATGGACACGGTCGTCGCATTGCTGTTGGCGATCGACATCGTGTTGGTCGCGGCGTCGTAGGTGGCGGTGATACCGGTGATGCCCGCCGCGTTGATGTTGGCGGCGGTGACGGCCGGCGTCGCCCCCACCGTGACGGTCGTGCCGCCGATGACGAGGGTACCGGTGTCCGACGCTTCCATCAGTTCCAGGGCGCCCGCCGAGGTGCTGATCGACCCGCCGGCGGCGACGGTGGCCGGCTGGGCGGTGGTGAGGTCCTCGAGGTCGCCCGAGCCGCTGACGGTGACGGACGAGGTGGTGCCGTTGTTCAGGGTCAGCTGGCCGCCCGCATAGCTGAACGAGATGGTCGAGGGCAACCCGGCCTGGGCCAGGGCGTAGTTGAGGGTGCCGCTGGTCCCCGAGGTTCCGGGATTCTGCGGGTTGTAGCCGGTCAGGCTGACGCTGTAGGTCTGTCCCTGGTACGTGATCGACAGGTTGGTGCCGGCCGCCAGCGAGGTGCTGTAGGTCCCCGACGACGGGGCCACGGTACCCGAGGTCGAGTTGTACTGCATCTCGAACGCGGTCTGGATCTGACTCGCCATGGTGGTGGCGAACACGCTGTCGCTGGTCACGCCGGTGGGGTTGGCGTAGAAGGTGTTGGCCGTCGCCCCGCTGGTGCCGGTCCC
>JAKAFA010000237.1 GCA_021818185.1 Pseudomonadota bacterium | reverse complement strand
CCTTCGGCCTGTCCGCTGCCGACGGCTCCCGCCTGGACCTGGCGGGCAAGGTGACGGCCGACGGCCTTACCCTCGATTGGCAGGTGGACTTGCCCGACCTCTCCCATTGGCAGAGGCTGGCCGGGGTGCCGATGGCCGGTCCGGTCCAGGCCGGCGGCACGGTGGCCGGGCCGTTCAAAGCCCTGGATGTGGCCGGGCATGTGACGGCGGCGGGGCAGGGCCGGCTCGGTGAATTCGGCTGGGACGGGGCGGCGGCGGCGCTGCATGCCGTGCTGGCTGCCGACGGCTGGGCGGCGACCCTGGGGGCGGCGGTGGACGCGCCGCGTCAGGTCGGCGGCGACTCCCTGGGCCCGCGGGCCACCCTGTCGGCCAGCGGCGTGCTCGATCCCCGATCCGGTGATTTCAGCCTTGGCCTGGCCCGGTTGGAGGCGGCCGGCGCCTGGGCCAACGCCTCCGGGATGGTCGCCGGTCACGGCCATCGTGCCACCCTGGTGGTGGCGGCCGGCAGTCCGGCGGTGGAACGGCTGCGCGCCCTGACCGGCGGGTCCGCCCGGGGTGCCGTTGCCGTGCATATGGTGGCGGCGGGGGATCTGCTGGCGGGCCGGCTGGCCCTGACCGGCACGATCCGCGGGGCCGGGCTGGGCCTGGGCGGCGGGGTGGCCGACCGCCTCGCCGGTCCGGCGCCGCGGCTGCGGCTGACCGGGTCCTGGCGGAAGGACCGGCTGTTCGCTTCGGCCCTGGCCATCGACGGCGCCGATGCCCGGCTGGTGGCCTCCGGCTGGTTGTGGCCTCGCCTGGGCTTGTGGGTGGCCGGGCGGGTGCCAGCGCTGGGCGGTGTGGCCAGTGCTCTGGCCGGGCAGGTGCGACTGGCCGGCCGGCTGGTTGGCTCGCCCGCCGATCCGGCCGTCTGGGGGGCGGCAGACGGCACCGTGGCGGTCGGCCGGCTGCCGCCGCTGCGGGGGCGGCTGGGTTTCGATCTCGGCCATCTGGCCGGCCGGCCGGCCGGACTGCTGACCGCCGACATGCGGCTGGGCGCCCATCCGCTGCGGGCGGCGGCCCGCCTGGATGTGGGCGCAACGGTGCGGATCGCCGGGTTGGAGGTGCGCGCCGGGACGGCACGGCTGGGCGGCGACCTGGACGTGGCGCAGGGCCGGGCGGGCGGCCTGCTGACCGTGGACCTTCCCCGGCTGGCCGAATGGAATGACCTGCTGGGGGGGCGCGTGGCGGCCGGCAGCCTGGCGGGACGAGTGGTCCTGGACCCGGGGCGCGGCCAGTCGGCGCGCATTACCGGCACCCTGGCCGGGCTGGCGGCATCGGGCGCCACCGCTCGGTCGGTCCGCCTGCAAGCGGATCTGGCCGGCATCGATACCGGCCTGCGGGCGACGGCTGTGGCGTCGGCGCGGGACGTGCGGCGCGGCGGACTGGCGTTCGCCCAGGCCCAGGCGCGCATTGCCGGCGGGGGCCGCGACTGGCGGTTCGCCGCCGAAGGCGGTGGCCCGGCCGATCTGGCCGCTGCCGGCCGCGTGCAGTTGCCGGGCAGCGTCGTCGGGGTGGCGATGGTGGATCGCCTGTCGCTGGCCTACGGCGGACGGCGGATGGGGCTGGCGGCTCCGGCCCGGATCGAGTGGGGGCCGAACCGCCTGCGCCTGGCGCCGGTCCGGCTGGCGGTGGACGGCGGAACGGTGGAGGCGGAAGGCCGCCGCACCGGCGACCGGCTGGCTGGCCGGATCCGGCTCGACCACGTTTCCCCCGATCTGGTGGACCTAGTGCGGCCGGGACTGGGGGCGCGGGGGCGGATCTCCGGCACGGCCACCCTGGGCGGCACGCTACGGGCGCCCGAGGCCGGCTTCCTCCTGGAGGGCGAGCGCCTGGCGATCAGGGGAAAGGCGGCCATGGCCTGGGGGCCGGTGGCCGCCCATCTGCGCGGCACCTGGCGGGGCGGCCGGCTCGACGTCAGCGCCTCGGCCACCGGCCGGCGGCTGAAGGCCGCGGCGGACGGGTCGGTGCCGCTGGCGGTGGGACCGGGGCCGTTGCTGCCGCCGGACGCTCCGGTCACCGGGCGGTTGCGGCTGGAGGGGGATGCCGGGGTGCTGGCGGTCGGGCTGGCGGCCGGCGGCAGCACCCTGTCCGGCGCCCTTCGGGCCGAGGTGGCGGTGGATGGCACGGTGGCCCGGCCGTCCCTGAGCGGCGAGGCGACGCTGGACCAGGGACGTTACGAGAATGCCCAGGCGGGCACCATGGTGACCGGCCTTTCGCTGCGGGTCGACCTGAACGGCCAGAGCGTGCGCCTCGTCGGCGAGGGGGACGACGGCGGCGACGGCCGCATCCGCCTGGACGGGGCCGGCCAGTTCGACATGGCCGGCGGAACGACGGGCTATCGTGCCGCGGTGGTGTTGGACAAGTTCCACCTGTTGCGGCGCGAGGACGTGGATGCGACCGTTTCCGGCACCCTGGGGCTGGCCGGCCAGGGGATGGACTCGGCGCTGACCGGCCAGGTGACGGTGGCGGAAGCCGACGTGAACATCGCCCGCTTGAGCGGGGGCGGCGGGCCGGTCGACCTGAAGGTGATCGAGATTCACCGTCCGGCCTGGGAAGTGGCGCGGCAGGCCGGCAAGGCGCCGGCCCCCGCCGGGCCGCTGACCGTCGCCCTGGGGCTGGAGGTCGCCGTCGACCGCATTTCCGTGCGCGGCCACGGCCTGGACTCTCAGTGGCAGGGACGGCTGCACGTTCAGGGCACGGTGACCCATCCCGAACTGACCGGCAAGCTGCACGTGGTGCGCGGCCAATACGATCTGCTGGGGCGGCCGTTCAAATTCCAGCCGGACAGCGCCATCACCTTCATGGGCGGCGAACCCATTGATCCGGCCCTGGCCATCGACGCCATCGCCCAAGCCCCCGATATCACCGCCACCGCCACCATCTCCGGCACCGCCCGCCAGCCGAAGGTGGATTTCACCTCCGACCCGCCGCTGCCCAAGGACGAGATCCTGTCGCAGCTGTTGTTCAACACCGGCGTGGGCAGCCTGTCGGCTTTCCAGCAGTTGCAGTTGGCGCAGATGGCCGCCTCGGGCCTGGGGGCGGGGTTGGGCGGCGGAGGCTTCGATCCCCTGGGCAAGATCCGGGGGGCACTTGGCCTCGACGTCCTTCAGGTGGGCAGCCCCAGCCAGCCGCAAACCGCCAGCGGGACCGCCACCACCAGCACGGCCCCCACCCTCAGCATGGGCAAATATGTCGGGCGGGACACCTTCGTGCGGGTGGACCAGGGCATCCAGGGGCTGGGCCAGGTCACCGTCGAGGAGGAAGTGGGCCACGGCTTCTCGGTTTCCACCAGCCTGGGGGGCGAGATGGGCAGCGGCCTGGGGATCAACTGGCGAATGGATTATTAGCCGGCCGCAGCTACCTGCGCGGTGCCGGCCCGCCGCACATGCTCGTCGTAACGGGCGACCTTGCGGGCGGCCCCGGCGGTCGGCCGGTCGAAGAAATGGCCCTGGGCATAATCGACGCCGGCGTCGCGCAGCAAATGGAGGGTCGGCGCGTCCTCGACGCGTTCGCCAACGGTGATCACCTCCAGTTCGCGGCACAGGCCGGCCATGGCCCGCAGCATGGCGAAGCCCTTGGGATGGCGCGCCTCCTCGATGTATTTCGCGTCAAGCTTCACGTAATCCACCGGCAGGGTGCGCAGCATGTCGAAGGATGCGCTCCCGCTGCCGAAATCGTCCAGCGCCACCCGCACCCCCAGCTTGCGCAGGCGGGCCAGCAGGCGTCGGGCCTCATCCATGTTGGCGATGCCGGCGGGGTCGGTCACCTCGATGATCAGGCGGCCGAGGATGGTCTTGTTCTGCTGCAATGTGGCCAGCAGCGCCTTGTAGAACAGCGGATTGGCCAGGGAATGCCCGGACACGTTGACCGCCACGCTGGCCAGGGTGGAAATTTCGGTGGCGGCGCGCATGGTGTCCAGCACCTTGCGGCATACGGCCAGGTCGAATTCGCCCACCAGGCCGACATCGGTGGCGAAGGGCAGGATCTGGGCCGGGGTAAACAGGTTCTTGCCGTGGGCCAGGCGGGTGAACACTTCGAAGTTGAGCACCACGCCGGTATGCAGATTGACCACCGGCTGGAACAGGAAGGCCAGCCGGTCGTTCTTGACCATGGCGCGGAAATTGCGCACCCGCGTCAGGGTGTCGTCCACCGCGATGCGCGCCCCGTCGGTCAGCGAGCGGATGGCGAAAGCGGCGCTGTCGCGCACGAAGGCGTTGACGATGTAGGTCAGGGCCTTGGCGATATCCTCCTCGCCAAGCGCCGAATCTTCCATTTTCAGGCTGCTGGACCGCAGGCGCAGGGCATTGCCCCCGGCGTCGGCGAAGCGCCGGGTCACCGTGTCGAGGTGCTCGGCCAGGGCCTGCGGCGACATGCGGTCGGAATGCACCACTCCGAAGGCATGGCCGGACAGCGGCCCGGCCGAGGTGCCGCCCACCGACACCTCCTCCAGCGCGTTGTGCAGCGTGGCGAGCAGGCTCTGCGCCTTGGCCGGCTCCAGTCCCCTGAGGTCGGTTCCCGATAAGTCGACCAGGGTGACCATGACCTCCTGGCCGGTCCGGTTGGCTTCGTTGAGGCGCTGGCGCACCACCTCCACGAAGCGCGCCTTGGGGTCGGCGCGTTCCCGCCCGTCCTCCTCGGTCACTGCGATGGGGGGGATCCGCGACAGGGCCAGATGGCAGGTCTTCATCTGCGGCAGGCGAATTCCGGCCATCCGCATGCGGGTGACAGTGCCGCCGTCTCCCATCACCGACAGTGGGGTGTGGTCCAGCCGCCCGGTATTGCGTAGGCGCTGCAACGCCTCCTCCAGCCGCTTGCCGTCGCGCGGGTGGACGAATTCCGCCAGCTTGTGCGCCAGCATGGCGTTCTCGGCCATGCCGTATAACGCCTCGCCGGCGCCGGCCGAGTAGACGACCACGTCGCTATCATCCAGTTCCAGGAGCAGGTCGGCACCCGCAAAAGCGAATGCGATAAACCGGTCCCGCTGCTCCTTCAGCCTGGCGACCAGATCGTCGCCATTTCCAGCTGCCATGGAGTCCCCCCTCCCGACAACCCAAGTATTGGTCCCGCCAATGTTAATGTCTTGTTAAGCTGTGCGCAAGTGTCCCGACCGACATGCCCCGACCACGGCGTTTCGAACCGGCCGGCCGAGGGGTGGGCGATCGCGGTCCGGCAGTGGATGAGAATCGCCCGCGATGGATTCCGTCCTATTAGATGCAAAGTCGTACTGGGGCACAGGTCGCGCCCCGCAGCGCCCGCCGTCAGTTCTCTTCGCGATCATGGACCGCTCGGCCGGGGAATGAAATCCGCCATCGTTATATACCATCACAACCTAACGATATTGGCCTTGCATTTTGTTTCCAAGGTTAACAATATCGCGTGGGGATGATCTTTGGGGGGTGTCGCTCATCTTGCAGCCGGTATGCGGCGCCTCGTCCCGACATGTTCGAGCGGGAGGGGCAGTCGCCCTGCGGCAAGGCTTGACGGCGCCTTCATGAACG
>JAKAFA010000236.1 GCA_021818185.1 Pseudomonadota bacterium | reverse complement strand
GCCCCCGGACCGGGGCACCGACCCGCCAAGCTCCCACCGACTCCAGCGGCCGACCGCCCGTGGGGGCATGCTCCGCAAGGCGTATTGCCGCCCCATCCGGCTCGGGCCACATCGCCGGAATGCGGAAGGGACGGCGCAAGAGGCCGGCCGACAATGGAGAAAAGGCAATGCCGATCGGAGCGAGAACCAATCTCGGAGCGGTGTTCTGGCAGGATTGGATCAATCTGGTCCTGGGGGTGTGGCTGTTCATTTCCCCGTGGGTGCTGGGCTATGCCGGGGTACCGGCGGCGGCCTGGGACGCCTGGGTCTTCGGAGTCATCGTCGCGGCGACGTCGGTCGGCGCCCTGACCCAGTTCGCCCTGTGGCAGGAATGGGTCAACGTGGTGATCGGCATCTGGCTGCTGATCTCGCCTTGGGTGCTGGGCTTCGCCGTACCCGAGGCCCAGGGCGCGATGTGGAATTTCGTGGTGGTGGGAATCGGGGTGGGGGTGCTCGCCCTGTGGGACGCCCTGACCCACCGGGATTCGGCGCGGATGGCCGTCTGAGCGGTCAGAACAACGCCAGTTGCGCCACCGGCGCGAAGCTGCGCCGGTGGTGCGGTGTGGGCCCCAGGCGGCGCAAGGCCTCCAGGTGTTGCGCCGTGCCGTAGCCGGCATTGCGCTCCCAGCCGTAGCCGGGCCAGGCGGCGGCAAGTTCGGCCATCAGCCGGTCGCGATGCACCTTGGCCACCACCGAGGCGGCGGCCACCGACAAGCTGATCCCGTCGCCGCCCATCAGGCAGCGGACACGGCAGGGCAACCCGTCGGGCGGCCGGTTGCCGTCCACCAACGCCCAGTCGGCGGCAACGCCCAGCGCCCGGTAGGCGCGCTCCATGGCGACGAAGGTGGCCTTGAGGATGTTCAGGCCGTCGATCTCCGCCACGCTGGCCACTCCCAGCCCCACCGCACAGCTTGCGTGCACCAGCTCGGCCAATTCCTGGCGCCGGCGGGCCGGCAGGCGCTTGGAATCGTCCAGTTCGGCGGCCAGGCGGGCCGGCAGGGCCGCGCCGTCCAGAACGACCGCCGCCGCCACGACCGGACCGGCGAGGGGCCCGCGGCCGACCTCGTCGATGCCGGCGACCACACCGCCCAACGCGGCCTCGTGACTGAGGTCAGGCATCGAGCATCATCCGCCGGCGTCCCACCCCGCCCGCCACCGTCGCGGCCAGGTCACGCAAGGTGGTGATCGACGCCCCGGCGCCGCGGTGCAGCCGGCGCATGACGGCCAGCCACAGCGGGGACAGCGACAGCGACAGCACGGCCACCGCGACGACCAGCTTCATCTCGCGCGCCGAAATCAGGTGGGCCGCCCTCCCCGCCCCGGCCAACAGGAACGAGAACTCGCCGATCTGGGCGAGCGCCGCGCCGGCCACGAAGGCGGCGGCCCAGGTCTGCCGCATCAGCCGCAGCAGCCCGACATTCAGCACGGTCTTGAACACGGTAACCATGGCCAGCAGCATCAGCACCTGCCCCAGGTGGGCGAAAATAAACCGGATGTCGAGCAGCAGCCCGATGGACAGGAAGAACACCATCAGCAGCACGCTCTGCAAGGGCTGCGCGCTCTTGCGCACCGCCTCGCGCTGCGCCGAGGTGCCGATCACCACTCCGGCCAGGAACGCGCCATAGGCCGGCGACAGCTCGGCCACGCCGGCCAGGGCCGCCGCGCCGAAGCACCAGGCCAGCGCCACCAGCGGCAGCAATTCGCCGTTGCCGGCCAGCCGCGCGGTCAGCGGCAGACGGATCGGCCGCCGGGCCAGAACGGCCAGCGCCAGGGCCAGAACCGCCACCGAGGCCAGGCTGCGCAAGGCGTCGACCGCGCCGATGCCGTGATGATCGCCCATGCCGTTGACGAACAGCAGCATGGGTACCACCGCCATGTCCTGGGCCACCAGGATGCCGATGGTGGTGCGCCCGGCCGGCGTCGCCAGATCCCCCGAACCGTCCAGCATCTTGATGACCACGGCGGTGGACGATACCGCCACGGCAAAGCCCAGCACCATGGCCAGGCCGGAACTCCAGCCCAGCAGCGGCCGCACCGCTTCGGCGGCCGCCACCGTGCCGGCGATTTGCAGCAAGGTGGCGGCAACGGCAATGCGCCAGTTGGCGGCGAAGCGGCGGACGTCGAGGTCGATGCCCACCACGAACATCAGCATCAGCATGCCGAACTGAGCCAGGGTGCCGATGGCATTGCGGTCCCCCACCAGGCCGAAGCCGGACGGCCCCAGCACCACCCCGGCCAGGATGTAGCCGACGATCGCCGGCTGGCGCAGGCGCACCATCGCCACCCCGCACAGCAGGGCAGCCAGGGCGACGGCAGCGGCGGCGGTAAGCGGCTCGGGCGACATGGATCCTCCCGGCGCAGAGGCGCGCCAAACAATGAGTTCGCGGGGACGCGCCTGACTGAAAGCAGGGGAAAGGGAAATGGACGCGGCGGCCTCAGCCGCCCTGGCCGGTGCGTTCGTCGTGCCGCAGCCGCGTCCGGGCTCGCACGATCCCGGCGTCGTCGCCGTCCAATTGCCGTCGGATATCGGTGGCGGCGCCGCGGTTTCCCACCGCCAGTTCCTGGGTGAGGTCGCGGCGGTCGCGCGTCCGCTGGTGATAGGCCCGCCCCAGTTGGACCCGGTCCTGGCGGAGAGCCTCCACCTGGTTCCAGGTCGGCGGACTGCCGTCGGCGAAGGCGGGCACGACGGCAAGGAGGATCAGACCGAAGGCGGCAAGAAGACGAAACGTCATGGCGGGCAGATCCGCATACTCCGTTGGATGTCGCGATCCAACCATGGGAAAAAGGCGAAATTGCGTCCCCGTGGTTTCATCGGCCGGACGTCCTATCCGCCGGTTGTTTCGGAAATGTGTCGCGGTTATGCTCCGCCCTGTTTGCTCGCGAGGGGTGAAAAGCGGGCATTCGGGGGAGGGGAACACCAAAATGAACCTGAGTTCCAAGGTCACGGCCTTTTTCATCGCCACGGCGGTCTGCCTGCTGACTATGCAGGTGGCCATCGGCCTGTACGCCTTCCGGACCTTTTCCATCATCTCGTCGCAGGAACACATCCGCAGCGCCGCCGAGATCGTCCGGGTCGGACTGACCGAATCGATGATCAACGGCGTCATCGACAAGCGCGCCAGTTTCCTCAAGCGCCTGATAGAGGTCCAGGGCCTGGATTCGGTGCGGGTGGTCCGCTCGCCATGGGTGATGCGGCAGTTCGGCCCCGGCTTCCCCGAGGAATCGCCCCAGGACGACATCGAGCGCCAAGTCCTGCAAGCGGGCAAGCCGCAGTACCGCATCGTCGAAACCGACAGCGACACCCTGATCCGCGGCACCATTCCCTTCGTGGCCAGCAGCCACGGCTCGCCCAATTGCCTGCAATGCCACCATGTCGAAGAAGGCACGGTGCTGGGCGCCGTCACCATGATGGTGTCGATCGGCGCCCTGAAGCGCCAGGCGCTGCTGACCGTGGCCGGCATCGCGGCTACCGTGGCGGTGTTCTCGCTGATCACCCTGGTGCTGATCCGCCGGCTGATCGGCCCGTTGACCGCCACCGCCAACAGCGTGGAAGAGGCGGTGCAGCGGGCCCTGCGCGGCGATTTCAAGGCCAAGGTCACGCAGCACACCAAGGACGAACTGGGCCAGATCGCCGCCGACATGAACCGGCTTCTGGGCTTCCTCGACGACGGCCTGTCGAGCATCGGCGAAAGCGTCGCCCGCCTGACCGACCGCACCCCCCATCCCGGCGAGAACCAGCTCGGCGCCACTATCGACATGGTGGATGGCCTGACCCGCGCCGCCCATTTCAAACAGGCGATCGAGGAAGACGAAACCAAGGCCGAGATCCACCTCCGCCTGGCCCGCACACTGGAATCCGAGTTCGATATCCGCACCTACTCGCTCTACGAGATGGTGCCCAACCGCAACCACATCGTGCCGCTGTTCGTGGACGGCGTCGCCGAGGCCGCCTGCCGCTGGTGCGACCCGCAGATCATGGTGCGGGCCGAGGGCTGCCGGGCACGGCGGACCGGCCATCGGGTGGACGGCGTCATCAATCCCGGCATTTGCTATGCCTTCCAGCCGCCGCCGGAACAGGCCGATTACCGCCACATCTGCCTGCCGGTCATCCAGTCGGGCGCGGTGGGCAACGTGCTGCAACTGGTCGTCCCCCCCGGCGAGGACCAGCGCATCACCAACCTGATCCCGTTCATCAACGTCTACCTGCGGGAATCCGCGCCGGTCCTCGAAACCAAGAAGCTGATGGAGACGCTGAAGGAATCGAGCCTGCGCGACCCGATGACCGGGCTGAACAACCGCCGCTTCCTGGAAGAATACGTCGAGACGCTGATCGCCAATTCCCAGCGGCGCAAGAGCGCGCTGGCCATCCTGATGCTCGACCTCGACTTCTTCAAGATGGTCAACGACACCTACGGCCACGATGCCGGCGACGCGGTGATCAAGGCGCTGGCCAAGGTGCTGCGCCAGTCGGTGCGGGCCTCGGACCTGGTGATCCGCTACGGCGGCGAGGAATTCCTGATCGTCCTGCTGGATACCCCGGCCCACGACGCCGACGCGGTGGCCGAGAAGATCCGCGCCTCGGTCGAGGGCATGGAGATCCAGGCCGGAAGCGTGGTGCTGCGCAAGACCATCTCCATCGGTGTGGCCGACTTCCCGCGCGACAGCGACACCTTCTGGCAGGCGGTCAAGTTCGCCGACGTCGCCCTCTACCAGGCCAAGGAGACCGGCCGCAACCGCGTGATCCGCTTCGAGCCGGCGATGTGGTCGGACAAGATGAAGTATTAGGTCACTGGGCCGCCGCCGCGCCGGCATCCCGCAGGAAGGCGGCAAAGGCGCGGTCCTCGCGGCAGACGTGGTTGCGCACCCAGTCGGCCACCGCGTGGAACAGGCTGCGGGCCGCCCCCTGCTCGCCGGCGGCCGCAGTGCGGCACAGCTGCTCGCACTGCGCGGTGAAGGTGCGGTGGCTGGCCCGGTGCTGCTCCAGGCGGGGATAGCCGGTCCGCGCCATCAGCGATTCTTCGTCCGCGAAGTGGGTGGCGACGTAGTCCTGAAGCATATCGGCCATCTCCTCCGCCGCGGCAGCCGCGTGCCCCTGCATCATCTGTCGGAAATAGTCGTTGAGCCGGTCGATGAACCGATGGTGCTGGTCGTCGATCTCGGCCTCGCCGAGCGCCAGCGTGTCATCCCAGGCGATCAGTTCCATTGATTCGGTGTCGCTCCGCACCTGCCCCAGAAAGCGCGCGACCTCGGCGCCCAGATGTTCGGCTTGCCGCGACAGGTCGCCGGACGCCTGGGCGATGTGGCCCACCGCCCGGTCGGTAGCCTCGACGGCGCCGGCCACGTGGCCGATGCTTTCCGACAATTGCCGCGTGCTGGCCGCCACCTGGTCGATGGTGCGAGCGATTTCGCCGGTGGCGGCATTCTGCTCCTGAACGGCCGAGGCCACCGAGGCGCTGATCCCGCCCATTTCGGCGATCACTTCGGCGATGGTGCCTACCGCCAGCACGGCATCGGCGGTGCCGCTCAGAT
>JAKAFA010000021.1 GCA_021818185.1 Pseudomonadota bacterium | reverse complement strand
ACCGAGGTGGTGGCGAACCGGAAGCGGCGGTCGTCGGTGGACAGACGCTTGAGATGAGCCGCGAAAAGCGGCCGTTCGTGGGCAAAAAGCCTGCGGATCGGCATCCTCGACCCTCCTTGGCCGTTGATGCCCCACCCTAGGCGCCGCTTATGCTGCACTGCAACATAAATCTTTGGCATAAAGCGCATGGGCGCCCTGCGGGGCGCCCATGACTGACGTCTGGCTTAACGAAATCCCTATTCCAGCCGGCCGAGGGACCGGGCCAGTACCAGATAGAGCTTGCCGACCTCGGCAGAGGTAAAGGTGCCGGTCAGCACGTCGGAGTAATCCGAATTGCGGGCCTGGTTGAGCAGCGCCTCGAATTCGGCCAGGTAGCGCAGAACGTAGTCGCGGAATTCTCCATCGTCCTCGAACTTGTTCTTGATGGCGGCCATCTGGTGCTTGTCGAGATTCTTCAGGATCTTGCGGACAAAGACGCTCTGGTCGCCGGCATGGAACTCGCGCCAAGCCTTTTCGTCGATGTTCGAGGCGAAGATGCGTCCGATATCCACCGACAGGGATTGCAGTTTCTCGACGATGAAGGCGGCGTTCTTGAGGAACAGCTCCACCGAGGCCTGCGAGCGCTTTTCTTCGAGCTGCTGGGCACGGACTTCCGCCAGCTTCGAGGCGGTGACCAGTTCCTCGGCCTGGCGGGCGAAGCTGGCGGCCAGCGCCTCGGCATGCTGGGCCAGGCGATCGCCGGTGATGCCCAGATCGTTGGACTTCTGGCGCAGCATCTCGAACGAGGCTTCCAGCTTGGCGCCGGTGCGTTCGGTGGTTTCCTGCAATTCCTGACCCTGGCGGCGCAGGCTGTCGCCCGACGCCCGCACCTGGGCGGTGATGCGCTCGGTGGACGAGGTCAGTTCGCGGATGCCGGCCCGCAGGATGTCGCCGGCGGCACCGACCTGCGCGGCGGTCTTGTTGGAAGCCTCCTCGAAATCGTGGCTGATCTGACGCAGCGCGTCGCCGGCCGTCTGCGACTGGGCGAAGACCTGCTGCGCCGCCTCGTTAAGCTCGGCGGCGTGTTTCTGCATCGCCTGGCCGAAGGCCTTGATGACCTCGGTCGAATCGTCGGCCACCCGGGTCAGGGCCTGGGCCTGTTCGCGCAACGAGCCGCCGACCGCGCCGACGCTGGCCTGCGCCTGGTCGGCCGAGACGACGATCTGTTCCGAATGCTTGCGCAGCACGTCGGTCGCGGCGCGGATGCGGCCGGCCACCTGTTCGCTGACCGCCGCCATCTGCCCGGACCGGGTTTCCAGCACCTCGGCCACCCCGGTGGTCTCGGCGACGGCCTTGGTGGCGGCGGCGCCGACGTCGCCGGCCCGCTGCCGCAGAGCCTCGCCCACCGCCTCCAGCTCGACGCCGACCCGGCTGGAAATCCCCATCAGGTCGTTGGTGCCCTGGCGCAGGGTGTCGGCGATGGTCTTGACCTTGCCCATCACCTGATCCGAGGTGGCGATCAGGTGGCGGGTTTGCTGGTTGAGCGACGCCTCGGAGAGACGCGACTGGGTCGAGACCACGTTGGCGGCATCGGCCAGTTCGTCGGCCTGCTTGCGCAGCGACTGGCGGATCGCCTCGGCGTAGCTGGCGGCCCGTTCCGCCCCTTTGTTCAGATCCTCGATGTGGACGCGCACCGTTTCGGAAACCTCGCGGCCGCGGGCCTGCATCTGGTCGGAGGCGGCGGCCAGCGCCCGGTTCTGGGCCTGGAACGCCTCGCCCACCTCGCGCATCCGCGCCGCGGCCCGCTCCACGCCGGCCTCGGTCTCGCCCCGGCGCTGGGCCAGTCCCTCGCCCACCTCGGTCAACTGGCCCCGGGCGTCCTCGGCGGCCGCCCGCAGCGCCTCGGCATGGCGGCCCAACACGTCCTCCATCTCGCGGAAGCGGGCCATCGCCTGATCCGACGACGACGACAGCTCGCGCGACTGCACCGACAGGGCCTCCTCGACGATCTTGATGCGCGACAGCACGCGATCGGTGATCTGGTCGAGGCCGGTGGCCTGGGTCTGCAACGAGCTGCTGATACGGCCGGTCTGCTCGGCCAGACGCTCGGCGGCCTGGTCCAAATCGGCGTTCTGGCGGGCGAACAGGGCTTCCAGGGATTCCACCCGCTGCGACAGGATGGCCGACACCTCGTCGCTGCGGGCCGCGGCGCGGCCGGTGGCGTCGGTCAGGGCGGCGGTCTGGCGCTCGAACACCTGCGACACCAGTTCGGCGCGCTGCATGGCGAATTCGGTGCTCCGCTCCAGGGACTCGGCATCGCGCTGGAGCCGCTGGCTGACCTGCTCGACCCGTTCGGCGGCACGGCCCGACCCGCCGTCCATCGCCTCCAGCTGGCGCAGGAGCGCCTCGCCGCACTCGGTCACCCGGCGGGCGGCGGTGTCGGTGACCTGATCCAGGCTCTGCGATTGCTGGCGCAGGATGCGCTCGACGTCCTGGGCCCGCACCGCCGCGGTGTCGGCCACATGGCCCAGGCGCTCCACCTCGCCCTTCAGGGTATCCAACGCCCCCTTGGCGTCTCCGCCCACCCGGCCGGCCACCGCCGACAGGGCTTCGATCTGGGCCGCCAGCTGGCTGCGGACCGCCTCGCCATCGCGCACCGCCTGGGCGGAGGCGGCGGCCAGTTCGCGGGCCTGGGCGCGCAAGGAATCGGCCACCGCCTTGACCCGCGCTTCGGCCCCCTCGGCCGGATAGGTCAGGCGCTCCAACTGGGATTTCAGGTCGTCGGCGATCCGCTGCAATTGGCGGCCGCGGTCGAAATAGGCGACCAGCAGCCAGACGAAGCCCAGCGGCACAAAGGCGGCGCCGGCCATTCCGCCGATTTCCTGCGGTTGCAGGAACAGCAGGTTACCCCAGCCGATACTGGTCTGGACATAGGTGGCGCACAGGCCGCACCACACCAGGGTGGCGGCCACCCCCAGCACGGTGCGCAGCTTCAGCCCGCGCGAGCCGCCGCCGCTCGGCGCGAAATCGATGACCGGGGCGGGACGCAACGCCGCGACGGGCAGTCTGATGGTGTCGGCCTCGGCCTCCGTGGCCGCTGCGCCCAACGTCCCGGTTTCGTCGCGCATGATCGTCGTGTCGCCCATGAACCGCCCCTGGTGCCTTGCCAAATTCCCTGCGCCGAACGTCTTTGCGGCCGCAGGCCTCGCCATCCCTCCGGGAGCCGGGCGGATATGCGCAACCGCGGACGCTACGACGACCCGCGGCGACCGGCCCCGACCGCCCGAGGGACCTTCGACCGACGGCCGCGCCCCTTTTCTCGGAAATCCTCGGCAGGATGCCCCCAACGGCAACAAAAAGCAATCGTCGGGAGGACGGGGCGGAGCAAGCGGCAAATCTAACGGCGGCGGCAGATAATCGCCGCGGCATTAGCGCTTTCGGCTATACCGATGAGCACAGGCTCCACCCGGCCGATTCGTTGTCCGCCCTCCCCGCCACGGCTAGGCTTCCCGGCATGGCGCAACGAGGGAAGCGGCAATGGCGGCCCTGAGGATGTTGGCCTGGCGGGGCGGAATCGCCCTCACGGTGCGTCAGATCGTCGGCATGGCGATATCCTTCGCCGGGCTGATCGGGCTGGCCCGGCTGATCGGCCCGGCCGATTACGGCATCTATGTCAGCGCCCTGGCGCTGCACACGTTTCTGGTGGTGTTCTTCCAGTGGGGCACCGACGTCTTCCTGCTGCGCCGGCCCCAGGACCCCGCCCCCGACCACATCCACCAGGCCTTCACCCTGTCGCTCGCCCTGGGATTGCTGGGCGTGGCCCTGGCCTGGCCGGCCGGCATTCTGGCCGAGCGGTGGATCGGCACCCCCGGCGTGGCCAAGGCGGTGACCGCCCTGTTCTGCGGGATGCCCCTGCCGCTCGCGGCCCAGGTGCCCTCGGCGGTGTTGCAGCGCCAGATGGCCTATCGCCGGGTGGCGCAGGCCGAACTGGCCGGCCATGTGGCCCTCTACGCCGCCGGCCTGAGCGCCGCCTTTGCCGGCCTGGGCCTGGCGGCGCCGCTGATCGGCTGGTGGGCGCAGCAGGTGGTTCTGGCCTTCTTCTTCTTCCGCCTGGCGGGATACCGGCCGCGGCTGGTGTGGCGCCGCGCCCTGCTGGCCGAACTGCTGTCCTATGGTCTGGGCTATTCGGCGGCCGGCTGGGTGTGGCAGGTGCGCACCCTGGCCAATCCGCTGATCGTCGCCCGCTTCCTGGGGCCCGAAGCGGCGGCCAGCGTGGCGGTGGCAAGCCGGCTGGTGGAATCCCTGTCGTTCATGCGCTTGGTGCTGTGGCGCGTGGCGCTGCCCGCCCTGGCCCGCCTGCAGGGCGACAAGGCCCGGCTGGCCCACGCGGTGGGCGAAGGGGCGCGCTTCCAGGTGCTGGCGGTCGCCCCGGCCATCGCCGGCTTCGCCCTGGCGGCGCCGGTGGTGGTGCCCTTGGCCTTCGGCAAGGACTGGACGCCGGTGGTGGCGGTGTTCCCCTTCCTGGCGCTGGCCTCGCTGGTCAACAGCATGCTCAGCCTGCATTCCTCCGCCCTCTATGTACTGGGCCGCAACCGCGAGGTCGCGCTGTTCCACGCCGCCAACGTGCTGGTTCTGGCGGTGGCCGGCCTGACCCTGGTCCCCCATTGGGGCCTGACCGGCTACGGCCTCAGCGAGGCCGCCGCCCTGGTCACCTACCTGCTGCTGCGCCGGGCCGCCCAGAAGGTGCTGGGCCGCATCGACCTGTGGCTGCCGGCCACCTGGGCGTTGGCCTTCGCCCTGCCGCTGTTCGCCGACCGCATCGGCCTGGCCGCCTGGGCGGCTCCGCCCGCCGTGCTGCTGCTGCCGGCCACCCGCCGCACCCTGGCCGCCTGGTGGGGCCAGGTCAAGGAGGCGGCCTTTGGCTGAACCGCCGCTGGTCAGCATCGTCATCAACAACCACGATTACGGCCGTTTCCTGGCCGCCGCCATCGACAGCGCCCTGACCCAGACCCATCCGCGGATCGAGGTGGTGGTGGTCGACGACGGATCGGCCGACCGGTCGCGGGCGGTGATCGCCGGCTACGGCGCGCGCATCCACGCCGTCTTGCAGGACAATCTCGGCCAGGGGGCGGCGGTCAATGCCGGCTTCGCCGCCTGCCACGGCCGGGTGGTCAATTTCCTCGACGCCGACGACGGGCTGCTGCCCGACGCCGCCGGCCGGGCGGCGGCCGCCCTGGCCGGCGGCGCGGTACAATGGCTGGCCCCGCTGGCGTTGGTGGACGCCGCCGGCCAGCCGCTGGGCCGAACCTTCCCGGCCCGGCCGCTACCGTCCGGCGACCTGCTGGCGCGGGTGCTGGCCTTCGGCCCCTGGGCCTATCCGGTCACGCCGACCAGCGGCAATTTCTGGTCCCGCGCCTTCCTGGAGCAGGTATTGCCCATGCCGGCCGAACGCTTCCGGCTGGGAGCCGACGAATACCTGTCAGCCCTGGCCCCGCTCTACGGTCCGCTGGTCGCGGACCAGCGGCCGGCCGGCCGCTACCGCACCCACGGCGCCAACGCCTATTGGCGCGACCGCCTGTCGCTGGCCGACGCGGCCGAGGATTGCCGCTGCTTCGAACGGGTGGCCGCCCTGCTGGCCGAGCACGCCGAACGCCTGGGCCTGTCCGCCCGGCCCGAGCGTTGGCGCCGCCGCGACTGGCGCCAGCAATTGCGCCTCTGGCTGCTGCACCGGGGCGACCCGGCGGCCCCGCCGCCCGGCCGCCTGCTGGCCGCCGCCCTGACCGACCAGACCCGGCCCGGCCGCAAGGCGCTGCTGCTGCCCGCCCTGGCCATGCTGCCGCTGCTACCTGCCGCCGCGGCCCGCCGCCTGGGCCTGTCGCTGCTGGCCCGCCGCTGATCTCCTGAACTCCACGCTTGATTCCGTCCCCGGGAGCGGCAACCATCGGCATGGACCGACACCATGACCACCCCCTCCCCACCCGGCGGCGAGCCGACCGACCGCCACTCCATGATCGTCCGCGCCTTCCTGCTGGGCGAGCGCCTGGACGTGCGCCGCCTGGACCAGCGCCAGGCATTGGCCACCACGCCGCTGACCCTGCGGGCCGGCCGGCGCGGCCATGTGGTGGTGTTCCGCTACGGCGTGGTGGCGCTGTTCGACGTCTCGGCCGAGGAGGAAGCCCATCTGCTGGCCGACATGGCGCCCCTGGTCAGCGAGCCGCTGAGCGAGCCTGGCCGCGAGCAGACCAACGTGGACGTCATTCCCGGCGCCATCGAACAGGTGGGGCCCGATGGCACCATCGTCCTGGCCGAGATCACCCCCGAGCGGTTGCAGATCATCGCCGACGTGCTGGCCAAGGACCTGGTGCTGGAGCACTACGAAATCCGCATCGCCGCCGTCTTCGACCGGGTCGAGCCCCTGGCCGCCCGCCTGAAGCGCCCGGGGCGCCGCAGCTTTTCCACCCGCGACCTGCTGGCCCAGATCGGCGACGTCCTGTTGACCCAGCACCGCATGGTCGGCCGCGCCGAAGTGCTGGAAAAGCCCGAGGTGCTATGGAGCACCCCCGAGCTGGAGGGCCTGTTCGGCCGACTGGAGCGGGAATACGAACTGCGCGAACGCTCCCGCGCCCTGGACCGCAAGCTGGAGGTGGTGGGCCGGACCGCAGAAACCCTGCTGGACCTGGTCCATACCCGCCGCTCCCTCAGCCTGGAATGGTACATCATCGCCCTGATCCTGTTCGAGATCATGCTCTCGCTGTACCAGGCGGTGACGCACTGAGCGCCCTCACTCCCCCTTGAACGCCGGCTTGCGCTTCTCGCGGAAGGCGGCCAGGCCTTCGCGGTAATCGGCGGTGGACAGGAATTCGTAGCACTCGGCCAGTTCCGCCGCTCCGACCGGCGCCGGGTCGTCCAGGCGGGCCAGGAAGCGCTTGTGCCAGGCATTGGCCAGGGGAGCGCCGGCGGCAATGCGCGCGGCGGCGGCCCGGGCTTCGGCCTCGGCCTCCTCGTCGGCCACCACACGGGTCAGCAGGCCCTTGGCGAAGGCCTCGTCGGCATCGAACACCCGGGCCTCCAACAAAATCTCGGCGGCCACCGCCGGGCCGGCGACGCGGCGGATGGCCGCCAGTTCGGGATAGGCCATCACCACCGAAATGCGGTTGATCGGCACCCCGAACCGCCCGGAGCGCGCCGAAATGCGCAGATCGCAGCAACAGGCCAGTTCCAGCCCCCCGCCGACGCACGGCCCGAAGATCAGCGCCACCACCGGCTTGGGGCAATCGCGCACCGCGGCCAGGGCGCCGCGCATCACCCGGTCATAGTCCATGGCCTGGGCCGCGTCGGCCCGCAGGGTGTCGAATTCCTCGATGTCGGCCCCCGGCGCAAACGCCTTGGTGCCGGCGCCGCGCAGCACCACCGCGCCGATGTCCGGATCGGCCGCCAGCCGGGCGAACGTCGCCTCCAACCCCTGCCAGGCCGGCAGGTTCAGCGCGTTCATGCGCTCCGGGCGGTTGATGGTCACGGTCGCCACCCTTCCGTCACGGCTGACTTCGATCACCTGGGACATCGCGAATCCTTCTTTGTCGGCTTGCAGGAGCCGCCGATTGTGCCTATAGAGCCCCCTGATGTCGATGCAGGCCGGCAAAGGGGTTCCACCATGCAGACGTTTTCCCGCACTTCCGAGCAGAAACAGGCGGCGCTGACCACCGCGCGCATCCTGTTGGAGATCTCGGCCGTCAACTTCCGTCCCGAGGAGCCCTATATCCTGACCTCCGGCTGGGCCAGCCCGGTCTATGTCGACTGCCGCAAAGTGATCTCGTTCCCCCGCGCGCGGGCCAAGATCTCCGAACTGGCGGCCAACGCCATCCTGCGCGAGGTCGGCTACGAATCGGTCGACGCGGTGGCGGGCGGCGAAACCGCCGGCATTCCCTATGCCGCCTGGATCGCCGACCGTCTGATGCTGCCCATGCTGTACGTGCGCAAGAAGCCCAAGGGCTTCGGCCGCAACGCCCAGATCGAGGGCGATTTCAAGCCGGGCTCGCGGCTGGTGCTGGTCGAGGACCTGGCCTCCGACGGCGCCTCCAAGGTCAATTTCTGCAATGCCATCCGCGACGCCGGCTGCGTGGTCAATCATGCCTTCGTCGTCTTCTTCTACGGGGTGTTCCCCGGCGCCATGAAGAACCTGAACGACATCGGCGTCGACCTCAGCTACCTCGCCAACTGGTGGGACGTGCTCGAGGTGGCCGAATCCGAACACCGCTTCGACAAGCGCACCATCGACGAGGTCCGCTCGTTCCTGCACGACCCCGTCCAGTGGTCGGCGCTCCACGGTGGCAAAAACGCCTGATACTTTCGCTTGCCTTGGCGGCCCGCACCTCCTACTCCTTTAGAAGGAGGATGCGGGCATGGGCGGATGCGTGCGAAATAAGGTTGCCGAATTGCGGGCGACCTGCCGTGGATTGCGGGTGCCGCAGATTCTGGCCTTGCGCCGCCTGGCCCTGGCCGATCCCGAAACCCTGCGCTGGGTACCCGCCGCCGAGTTGGACGCCTTTTTCACCGAGATCCTGGGCATCGAGTTGCGGGACTTCACCTACGAGTCCCTGGAGCGCATCGCCGAGCGCAACTATGCCCCCCTGTTGCCTCCCGGCCCGCCCGCCGCCCGCGAGGAGGACCTCGGCCTGCTGCGCCGGCTCAGCCATCCGCTGCTCGGCAATCACCCCGGCTGAAATTTCCTTTCCCGCCGCCGCCGGCCAGCGGACGGTTCCTTGCTATTTGATGGGCCTCTCTCCCACCTCCGGCCGCGACACCCCACCTCCAATGTCGGCAGGGAGTTGGAGGCGTTCGCCCCATGACCATCGCGGCATCCGTCACCCTCGACGACAAATATCTGGTGGACCACGGCCGGGTCTACCTGTCGGGCATCCAGGCGCTGGTGCGCCTGCCGATGTTGCAGCGGATGCGCGACCGGGCGGCCGGGCTGAACACCGCCGGCTTCATTACCGGCTATCGCGGCTCGCCGCTGGGGGGGCTGGACAAGGAATTATGGAAGGCCGGCCGCTTCCTTGCCGCCCATGACGTGGTATTCCGGCCCGGCCTCAACGAGGACCTCGCCGCCACGGCCGCGTGGGGCACCCAGCAGACCCCGCTGTTCGAGGGTGCCCGCGTCGAGGGCGTCTTCGCCATGTGGTACGGCAAGGGGCCGGGCCTGGACCGTTCGCTCGACGCGCTGAAGCATGCCAACGCCGCCGGCACCTCGCCCCATGGCGGCGTGCTGGTTCTGGCCGGCGACGACCACGCCGCCCGCTCCTCCACCCTGCCGCACCAGTCCGAGCAGGTGTGCATGGCCGCCGGCCTGCCGGTGCTCAACCCGGCCGGCGTGCAGGAACTGATCGATTACGGCCTTCTGGGCTGGGCACTGTCGCGCTTCGCCGGACTGTGGGTGGCGATGAAGGCCACCGCCGAGACGGTGGACAGTTCCGGAACCGTCGACGTCGACCCCTGGCGGGCCGGCGTGGTGGAGCCGCACGGCCTGGACCTGCCGCCGGGCGGGCTGGGCATCCGCTGGCCCGACCGGCCGCAGGCCCAGGAGGAACGACTGCTGCGCCACAAGCTGGCCGCCGCCCAGGCTTTCGCCCGCCTCAACCGCCTGGACCGGGTGCTGATGGCTGCCCCCGAGCCGCGGCTGGGCATCGTCACCACCGGCAAATCGGCGTTGGACGTATTGCAGGCCCTGGACGACCTGGGCATCGATGCGCGCCATGCCGCCGAGATCGGGCTGGCGGTCTACAAGGTCGGCATGAGTTGGCCGCTGGAGCCCGACGGCATGCGCGCCTTCGCCCACGGCCTGGACGAGATCCTGGTGATCGAGGAGAAGCGCGACGTGCTGGAGGGCCAGATCAAGGCCCTGCTCTACAACCTGCCCGGCAACCGCCCGCGGGTGGTCGGCAAGACCGACGAGGACGGCGGACCGCTGCTGGCCGCCGAGGGCGAGTTGTCGCCCGCGCTCATCGCCCGGGTAATGGCCGGGCGCATCGACCGCTTCTACACCAGCCGCCGCATCCGGGAGCGGCTGGACTGGCTCGACGCCAAGGAGCAATCCCTGGCCGCCCTGCCCCAGGGCTTCGGCCGGGTGCCCTATTTCTGCGCCGGCTGCCCGCACAACACCTCGACCAACCCGCCCGAAGGCAGCCGCGCCATGGGCGGCATCGGCTGCCATTACATGGCCACCTGGATGCCCGAGCGGCACACCGAAACCTTCAGCCATATGGGCGGCGAAGGCGCCGCCTGGATCGGCCAGGCGCCGTTCACCGACACCCCGCACGTCTTCCAGAACCTGGGCGACGGCACCTATTTCCATTCCGGCCTGCTGGCCATCCGCGCCTGCATCGCCGCCGGAGTGAACATCACCTACAAGATCCTCTACAACGACGCGGTGGCGATGACCGGTGGCCAGCCGGTGGACGGGCAATTGTCGGTGCCGGCGATCGCCGCCCAGCTCAGGGCCGAGGGGGTGCGGCGCATCGCCGTAGTCGCCGAACAGCCGGCCAAATACGCCGATCCCGCCCTGCTGCCGGCCGGCACCACCGTGCATGCCCGCGACGCGATGGACGCGGTGCAGCGCGAACTGCGCACCGCCAAGGGCGTGTCGGTCCTGCTCTACGACCAGACCTGCGCCGCCGAGAAGCGCCGCCGCCGCAAGCGGGGCCTGGAGCCCGATCCCGACGAGCGGCTGTTCATCAACGAACTGGTCTGCGAGGGCTGCGGCGATTGCGGCGCCAAGTCCAACTGCGTCGCCGTGGTGCCGGTCGAGACCGAGTTCGGCCGCAAGCGCGCCATCGACCAGTCGGTGTGCAACAAGGATTATTCCTGCCTGGCCGGGTTCTGCCCCAGCTTCGTCAGCGTCCGGGGCGGCCGGCTGCGCCGTCATGCCGGGGTCGGCGACCAGGATGCCCGTTTCCCCGCCCTTCCCGCGCCGGTCCCGCCCTCGGCCGCCGAGCCGTTCGGTATCGTGGTCACCGGCATCGGCGGCACCGGCGTGGTGACGGTGGCGCAGATTCTGGGAATGGCCGCCCATCTCGAGGGAAAGGGGGCGACCGCGCTGGATCAGACCGGGCTGGCCCAGAAAAACGGCGCAGTGGTCAGCCATGTCCGCCTATGCGACGACCCCGGCCGCCTGCACGCCGCGCGCATCGCCGCCGGGGGGGCCCGCCTCCTGCTGGCCTGCGACCTGGTGGTGGCGGCCGGCTTCGACACCCTGGCCACCCTGAAGGCGGAAGCCAGCACCGCCGTCGTCAACAGCCACCAGACCATGCCCGCCACCTTCACCCACGCCCCCGACCTGGCCTTCCCCGGCGCCGCCATGGCCGAGGCGATCGGCAAAGCCGTGGGGAGCCATGCCTTCGTCTTCGACGCCACCCGGCTGGCCACCGCCCTGATGGGCGACGCCCTGGCCGCCAACATGCTGCTGGTGGGCTATGCCTGGCAGAAGGGATTGTTGCCGCTGAGCGAGGAAGCGATCCTGCGGGCGGTGGAACTGAACGGCGCCGCGGTCGCCTTCAACACGCAGGCCTTCCTGTGGGGCCGCCGTGCCGCCCATGACCCGGCGGCGGTGGACGCGGTGGCCTTCCCGCCGGACGAGGCCCCCGACGACCAGCAGCTGTCGGCGACCCTCGACGAGGTGATCGGCCGGCGCAGCGACTTCCTGGCCGCCTACCGCAACCGCCGCTGGGCGCGCCGCTACCGTGCCGCCGTCGAGACGGTGCGGCGGGCGGAAGCGGCCGCGGTTCCGGGCTCCCAGACCCTGACCGAGGCGGCGGCCCGCAGCCTGTTCAAGCTGATGTCGCCCAAGGACGAATACGAGGTGGCGCGGCTCTATTCCGACGGCAGCTTCGCCAGAGCCCTGTCGGCGCAGTTCGAATCCTGGGAGCGGCTGGAAGTCCACCTGGCGCCGCCGGCCTTGGGCGAGGCGTCCCCCGGAAGGAAGCGCCGCTTCGGACCATGGATGCTGCGCCTGATGCCGGCTCTCGCCTGGTTCCGCTGGCTGCGTTTCACGCCTTTCGATCCCTTCGGCTACGGCGCGGAACGGCGGATGGAGCGGGCGTTGCTGGCCGAATACGGTACGCTGCTGGCCGATCTGGCCGCCGGCCTCACCGCCGCCAACCATGCCCTGGCCGTGGACCTGGCCCGCCTGCCGCTGTCTATCCGTGGCTTCGGCCCGATCAAGGCGGCGGCCGCGGCGGCCGCCCGCGCCGAACGCAGCCGGCTGCTGGCCCGCTGGCCGCACGGCACCCCGGAGAACACCACGGATCATGATAGGTAGCTCCGCCCGGCCCGCTTGAATTCGCCACCCGGGCGGGCGAGACTTGTCCGCAGCCAATCAGCAGCGAGGCGACGTTGGCCTCCCCTCCCGGCACCCAAGCGCCGCGCATTCTGGTTATCGAGGACGAGCCCCTCATCGCCATGGGACTGAAGCTCGTGCTCGAAAACATGGGGTGCACCGTCCCGGCGGTGGTGGACAACGAGGCCGACGCCGTCACCGTCGCCCAAGGGCAGGACTTCGATCTGATCCTGGCCGACGTGCGCCTGAAGGGAGGCGGCGACGGCGTGACGGCGGTCCGGCGCATCCTGGAATGCCGTCAGATTCCGGTGCTGTTCGTCACCGGCAATGCCGGCGAACTCGACCGTCGCGGCATCCGCGGCTCGGCGGTACTGCCCAAGCCGTTCATGCCCGCCGCCCTGGAACGCACGGTCCGCAAGATCCTCGACCGCGTCTGACCTGTTAACCCCGGCGGGTACCCCACAGTGCACCAGGAGGTTCGCCGGTGGCGGTCATACGCGCGGCCGTGACGGGCAGGCGGGGATTCGGGCGCGAACTGACGCTCGCCACCCTCAGCCTGTTCGGCCTGCTGTCGATCGTCGTGCTGTTCGCCCTGCTGATCTCGCACGACCGCGGCGAGTTGGAGGCGGCAACCCTGGCACGCGGCCGCGACCAGGCGCTGATGCTGTCCGAGCAGGCGGCCCGCCTGTTGGAAGAGGCCGAAGTGTCGCTGGCGGCAGTCATCGAGGACGCCGAGCCGCTGGACTGGAACCAAGTGCAGGGATCGCGGAAATTATGGACCCGCATCAGCCACAACGCCCGTACGCTCGCCTATGTCGATGCCTATTGGCTGTGGGACGGCGATGGCCGGCTGCGGCTGACCAGCCTGGCCTTTCCCGCCCCGCCCCTCGACGCGTCGCACCTGCCGTTCTTTCAGGCCCTGCGCCGCGGCGCGCCCGGGGCGGTGGTCGGCCACCTGCTGCCCGGCACGCCCCCGGTCTTCCGCATCAGCCGCGGACTTCAGACGCCGGCCGGCGGCTTCGCCGGCATCGCATCGGTGACCATCGCCGCCGATTATTTCCACCGCCTTTACGCCGGACTGCCGCTGCCGCCCGGCAGCGTGGTCATCCTGCTCCGCGCCCAGGATCTGGCGCCGCTGGTCCGCACCGTCATCCCCGGCGCGACGGCGCCGCCGCCGCTGTTCGACGCGGCGGCGTTGCGCCGCGCCCTGGCCGCCAACCCGCAATCGGCCACCTACCGGACCGGCGACTACCTGGTGGCGGTGCGCGCGGTTCCCGGCTTCCCTCTGTATGTGCGGATCGGGATCCCCCTGAACAGCACCCGCGATGAATGGACCGGCCGGGTCGCCGCCCAGTTGCTGACCGCCGGACTGGCGGTGGCCGCCCTGGGGCTGCTGACCTGGGCCGCCTTCCAACAGGCCCGGCGCCAGCGCGCCTTCAACGACGAGTTGGCCGCCCGGGTGGCCGAGCGCACCCATGCGCTGGCCACCGCCAAGGCCGATCTGGAGACCGTGCTCCAAGAACTGCATCATCGCGTCAACAACAACCTGCAAATGATCGAAAGCCTGCTGACCATGCAGGCCGCCCGTATCCGCGAACCTGAAGCCAAGGCGGCGCTGGCCCCCAGCATCGGACGGGTCCACGCCATCGGCCTGGTCCACCGCACCCTGTACGGGACCGGCGGTCTGGCGGAGCTGCGCTTCGGCGATTACCTGACCAATCTGGCCCGTCACCTGGCCGACGTATACGGCGTCACCGCCGGCGAGGTGCGGGTGACCGGCGCCAATCCGGTATTCAACCTGGAAACCGCCGTCCCTCTGGCCCTGATCGTGCACGAGGTGCTGGCCAACGTCCTGACCCATGCCTATCCCCATGGCGGCGCCGCCGCCGAGATCGCCCCCCATGGCGGCGCTGCCGAGATCGCCCCTCATGGCGGCGCTGCCGCCGAGATCGCCATCGCCGCCGAGCCCAACCATTGGCGGATCACGGTGACCGACCGCGGCGTCGGCCTGCCGCCCGGCTTCGACTGGACCAGCAGCCGTGGCCTGGGCCTGGCCATCGTCCGCTCGCTGGCCGCCCAATTGGGCGGCGAGATCGAAGTGGTGTCCGGCCGGGGCACCTGTTTCGTGCTGCGCATCCCGCGCCGGCCGGGATCGAGCGCCCCGATAAACGCTTGATTCCGCCTGCCGGGCGCGGTTGACTGGGGCCATGGGGAGCACCAGCGACGACATCGACCGCGCCGATACCGCCAGCGCCGGGATCGATATCCAGACCGCGATCGACCAAGCCGCCGACCTGCGCCGCCAGGGCCGGTTGCGCGCCGCCCTGACCCGCCTGTTGACGGTGCTGGAGCACGACGACGCCAATCCCCGCGCCCGGCTGGAACTGGCGTTGGTGCTGGAGGAATCGGGCCGCGGCAGCCAGGCCCGGACGGTGCTTGCCCAATTGGCCCGTGGCGGGGACGATCTGCCCGAAACCTGGCGGCGGCTCGCCGTTCTGCTGACGGCCGAAGGCCGCGAGGAGGCTGCCGCCTCTTGCCTGCGCCGCGCCCTGGCCTTGGCCCCGGCGGCGACCGAGGCGCATCTGACGCTGGCTACCCTGCTGGCCCGTCGCGGCGAGAATGCGGCGGCGGCCGAGCACTACCGCAAGGCGCTGGCCGTGGCGCCGCTGGCCGCGGCCCACGCCGGGCTGGGCCAGTCCCTGGCCCGCCTGGGCCGCGTCGCCGAAGCGGCCGAACAATACGACCACGCCCTGGCGCTGGAGGAGGACAATGCCGCCGCGCGGTTCGGCCGCGCCCGCCTGGGCTGGCTGACCGGCGACCTGCCGGACGCCTGGCGCGACTGGGACTCCCGCTGGCCGGCCATGGGACTCGAACGGCCCGCGATGCCGGGTGAACGCTGGGACGGCGGCGATTGCGCCGGCCGGATCATCCTGCTGTTCGCCGAACACCTGCTGGCCGACACCATCCAGTTCGCCCGCTATGCCCGCCTGGTGGCCGAACGGGGCGCCCGCGTGGTGCTGGCGGTCCAGCCACAACTGGCGGGCCTGCTGGCCGGGCTGGACGGTGTGGACCGCGTCCTGGCCATGGGCCAGCCGGTGCCCGCGGGGCTGAGCTTCGACCTCAACGCGGCACTGTCCGACCTGCCGGCATTGTTCGGAACCACCCTGGCGACCATCCCCGCCGAGCCGGCCTATCTGCCCCCCCCGGCCGACCGGCGGCGGCCGATCCAGGCGCCGCCCGGCAGCCGGCTCAAAGTGGGGCTGGCCTGGATCGGCGAGCAGCGGGAATACCAGATTCCCTTCGCCGCCCTGATGCCGCTGCTGACCCGGCCGGAGGCGGCGGTCTATTCCCTCCAGACCGGCCCGCGCGCCCAGGATCTGGCCACCCTGGCCCATCCGGCCCTGATCTGCGACCTTTCCCCCACCATCGGCGATTTCGCCGACCTTGCCGCCCGCATCGCCGAGATGGATCTGGTGATCACCGCCGATTCCATGGTGGCCCACCTGGCCGCCGCCATGGGCAGGCCGGCCTGGGTGCTGCTGCCCGCAGATGCCGATCCCCGCTGGATGCGAGGGCGCGAAGATTGCCCGTGGTATCCGGGAATGCGGCTGTTCCGGCAGGCACGGCCCGGCGATTGGACCGCGCCGGTCGACCAGGCCCTGGCCGCCCTCGACCTTCGCCTGGCCCAATTGCGGGAGGCTGAAGCCCAGGCGGCCGCCGACCCCTTGGTGGCGCACCGGGCGATGCTGGCGGCCCATCTGGCCGCCGGCGACCTGCTGATCGACGTGGGCCCCGGCGCCGGAGCCCTCACCCTGGAGGCCGCCAGCCACCCCTCGGGCGACGTGCGGGTGCTGGCGTTGGAGCCGCATGCCACCGACGCCGGACGCCTGCGCGCCCGGCTGGCCGAAGCCGGGATTGCGGCGCGGGCCGAGGTGGTGGCGGCCGCCACCGGCGACGCCGCCGGACAGGCGGTGGTGGCCGCCCGGCCGCGCCGCGGGCGGCGATTGTTCGCCCTGCCCGACTGGGTCGCCGCTCCGGTGCCGGTGGTCCCCCTGGACCTGCTGCTGGCCGAGCGGCCGGACCTCGCCGGCCGCCGGCTGGTGGTGCGTCTGGGCGAGGTGGGCTGCGAAGAACCGGCGTTGCGCGGCCTGTGGGAAGGCCTGGCCCTGTTCCAGGCGGCCGTATTGGTGTTCGACCACCGCGAGAATGGTAGCGCCGCGCGGCTTCTGGCCGATGCCGGCTATCGCCTGCTGCAGTTCCCCGGCCCGCGACGGACCGGGCGGCTTGAGGATTTCGATGGCCGGCCCGGCACCGTGCTGGCCCTGGCCCCCGAGGTGCCCCCCATCGCCTTTTATGGCGCCGGCCATTACGGCGCCCCCCATCCCGACGATCTGCCGCCGGTCGATCCGGCGGCGGCACGGCGCGATGCCGGAATGCTGGCCGCCGAGGGCGCCGCGGCCCAGCGGGCCGGCAATCTCGAAGGCGCCGCCCAGGCCTATGGCCGCGCCCTGGTCCGCGATCCCGCCAATGTCGAGGCCAACGCCAATCTGGCGGTCCTGCTGCGCCGGGTCGGCCGCCTGGAGGCGGCGGTCGCCTGTTCCCGCCGGGCGCTGGCGGTACAGGAAATGCCGGCCGCCCGGGCCAATCTGGCCAATGCCCTGCGCGACCTCGGCCGGCTGGACGAAGCGGGGGACTCGCTGCGCCGCGCCATGGGCCACGCGGGAGCGTCCGACGATCCCGACCTGCTGTTCAACCATGCCCTGCTGGAGCAGGCCCGCGGCGACGCTCCGGCCGCGAGAGCGCTGCTGGAGCGCTCGCTGGCGCTGCGCCCCGATCCGGCCCGCCGCTGGGAACTGGGCAAGATCCTGCTGAAGCTGGGGGAGATCGGCCCCGGCCTCGCCCTGTCGGAGCATCGCCCGCGTCCGGCCGCCTCTCCGCCGGCCAGCCAGACGTGGGACGGCGGCGATTGTGCCGCCCGCACCATCCTGGTGCGCGACGAGGGCGACGCCATCGACACGGTGATGCTGGCCCGCTTCCTGCCGCAACTGGCCCGCCGTGGCGCCCTGGCGACGGTGGAATGCGTTCCCGAACTGGCCCGCCTGCTCGCCCCCCTGCCCGGGGTCGAGGCGGTGGTGCCGCGCGGCGAGATGCCGCCCGCGTGCGAGCTGACCGTCGCCCTGGCCGACCTGCCGCGGCTGCTGGGCACGACCACGTCCGGCCTGCCGCGCGACGTTCCCTATCTCCATCTGCCCGAGGATATGGCGCCGATGCGTCCGGCCGCCGGCTCTGCCCTGCGAGTCGGGCTGGCCTGGGCCGGGCGGCCGGGCGACCGCGCCTGCCCGCTCACCCGTCTTCTCGATCTGGCGGCCGTGCCGGGGGTGGCCCTGGCCAGCCTGCAAGGCGGCCCGCGCGCCCACGACCTGACGGCCACCGGCGCCCGCGCCTTCATCGAGGATCTGACCCCGGGCTGCGCCGATTACGCCGACATCGCGGCGCGCATCGCCGGCCTGGATCTGGTGGTGGCCGGCGACACCGCCGAGGCGCACATCGCCGCCGCCATGGGCAAGCCGGTCTGGGTCGTGCTGCCCCGCAACGCCGACTGGCGCTGGCCCGAGGGCCGGGAATCGACCCCGTGGTACCCGACCGTCCGGGTATTCGCCCCGACCCCCGACGGCTCGTGGGACCACGCCATCGCCCGCATGGCCGATACCCTGACGGTGCTGGCAGCGGCCAAGCGCCGCCTCACATCACCCGGAAATTCTTGAACTGCCAGGGATCGTCGCGGTCCACGTCCTCGGGGAACAGCGCGCCGCGGCCGGCCAGCGGCGTCCAGTCGGTATAGGCGCCGACGAGCCGGCCCAGATAGGGACGGCAGAGATCGAGGATGCGGCGGTAATTCATCTCGTCCGGTTCCACCAGCCCGCGGCGGGGGTTTTCCAGCACCCAGGCCATGCCGGCCAGCACCGTGGCGGTGACCTGGAGGGCGGTGGCGTTGTTGTGGGGGGCCAGACGGCGCGCCTCGGCGATGGACAATTGCGAGCCGTACCAATAGGCGCCTTTGACATGGCCCATCAGCAGCACGCCCAGTTCGTCCACGCCGGCGGTGATCTCGGCGCCCATCAGCCGCATTTCGGGCTGCATCCGCCAGCCGCCCCCGGCCAGTTCATGCAGCGACAGCACCGCGTCATCGCAGGGATGGTAGGCGTAATGTACGGTCGGACGATAGGCGGCCCGCCCACCCTCGGCCACCGTGAAGTAATCGGCGATGGAAATGGCCTCGCTGTGGGTAATGAGGAAGCCATGGAACGGCCCGGCAGCCGGTGCCCAACTGCGCACCTGGGTGGCGGCGCCGGGGCGCATCAGGTAGATGGCGCAATCGCGGCCGGTCTCGTGGCGGCGGGCGTCGTCCGGCCAGTGGCGCTCGTGGGTGCCCCACCCCAGTTCGGCCGGTTGCAGGCCCTCGCCGACGAATCCCTCGACCGACCAGGTGTTGACGAATTCCCCCACCGCTTTGGGGCGGCCGGCCGCAACCTGCGTATCGCGTTCGGCGATGTGGATGGCCTTGATTCCCAGCCGCCGCGCCAGATCCGCCCATTCGGAGCGGCCGGCGGGAACCGGCGCCGCCACACCGGTATCGCGGGCGACGTCCAGCAGCGCCTGCTTGACCAGATGGCTGACCAGGCCGGGATTGGCCCCGTGGGTCACCAGGGCGGTCGGCCGCCCGGCGCCGTGGCGGCCCAGGGCCAGCGCCGCCTCGCGCAGGGCATAATTGGAGCGCTGCGAGGGCGTGAGGGCGGGATCGGTGTAGCCGCCGGCCCACGGCTCGATGCAGGTGTCGAGGTAGAAGGCGCCCCGCTCCCAGGCCAATTCCACCAGCGCCAGCGACGAGACGTCTACCGAGAGGTTGAGCAGAAAATCGCCTTCGCCCAGCAGAGGCGCCAGCCGGTCGCGATAATTGTCGGGGGTCAGCGGATCGTTGACGAAACGCACGCCGTAGGCATCGGCCACGGCGTGGCCGCGCTCGTCGGCGGTGACGATGACGATGCGTTCCGACGGCACGGCCAGATGGCGCAGGATCAGGGGCAGGACACCCTGGCCGATGCTGCCGAAACCGATGATGACGATACGCCCCGCGAAGGCGGGAAAGGTGTTCTCCATGGCTGCAATCCCCTAACGTCCCCTTGCATTCCCTTCAGGCCACGCGCGCGCCCGGCCGGGCGGCGGCGACCGGCACCGGCCCGTCCCGCACCTCGGCCAGCAAGGCCCGGTCAAAGCCGTTGAATCCCGTCCGCAATGCCTGGCCATAGGCGCCAATATTGCCCACCTCGATCCAGTCGCCCTCGCCGATCCCCGCCGGCAACCACCAGGGCTCCTTCAGGCGATCCATGGAATCGCAGGTCGGGCCGAACACCGTGAACGGCATCCACGGGCCGCCGATGGCGGCGACCGGCCGCACCGGGAAGCGAAATCCCGGCGGGCCGGCGTCGGACAGGCTGCCGTAAATGCCGTCATTGACATGGAGGGCGTCACCCTTGCGGGCCAAGACCTGCACCACCACCGATTCGGCCTCGGCCACCAGGGCGCGGCCGGGTTCGCACCATAGTTCGGTCGAAGGCCCCAGGCCCAGGCGGGCGACTCCGCGACGGATGGCGGCGACGAAATCGTCGAGGGGCGGCGGCACGGCATCATCATAAGGCACCGGGAATCCGCCGCCGACATCCAGGACGTCGGGAGCCGTGCCGGCCTCGGCGATCACCGACCCGGCCAGCAGCAACGCGCGCTCCCAGGCCCCCGGGTCCAGGCACTGGCTGCCGACATGGAAGGTCAGGCCGCAGCGGCCGGCCACGGCGCGGGCTTGCCGCAGCAGGGAGGCCGCCTCGGCGGGCGGCGCGCCGAACTTGCCCGACAGGTCCCAGACCGCGCCCCCCTTGGGCAGAGCCAGGCGGACCATCAGCCCGACCGGCCGGCCACCCGCTTCCTCCAGCACCTTGGCGATCTCGTCGGCGCTGTCCACCGCGAAGTCGCGCACGCCATAGCCGCGGCAGGCATCGGCGATGGCCGGCCGGGCCTTGACCGGGTGCATGAAATGAATCCGGGCGGCGGGCAGCAGGCCGCGGACCAGCGCCACCTCGGCGGCGGACGCGGCGTCGAAATGGCGCACCCCGCCTGCCCACAGGGCGCGCAGCACCGCCGGCTGGGGGTTGCACTTGACCGCATAGAGGACGGAGCCCGGAAAGGCGCCGACGAAGCGGCGCGAAGCCGCCTCCAGGGTGACCGGGCGCAGGCAATGCAGCGGCACGGGCGGCGCCTGGGCGGCCACCACCTCGGCGACGCTGGGCAAACGGGGCGCGGCAGCACCGCCAAGGACGGTGCCGGGCAGGCCGGCCGCCAGGCGGCGAGCCGGCCACAGGCGGGCACTCGCCCGGCGGCGCGGCGCGGCCACCGGACGGATGTGGCGGGCGAATTGACGATGGGCGGTCATGGGGCGTCCCTCCTCCCCGGCAAAAGGCGACACGGCTCCGGGCCGCAGCGGACCGAAGCGGGCGTTGGGCGTCACGGCGGCGGCGCGACCCGAGGGGGCCGCGCGAAACCGCCGTCACATACTCGACGGGGCCTGGAGGGAAAAGACCATCTCGCGGGTCTCGACCATGTCCACCTCCCTTAAGGGGGCTGCCGGTCCACGGGTGACCGGCTCTCCACCAAAAAGGACGCGTCCGACGGTACTCAGCCCCCGCGAGGGCCAAGGGCACGTGCGTGTGCGTCTGGCCCGAACTATGCACCCCACGGGAATGGGGGGCAAGCCTTGGATGATGAAATTTTCATCCTTCATAGATCGACGTGGCCGTCGCGCACCAGGCAGGAAGGGGCGTCGACATAGCGGCGCAAATGGCGGCAGAGAGGCGCGTCGCGGCCATCCGTTTCCAGGCGATGGAGGACGCGGGCCATCAACACCCGGTCGTGGGGGACCCGGCAACGGGTGACGGCGTCGCAGTGGTCGCAGGCGCAGGTCCTCATGCGGGGCTCCTTGACGCTCGTTCAGGCGGCGGCCTGGTCGGCGAAGTCCAGGCGGGCGGCGGCCAGCACGGCGGCGACATCCACCGCGGCCAGGGCGACGACACCGGCCGCCGTCGCGCCCACCAGCAAAGCCAGACCCGAGCGTGTGGTGGCAAGTCGCATGGCGGCACCTCCCCTTCGCGCCCCGGTATACAGGCGGCGGCGGGGCAGAAGGGGTTAATACTCTGTTAAATTGCCGGATGCGTGCGGGAGCGCCCCAAGCCGCCGGCCTATTCGAACAGGCTCAGGTATTGCCAGGCCAGGGAGGCGGCAGCCAGGGCGGTGATCTCCGCCACGTCGTAGGCCGGCGCCACCTCGACCACGTCCATTCCCACCCAGTCGAGCCCGCCCAGCCGGCGCAGGATGGACATGGCCTGCCAGGTGAACAGGCCGCCGACCTCGGGCGTGCCGGTGCCGGGGGCCTGCGACGGGTCCAGCGCGTCGATGTCGAAGGACAGATAGACCGGTCCGCCCGCCACCACGGCGCGGATACGTTCCGCCACCGCGGCCGGGTTGGACAGGTGGACGGATTCGGCGTCCAGGATGGTCACCCCCTGGCCGGTGGTCCAGGCATGAATCTCGCGGGCGACCGGCGAGCGGATGCCCACCTGCACCATGCGGCGCGGCTCGACCAGGCCCTCGTCCAAAGCGTGGCGGAACACCGAGCCGTGGGCCAGGCTCTGGCCGAAATTGTCGGGCCAAGTGTCGAGGTGGGCGTCGAAATGGACCAGCCCGACCGGCCGGCCCAGCCGGCGGACCTGGGCGCGCAGCAGGGCCAAGGTTATCGTATGGTCGCCGCCCAGGGCGACCAGATGGCGGAAGGCCGCGGCCTGGTCCTCGAAGCGGGCCAGCGAGGCGGCGATGTCGCCCAGCGCCGGCGCCACGTCGCCGATATCGGCCAGGTCCAGGCGGGCCGGATCGCGCCAGACGGCCGGATTGTCGCCGTCCACCAGCATGCGGCTGGCGGCGCGGATCGCCGCCGGACCCGAGCGGGCGCCGGCCCGGTTGGTGGTGCCGAGATCGAAGGGAAAGCCCGCCACCACAAAGCGGGCGGCGGGATCGCCCCGAGTGATGCCGAGGAAGCCGGCCGGCAGGGCGAAAGTCGGGGTGGTGGCCATGAACGGGCTCTCCGGGATGCCGCCCCAGTATAGGCCGGCGTGCCGGTACGGCAACCGCGCTGCCGACCGGCGCCGCCCCTCCCCCGACCGGCGGCCAAGCGGCCTCGACCGATGACCGGGACGCACCTCCCCCATTGGGGGCTCCCGGCGTCCACCGGGTTGTTTCCCCCCCTCTTCGGCCCAACATTTGACAGCGCAGGGGCGATCGGCCGGATCTCGCGCGTGTCCGCAGTTTTCCGTCTCCGTCGGGAGGAGGCGCGGATGCCGCCGTCCGCCCGCCAGGTCGGCGGAATACCCCAACGAGATGTGAGGGAAACGCATAGGGGCCACGCCTCGCGAGCAACTCGTTAAGGACCTTCGGGTAAGAATAAGACTGCAACGCAGCCGCTGGGAGGAAGACCAGATGCAGACTTCCCTGGGATTTGGTCGGCAAACGGATGGCCGGCCGGATTCTGCCGGCCGGCCCGGCTGGCCCGACGGGGTAGGGTTATCCTCGCCAGGCCGGAGGCATGCCGGAGAAACCGTAGCGGGCACCGGTGAATTTAGGCGCTGCAATGAGCATGTGATGAGAAGGAACGGCTTTCCGGCCGGCTGCGGGCGGGCCGGAAGCCGCCGGGTTCCCGCCTCGGGGCCTGCCTTCTGGACCCTCAGGATGGAGTGAACGATGTACGCGGCCGACGATATCTTCACCCGTTACGCGCGGGCCTACGAGGGTCGTAAGGACGTCGAGATGACGCTGCTCGACTACCTCGAAGGGTGCCGTGACGACCCCATGTTCTACGCCTCCGCCGCCGAGCGGATGATCGCTGCCATCGGCGAGCCGGAGATCGTGGACACCGCCCAGGACGCCCGGCTGTCGCGGGTGTTCATGAATCGCACCATCAAGATCTATCCCGCCTTCGCCGATTTCTTCGGCATGGAAGAAACCATCGAGCGGATCGTGGGCTATTTCCGCCATGCGGCGCAGGGGCTGGAGGAGCGCAAGCAGATCCTCTATCTGCTGGGGCCGGTGGGCGGCGGCAAGTCCTCCCTGGCCGAACGGCTGAAGGCGCTGATGGAGCATCACCCCATCTACGCACTGAAGGCCGGCAAGGAGGTCAGCCCGCTGTTCGAAAGCCCGCTGGGCCTGTTCGACCCGGAAACCATGGGTCCGGTCCTGGCCGACCGCTACGGCATCCCCGAACGGCGCCTGCCCGGCCTGATGAGCCCGTGGGCGGTCAAGCGGCTGGAGGAATTCGGCGGCGACATCTCGAAATTCAAGGTGGTGAAGGTCTACCCCTCGCGCCTGAAGCAGATCGCCGTCGCCAAGGCCGAACCGGGCGACGAGAACAACCAGGACATCTCGACCCTGGTGGGCAAGGTCGACATCCGCAAGCTGGAAATGTTCAGCCAGAACGATCCCGACGCCTACAGCTTCTCGGGCGGGCTCAACCGCTGCACCCAGGGGCTTCTGGAATTCGTCGAGATGTTCAAGGCCCCCATCAAGATGCTCCACCCGCTGCTGACCGCGACACAGGAGAGCAATTACGTCGGCAGCGAGAACATCGGCGCCATGCCGTTCCAGGGCATCGTGCTGGCCCATTCCAACGAGGCCGAGTGGCAGACTTTCAAGAACAACCGCAACAACGAAGCCTTCATCGACCGTATCTGCGTCACCAAGGTTCCCTACTGCCTGCGGGTCGCCGAGGAGCAGAAGATCTACGAGAAGCTGATCCACAACTCCGAACTGGCCGAGGCGCCTTGCGCCCCGTCGACCATGGAGATGCTGGCCCGCTTCTCGGTACTGTCGCGGCTCAAGGAGCACGAGAACTCCAACCTGTTCTCGAAGATGCGGGTCTATGACGGCGAGAACGTCAAGGAGACCGACCCCAAGGCCAAGCCCATGCAGGAATACCGCGACGCGGCCGGCGTGGACGAGGGCATGGACGGCATCTCCACCCGCTTCGCCTTCAAGGTGCTGTCCTCGACCTTCAACTACGACACCACCGAGGTGGCGGCCGATCCGGTCCACCTGATGTACGTGCTGGAACTGGCCATCCGCCGCGAGCAGTTCCCCGAGGACATCGAGAAGCGCTACCTGGAGTTCATCAAGGGCGAGCTGGCGCCGCGCTATGCCGAATTCATCGGCAACGAGATCCAGAAGGCCTATCTGGAATCCTATCACGATTACGGCCAGAACCTGTTCGACCGCTATATCGACTACGCCGACGCCTGGATCGAGGACCAGGACTTCAAGGACCCCGATACCGGCCAGTTGCTCAACCGCGACCTGCTGAACCAGGAGCTGTCCAAGGTCGAGAAGCCGGCGGGCATCGCCAACCCCAAGGACTTCCGCAACGAGGTGGTCAAGTTCGCGCTCAGGGCGCGGGCGGCCGGCGGCGGGCGCCGCCCGTCGTGGACCTCGTACGAGAAGATCCGCGAGGTCATCGAGAAGCGGATGTTCAGCCAGGTCGAGGACTTGCTGCCGGTCATCAGCTTCGGCTCGAAGAAGGACTCGGAAAGCGAGAAGAAGCACCACGAATTCGTGGAGCGGATGATGAGCCGCGGCTACACCGAGCGCCAGGTCCGCCGCCTGGTGGAATGGTACATGCGGGTGAAGCAGGCGGGATGATGGAGTGAAACAGGAGCCTCGGGCGAGATGGAGCGAGCCATGCCAGCCACCGGCGCGTTGAGCGCCCGCGCAGTCCCGCCGACGCGGCAGCCCGGCGGGCGGCTTCCCGCGCCGGCGCCCGAGGCCAACGAAGGAATCACCCCATGAACATCATCGACCGCCGGCTCAATCCCAAAGGCAAGAGCCTCGCCAACCGGCAGAGGTTCCTGCGCCGGGCCCGCCAGCAGATCCTGAAGGCGGTGCGCGAGGCGTCGGGCGAGCGCTCGATCACCGACATCGTCGGCGGCGAGCGCATCTCGATCCCCATGGACGGCCTGCGCGAGCCGGCCTTCCGCCGCTCGTCCCAGGGCGGGACGCGCGACCATGTGGTGCCGGGCAACAAGGAATATGTCGAGGGCGATCTGATCCCCCGGCCGCCATCCGGCGGCGGCAGCGGCAGCGGCTCGGAGGGCAGCCCCGACGGCGAGGGGGTGGACGACTTCCAGTTCCTGCTGTCCAAGGACGAATTCCTGGACATCTTCCTTGATGACCTGGAACTGCCCGATCTGGTCAAGACCAAGATGCGCCAGTCGGAATCCCATTCCCTGGCACGGGCCGGGTTTTCGGTATCGGGCTCGCCGGCCAACCTCAACCTGGTGCGCACCATGCGCAATTCGCTGTCGCGGCGCATCGCGCTGCGCCGGCCCAAGCCCGACGACATGCGCCGCCTGGAGGAGGAGATCCGCGCCCTGGAGGAATCCGGCGAGGACCCGGAACGGCTGTCGGAACTGCGCCTGCGCTTCGACGGGCTGGTCGCCCGGTCGCGCCGGGTGCCCTACATCGATCCGCTCGACGTGCGCTACAATCGTTTCGAGCAGGTCCCCAAACCCATCACCCAGGCGGTGATGTTCTGCCTGATGGACGTATCGGGCTCGATGACCGAGCACATGAAGGACTTGGCCAAGCGGTTCTTCATGCTGCTCTACCTGTTCCTGAACCGGCGCTACCGGCATGTGGACATCGTGTTCATCCGCCACACCCACGAAGCCAAGGAGGTGGACGAGGACACCTTCTTCTATTCGACTGAAACCGGCGGCACGGTGGTCTCGACGGCGCTGACCGAGATGAAGCGGGTGGTGGAGGAACGCTATCCGCCGGGCGACTGGAACATCTATGCGGCCCAGGCCTCGGACGGCGACAACACCTCGTCGGATAATCCGCACGCCCTGTCGCTGCTCCAGAACGTCATCCTGCCGGTCTGTCAGTACTTCGCCTATATCGAGGTGGGCGCCGAGTACAAGGACTGGCTGGGACGGGAAACCGACCTGTGGCGCACCTACAAGCAGGTGGCCAAGCCGGGCGGCAACATGGCCATGCGCAAGGTGCGGGTGCGCAGCCAGATCTTCCCGGTGTTCCGCGACCTGTTCTCGAAGGACCGCGCCAACGCCGCCGGAGGTGCGCCATGAGCGCCGCGACCACCGCCCCCAAGGACATGCTGTTCACCACCGCCGACTGGGATTTCGACCGGCTGTGGCGGACCTACGACGCCATCGAGGAGATCGCACGGCACGAACTGGGCCTCGACATCTATCCCAACCAGATCGAGGTGATCACCGCCGAGCAGATGCTCGACGCCTATTCCTCCATCGGCCTGCCGCTGATGTACCGCCACTGGTCGTTCGGCAAGCGCTTCGCCCAGGACGAGACCCTGTACCGCAAGGGCATGCGCGGCTTGGCCTACGAGATCGTCATCAATTCCAGCCCGTGCATCAGCTACATCATGGAAGAGAATTCCATGGCGATGCAGACCCTGGTGATGGCCCATGCCGCCTTCGGCCA
>JAKAFA010000235.1 GCA_021818185.1 Pseudomonadota bacterium | reverse complement strand
TCGGCTCATCACATCCTGGGGCTGGAGCAGGTCCCAAGGGTTCGGCTGTTCGCCGATTAAAGTGGTACGTGAGCTGGGTTTAGAACGTCGTGAGACAGTTCGGTCCCTATCTACCATGGGTGTCGGAGACTTGAGAGGACCTGTCCCTAGTACGAGAGGACCGGGATGGACGCACCTCTGGTGTACCGGTTGTCGCGCCAGCGGCACCGCCGGGTAGCTAAGTGCGGACGAGATAACCGCTGAATGCATCTAAGCGGGAAGCTCCCCTCAAAACAAGGTCTCCCTCGAGAGCCGTGGAAGACCACCACGTCGATAGGCCGGGTGTGGAAGCGTGGCAACACGTGAAGCTAACCGGTACTAATCGCTCGATCGGCTTGATCGCTCCCGCGCAGCGGCAAGCCCGCCTAAAACACATGCGCCTTCAGCAAACCAGACAAAGATCAGATGTCGCTTCCTTCGACGACCTGGTGGTCATGGCGAAGGGGTAAACACCCGATCCCATCCCGAACTCGGCCGTGAAAACCCTCCGCGCCCATGGTACTGTGCCTTAAGGCACGGGAGAGTAGGTCGCTGCCAGGTCTTCCAAGAAAGCGACAAAACCTATCGCGATCCCTCAAAAATCAAACGCGGGGTGGAGCAGCCCGGTAGCTCGTCAGGCTCATAACCTGAAGGCCGCAGGTTCAAATCCTGCCCCCGCAACCAAACCCAAGCCGCTGATTCCGAATAGGAAACAGCGGCTTTCGCGTTGCCGGTTCGTCGTCTTTTTCAGGGGGAATTTCCGCCTGCCTCGGCCTGTCGCCGGCTGAATGTGCCGAAGTCCTCGCCGTGCCCGTCCGCCACCCATTGGAACATGGCAAGGAAATCCTTCGCCTCCAGCAGGCCGGGCATGCGCGCCACCTCGATGTCGGGGCCCGAGCGCCCGGCGACATCCTTGGGGTCCTTCGGGAAAAATTGGATGGTGGGGGTGAGGTGGACGGCGTACTTGCGCGCCAGCGCGCTCTCCGGGTGTACGCTGCCGTCGAAGTCGGTTATCGCACGGCTGCCGTGCAGGTCGAGTGTAACGATGGCGAAGTGGCGATAGATCCAGCCGCCGATCCGAGGGTTTGGGAAATAGGCGGTCTCCATCTCACGGCAGTAGGAGCATCCGCTCTGCTCCCACACCACGGCAAAACGTTTGCCGGCGGCCGCCGCGGCGGCGATGGAGTTGCGCAGGTCAACCGGGCCGGCGGCGGCCCGGTCGGCGCGGTATTGCCCGTCGGCACTGGCCGCTTGCGCGGTCGCCGCGATGCCCGTACCCCGGAGGGTGAGGGCGGCGACGACCGCGATGCAGCGTGTCCACGTCGGCGTTTTCACCGTCATGGCGCGATATAGGTCCATCCTTTGAGCTGGCGCTCGATCAGCGTCGGCACGCCGGCTTCGGTCTTCGTCACTCCGGGCAGCAGGTCGTCGACGGTCTTGTGCATGGTCTTCATGGTCTGGCCGCAGGCCAGGAACTCGACATGGGCGTATTCCGCCGCCGACACACGGTCCGCCACCGGCGAATCCTTCAACACCGCGTGCAGCCCAGGGCCGAAGGCGACGATGGCGATCTTGACGTTGTCCTGGCCATAAAAGTTTTGCGAATTCAGGGCATTGTTGAGGATCAGGTTCATTTTCTTGGGATCGGCCGAGTCCAACTGGAGCACCAGCTTGCGCGGGTGATCCCAGTCCGGCTTGGGATTGGCAAGGTCTTCCGCCAGTGCGGGAGCCGTGGACACGAGAGCCACCGCCAGCCAGGCGGCCGAGATCAGTTTCATGGTTTTTCCTCCCAAAAGGTCTTAACGCTAAGTGTTGCGGTTGCGGATTCCCTAGCCGGCTACCCCGCTTTGGCTAACGCCGGCAGGGCGCCGCCCAGCCAGTTCGCCACGTCGGCGAGCCCTCCGGTCAGGACCAGGGCGCCCGTGGCGATCAGCAGGCCACCGATGGACAATTCGACAAGGCGCAGATGGCGCCGGAACCGCCGTGTCCAGGCCAGGAAGGGCCTGGTGGCGACCGCGGCGGCGAGGAACGGCACGCCCAGTCCCGCGGCATAGGCCGCGAGCAGCAGGGTGCCGTCCGCCACGCTGTCCCGTCTGGCGGCAATCATCAGGATGGTCGCCAGCACGGGGCCGACGCAGGGCGTCCAGCCGAAGGCGAAGGCCAGCCCGACGAGGAACGCCCCCAGCAGGCCGGCCGGCCGTTGCGCCACATGGACGCGCTTGTCGCCGTCCAGCAAGGGCAGTCGAACCAGGCCGCAATAATGGATGCCCAGTACGATGATCGCCCCGCCGGCCGCCAGCGACAGCCAACGCATGTTGCCGGCCAGCAGCGTGCCGATTGCCGAGGCCGAGGCTCCCAGGGCCACGAAGACGGCGGCGAAGCCGACCACGAACGCGGCCGCCGATGCCGCCACGTTGGGATCGAACGCCGCCGTACCGCGCTCGTTCAGGCGATCCAGCGACACGCCCCCCAGGAAGCACAAATAGGCGGGAACCAGGGGCAGCACGCAGGGCGAAGCGAAACTCAGCACACCGGCGCCGAATGCCGCCCCCAGGGAGACGTCGAAAACGGCCACGATTCCCTCCCTCCCGGGTCAGCCCCGGACCAGAACCGCACGCAGCGCGCCGCCCAGGCTGCCCTGCTCCAGGTATTTCAGTCCCAGCACGCCCCCGGTCAGGATGGACAGCAGGGCCAGCAGCGAGCCGGCCGCCAGCGTGGACATGCCGGTCAGGCCCTGGCCGATGGTGCAGCCCAGGGCCAGCACGCCGCCGACGCCCATGATCGCCGCGCCGATCAGGTGCCGCATGGTGTCGGCGGTATCGGTGAAGCCCTCGAACCGGAAGGTGCTGCTCGCCACCGCCATCACGAACGATCCCGCGATGACCCCGCCCACCGTGGCGATGCCGAAATTGATGGTGGCTCCGGAATAGGTCATCAGGTATTCCACGCTGTCGCCGATGGGGGCGATGAAGGTGAAGGACGCCAGCGCGGTGGGCGAGAAGTCGTCGTTGCCCAGCACGCCGGTTATCCACCAGCCGGTGGGAACCATGAGGCCGACCACCAGACCGGCGATCAGGTTGGCGGGCGAGGTGCGGAAGTCGCGGTCGGCGAAGCAGAACAGAAGCAGCGCCCCCGCGAGCGGTGCGGCGATGGCCCAATGGGCCGCCGTCGGCGCCAGGCCGGTGATTGCCGCCAGCATGTCCGGAAGGCCCTGGCTCGTCAGCCCGCGGTTGGCCAGATTGATGTTGGCCGCCGCCTCCATTTGGACGCGGCCCACGGCGATCAGCCCGCGCAGCGTCATGTAGGCGAAGATTCCGATGACCAGCAGCACCACCACGGATTTGAGGTTTCCGCCGCCGATCCGCACCAGCGTCTTGTTGCCGCACCCCCCTGCCATGGTCATGCCGAAGCCGAACAGCAGGCCGCCGACGATGGCGCCCAGCCAGCCCAAATTGGGGGTCAGGTAGATGGACTTGCCGGTGTCGATCAGGCCGGCCGTGTTCATCGCCTGGGTGGCCAGGATGGCCACGGCGATGGCCAGCAGCCACGAGCGCATGCGGCGCCAGTCGTCCATGAAGACGATGTCGGAGATGGCGCCCATGGTGCAAAAATGGGTCCTGTTGGCGACGGCGCCGAAGATGCCGCCCGCGAGAAAGCCCGCGCCGCCGACGATGGTAGTAATGGGGAGGTCGCTCATGGGGATTCTCCAGCCTGCGCTTAAATGCCGACGACCTTGACGCGTTGCCTTTCGGGCACCGTCACGACGCTCTTGCCGGCGACGTACTGGGTGACCACGTCCCAGATCGGGGGGCCTTCGGTGCCCTTGGTGACCGAGGCCCAGCCGGCCACGGTATAGGTCTTGGCCGGGTCGATCGGCTTGCCGGTACGGGTCAGGCGCATGTCGGTGATGCGCTTGCCCAGGGGTTGGTCGGGGGCGATGGTGTAGCTCATGCCGCCGACACGGACCATGTCCCCGCCCTGCTGGTAATAGGGGTCGGGGTTGAAGAGGTTGTCGGCCACGCCCTCCAGCGTCTCCTTGAGCGTCTTGCCCGTCATCGCGTTGCGATAGGCGGCCGGGTAGGTGATGGCGGTCTGGTTGTAGACGTCCTCCAGCGTGATGGCCTGTCCCGGCAGCAGCGTCGCGCCCCAGCGGAAGCCCGGGGACAGGGCGATTTCGGCATCGCGCTCCTGGAGCAGGGCGTCGCAGATCAGGTCGTCGAACGTGCCGTTGAGGTTGTCGCGGCGGTACAGCAGCGAGTCCGCGCGGCCGAGGACGCGGCCGAGTTCGGCCTTGTGCGGCTCGCGGATATTGGCGACCAGGGCCGCCATGTCCTGATCCGGCGCGATCACGTCGGCCAATACCGGGATCAGCTTGAAGGCATAGTCGGCGACCTTGCCATCCCGGACGTCAAGATCCAGACGGGCAAGGAACTTGCCATGGGAACCCGCCCCCACCAGCAGCGTCGAGCCGACCTTGATCGCCGCGGGGATGGCGTCGTGGGTGTGGCCGGTCAGGATGACGTCGATCCCCTTGACCTGTTGGGCCATCTTGCGGTCGGTGTCGAACCCGTTGTGGCTGAGCATCACCACGAGTTGGGCGCCGGCCGCCCGGGCGGCATCGACCCGCTGCTGCATCTCGCTTTCGCGGATGCCGAAGGACCATGTCGGGATCATCCATCGCGGGTTGGCGATGGGCGTATAGGGGAAGGCCTGGCCGATCACCGCGACCTTGACGCCGCCGCGGTCGAAGAAGGCGGTGTGGGCGAACACCTCTTCGTCCCACTCGGTGTCCCGGACGTTGCTGGCGAGGAACGGGAAGCCCAGTTTGGACGCCAGTTCCTTCACCCGGTCGTTGCCGTAGGTGAATTCCCAATGGCCCGTCATGGCGTCGACGCCGAGATGCCGCATGACGCCGACCATGTCCTCGCCACCGGCTTTGAGCGCCGTGTACGAGCCTTGCCAGGTGTCGCCGGAATCGAGGAGCAGGGTGTTGCCGGGCCGCTCCGCGCGAATGGCCTTGACCAGGGTGGCGATGCGGTCGACGCCGCCAACCCGGCCGTAACGGCGGGCCAGGGCGGTGAAGTCGTCGCACGTGAACATGTACGCCGCGCGCGTGCCGGCCTTCAGCCCGAAATAGGTGAGGAAATCCTTGCCGGTCAGATGCGGCGGCAGGCCGCGGGCGGCGCCCACGCCCAAATTGATCGCCGGCTCCCGGTAATAGAGGGGGACGAGCTGCGCGTGGATGTCGCAGAAATTGAGCAGGGTGACCTGGCCGACCGGCTTGAAGGCCAGCAGATCGTCCTGGGTGACGGCGCCATTGTCGGCGGCGCGGGCCAGGCCCCCGGGCAGGGCGGCGGCCGTGGCCGCCGCCACCTGGAGGAAATCGCGTCGGGTGAGCATGGGTGTTCGTCCTTGCCGAATATCGTCGAGGCGGCGTCTATTTGCGGACCGCGGGCGTCTCCACCGGCAACCCGTTACCCCGCCAGGCGAGGTAGAGTTCGAGATTGACGTATTCGTCCGAGCCGAAGGCATGGGGATCGGCGCGCATCTGCTTGTCGCACCCCTTGATCCGCTTCTGCAGGGATCCCAGGGTCTGCCACCCCA
>JAKAFA010000020.1 GCA_021818185.1 Pseudomonadota bacterium | reverse complement strand
CGGGGTGGAATTGAGGGCGCTCATCCCGCCGATGCCGGCCAGGAACACCCAGTCGCCGTCCTGGAGCGGCTGCCACGGGGCCCAGGTGCAGGTGACGCTCAACCCCGCGCCGCTGCCCGAGGTCGCCGCCTGGGCGGCCGGATCGGCGGGTGTGGTGGAATAGGAGCCGGCGACATCCACGCTCAGCGCTCCCGCGCCGAACAGCGGCGTGCCGAAGGTGGCGCCGCTGCCCGTGCCCGAGGTCGCAGCCTGGGTGAAGGCGGCGGCGTTGGCGCTGTATTGCCCGCCATCGGCCAGGCTGAAGGCGGTGATGGCGCCGCCGCTTACCGCGGTCACCGTCAGGCTCGCTGGAACGGTGGCCGAGCCGCCGGCCAGGGTGAGGGTGTCGCCCGCCGCGTAGCCGCTGCCGCCCCCGGTCAGGACGGTGGACAGCAGGGTGGTGGCCGCCACGGTGACGATGGCCGGCTGGGACCTGGTGCCCCCCGCCAGCGTCACCGTGTCGCCGGGGCTGTACGAGGTGGTGACGCCGGCATTGGCCGGGGTGGCGGCGCCCAGCATCGTGGCGGCATAGCTCACCACCGCCGGGGCGGACCGGGTGATGGCGGTGACGGTGAGGGACGGTTCAAGCACATAGCCGCCGTCCATCACGACGCGCATGTATTGGTGGCCGAATTCCAGCACGTAGGTCTGGAGCGTCGAAAACTGGAAGGGGATCAGGCGGACCGGATGGGCGGAATCCTTGGCCCGTCCGACGAAGCGGGTTCCCGGCCGGCTCGACACGCCGCCCGACACCAGGACGAAGAAATTGCGCAGCGTCTTGGCGCCGACATGGTATTTGGCGGTATCCACGCGGGCCGCCATGTTGGGCGCCAGTTCGCCGCCGGCGAAGCTGGGCTGGATCAGCGATTGGGCCATGTCGGCCTCCGGAAGATGCGGTAGGCGGCGATCCACTCGGCCGGGCGATCGTCGACGAAGGGGGATTCGTTGGCGTCGTTCGCCTTGGCGCCGGCCACCGCCGCCGCCGCGGTTTGCAGGCAGTACTGGGCGATGATCTTGTCGCCGGTCAGGGTGATGGCCAATTCGGCGGCCAGGGTCCACGACAGGGCTTCGACGAAGCCGGCATCGAACTGGGCCGCGGTGGTGATGCGGGCGGTATAGACCAACTCGGCGCCGGGCTGGCCGGCCAGCACGATACGGATGGGATTGCCGCTGGCGTCGCAATCGGCCGACACCTCGAAGGGCAGGGACGTGGCGTCCACCGCCGGCGGCCCGCCGGTAGGCTGGGGCGGCGCCGGCGGATGGAGGGCGCGCGCATGCAGGCAGTCGGGGGGATAGGCGTAGCGGAAGGCCCAGTTGTCCGGCGGGTTTCCCAGGTCGGCCAGGGCGACGCGGCGGGTGGCGAAGGACCAGCGGTGCTGGGCCAGCAGGGTGTCGCGCACGATGGGATAGGCCAGGGCGCAGGCATTGGCCTCGGTGCTTCCCTCGGTCAGGGCCGAGATGGACGAGCGGGTGCCCAGGCGCAGCAGCGCCAAGTTGCAGATGTCGATGTCGGAAGCCATGAGGGGTCTCGCAGAGCCCTACGCCGCCATGCCGGGGCGGGCATGGCGGGCAGAGAGGGGAGGGGCGGGCGGAGATCAGCCGTGCCGCGGCTGGGCGGTCATGGCTTCGACCGGGTCGACCCGGTCCATGCGGGCCGGGCCCGCCGCCTTGACCGCCCGGCGGGCGGCATCGTCCAGCGGCGTCAGGTGCGGGCCGGGAATCAGGCCGTCGGCGGTGGCGATCTCGTCGCCCGGTTGCAGCAGGCGGCCGTCGATGTAGCTGGCTTCGGTCACGCGGTAGCGGGCCATCGGGTGCTCCCTCAGTTGTCGGCGGAAAAGCCGCTGGCATAGGCGGTCTGCGCCTCGCGGTTCAGCACGATCTCGCTGGTTATCGCCCCGGCGGTCATCGGTCCGTTGGCCACCACGTAATTGAGGCGCAGATAGCGCTGGCAGCCCAGCGGCACGTCGATGCGCAGCAGCTCGGCGCCGGCGGTCAGGCTGGCGACGGGGATCTGGTCGGACATGGCCAGGTTGCTCCAGGTGGCGTTGTCGGGCGCGGTCTGGAACTGCACCTGCAAGGTGGCGGCACCGGCGGCGGCGAAGGCGGCGACCACGGTGCAGACCAGCTTGAGGGTGGGGCCGTCGCCCGCCCCCAGGTCGCGCCCGGCCGACAGGTCGATGGTGTTGGCCGAGGGGGTGGTGACGGTGATGGCCGAGCCGCAATCGAATTGCAGCGACTTGTCGAGGATCATGGCGTGCTCCGAAAAGCGCCGCGGGCGCCGTCCCGGAAGGGAGGCACCCGCGGCGGAAAGGATGGACGGGGAGGGTCGGGGCGGCGTCAGACGATGCGGGCCTCGGCGTTGAGCAGGGCGTCGCAGGTCCTGACCGGCACGCCGCGGAAGGTGGTCACCGGCTTGCCATCGAACTGGTCCATCTTCAGCAGGACGTTGGTGCGGTAAGTGGCCTGGATGTCCAGCCAGGTGCGGATGGTGCGGTTGCAGTAGATCACCGTGCGGCCCATGGTCACCCCGTCGTCGGGGGCGTCGGTGCGCTGTTCGGTGCCGGCGCCCACCGGCTGGGTCGGCAGGCGGTGCAGGCCGCGGATCAGGCCCTTGACCAGGTCGGGGGCGTTGCCGCCCGACAGGGTGGTGACGTCGATATTGGCCAGGCGCACCACATAGCGCCAGTCGCGCAAGCTGAGGCCGCAATTCCACTTGTAATGGGTGCGGTAGCCCTCGTACTGGCCGCCGTTGCCGTCGGACAGGGTCCACTGGCCCAGGTCCTCGTGCTGCAGGCCACCGCGCGAGCCGCGCGGGAAGATGCCGTGGCAGGTGGCGGGCCCCCACACGACGATCCAGATCGAGGTGTTGGTCGAGCCGGTACCGCCCATATCGATGACGTTGTTGGCGGTCTCGGCATTGGCCGGGTTGACGGTGGGGTAGCGCGGCGCCAACCCGAGGAAGCGTTCCGGGTTGACGGCCGTATTGCCGTAGAACAGCGTCGAGGCCATCTGCTGGTTCATGCCCTCCAGGAAGGCCAGGTCCTCGGACAGGCGGAAATCGGCGGAATCGCCGTTGAGGTCGACGATGTCCTTGTCGATCTCGGAATAGACTTCCAGCATGCCGCAGGTATCAACGACCTGGGCGGTGGTGCTCTTGGCCTTGGGCACGCCGTAATTCAGCAGGCGCCAGGCCGCCTGCGGCAAGCCGGTGCGCACCGTGGTCTTGTGGCCGGTGGGCAGGTTGCCTTCCACCCACAGCATGTCGTCCAGCACCTCGTTGGTCTGGGACAGCAGGTTGACGATTTTGGCGACCTTGCCGTCGTCGTCGACGCGCGCCGCCCAATCGGCATAGGTCAGGGCGGCGGACCCGATCAGGTTGGCCATGGATTGCTACTCCTTCGCTTTGTGTTTGGGATAAAAGGTTTCGCCGTAGGATTTGGGCTGCCGCCCGTGGGTGGGACGCACTAGGCCGTCCTCGGCCAGCGCCTTGCCGACGCGGACGAAGAAGCGGACCATCTCGGGGTGGTTGCCGGTGCCGGTGACCTCCAGCGTCCGGCGCAGCTCCGGCCCGCCGAAACGGTCGATGGCCCGGCCGGCGGCGGCGACGTTGCGCGCCAGGGCTTGGCCGCCCAGTTCGCGGTCAGCAACCGTCTGGGCGCGCCAGCCGTCGTGCCGGCGGCGGTGGGCGGCAAGGTAGAAATCCATCAGCCGCTGCGCCGCCTCGGGCGACAATTCCAGGTCGCCGGCCAGCGCCTTGAAATCGTCGAGAATTGCGGGATCGATGCCGAGCGCTTCGGAAACGTGCAGTCCCGCGTAGGGATCGGGCCGGGGGGCGGCCGGCGCCGCGCCGGGAGCGGCAGTCTTTTGATTTGCCGGCTTCTTCTGATTTGCCGGCAAAGCCGGCGGCGGGTTGTCGGCGGGCGGTGCCGCCAGGAGGGTGTCAGACATGGTCGTCCTCTTTGGCTTCGTTGATCATCACCAGGTATTGCTCGGGGCAGGCGGCGTTGACGTCGCCCAGCACCATCAGGCCGACATTGCGCATGCCCTCGTTGAAGAAGGTGGAATTGTCGCCGGTGAAGCTGGTGCGGAACACGCCGCACCGGTCCAGCAGCCACCACAGGTAGCGGCGGCCCTCGGCGGTGGCCATCACCGTCTTCAGCGCGGCGAGGCGCCGGGTTTCGGTGCGGTCGGCGCGCTGCCTCTGGCCGGCGACGGCGTCGGCATCGCCGGCATCGAATCGTTCGATGTCGTCATCCATGGTCTTTCTCCGGGGAAGGGGCGTGCGGGGCCGGCCGGGGCCTTGCGGCGTGTCCGGGTCGAACAAAAAGCGCCCGGGGGTTCCTCCGGGCGCTTGTGTGGCGGTGCTTCCCATCAAGCCACAAAAAGTTGTTGCTGTCAAGCATGACAATCTAATAGGCGTAAAGAGGCGCCGGACCCGGTGATGGGCGGCCTTGGCCTCGGGTCGTTACGGCCTTCCGCTCTGGGTAACTTCCCAATGGAACATTTGCGCAAGATGCTGTTTGCCGTTCGCCTCTGGCGCAGGACCAGAAGCCGGAGGTTGCGGATCGCCGATGGCGGGGTGGGTCGTGCCGGTGGCCGAGGTCGCCGTCGCGCCGGCCAGCACGGGATGGCCGGCCCAGCCGGTGCCCAGGGCCTCGCTGCCGGCGCGATCGGCCATCTCGGCCAGGTCCGGGCCGGAGGGGATCCGCCCGGTGGCGTCGCGGTACTGGCCGGCATAGTCCAGCAGGGCGCCGGCATAGTGGTAGGCGCGGTGGAGGGGATCGCTGAAGTAGGGATTGCCGGCGTCGCCGGCCGGCGGGCCGGGCGGGGATGCCGGATCGCGGTCAATCGCGACATCGACGCCGTCGGCGGGTTCGGTCATGGGGCGGCTCCGGCGGTCAGGTGGGCGGGGGAAACGGTGGCGCGGGCAGCGTGCAGCAACTGGGGCAGCGACAGGTCGGTCCGCGGCGGTGGACGGCCCTCGGTCTGGGCGGCCAGCGCCTCCAGGTGGTCGGCGGGGGCCAACAGGTCGAAGGCGGGGTGGCCGAGGTCGAGGGCACGGAAGCCGGCCGGGTTGAGGTGGTGCAGGCCCAGCAGGAAATGGCGCAGCGCCCTCCCGGCATGGCCGGTGTCGCGGGGATGGCCGGTGCGGTTGCGGGCGATCAGGCGCTCCACCGCGTCGCGCACCGCCTCGGGCGCCTTGACCCACAGGTAATGCAGTCCGGGATCGGCGGTTAGTTCGGCGAGGGCGGTGGGCGGCGGGCCGCCGGCCCCACGGGCGGCGGCCAACAGGGTATTGCGTCGGCGGCGGGCCTTGTCGTCGAGGGTGGCGCGCAGCAGGGCGGCACGGCCCGCCACCTCGCGGTGCAGGCGCCGGCGGAAGGCCTCGTCGCCGGGGCGCAATGCGGCGGCCTGACGCTCCGCCGCCTGCTCCCAATCCGCCAGCGGCCGGTCGTCGCCCGCCGGTGCGGCGACGATCCGGCCGGCCACGCGGTCGATCAGCCGGTCCTCGTCCGCCCGTTCCAGGCTGTGTTCCAGCCCGGGACGGGCGGCGGGCAGCAGGCGGGCGCGGTGGCGAAGATAGAATGTCCGGGCCGCCTCGGGGTCGCGGTGGGCCAGCATCAGGGTGCGGGCCAGGGTCAGGTCCGAGGCGAAGCGGTCCTGGCGGGCGGCGATGGCGTCCGGCGGCTGGCCGGTCTGAGCCCCGAAAGCGGCGATTTCGTGCCGGCCGTTGGCCAGCGCCCGGCGGAAGGCGCCGGACTCGGCGGCCGGGTCCAGCACCTCCGCCATCTGCTGCGCCAGGAACGAATTGCTGGCGGTCCGGCGGGCCGCCCGGTCCTCGGCGGCGGCGTGGCGTTCCAGGCGGGCGGTCTCGATCCCCATCTGGCCGCCGGCCAGCCGGTCGAACAGCCGCTTGCGGACCGCGCCGTCCAGGCCGGCGCCGATGTCGCGGTGCAGCGCGGCGGCGGCCTCGCGGGTCCGGGGCAGGGCTTGGCGCGCCGCATCGCCCCGCCGCGCCAATTGCGCCTGCACCAGTCGGCGCAGGCGGGGGGCGAACCGGCCGGCGAAGGCGGCGAGGGCGGCGGCCTCGTCGTCCGGGGTGGCGGCCCGGCGCGGCGCCGGGGCAGCGATCAGGTGGTCGGGGACGGGGATCATGGCTGGGTCCTTGGCGGCGGCGCCGCTTGCGGCGCCGAATGCAGGGTGGCGGCCACCGCCTGGGCGGCGGTTTCCAGCAGGTTGTGGTTGCCGATCCGCGCCTCGGACAGGTCCAGGGCGCCGCGGGCGACGGCGGTGCCGGTCTGGACGGCCTGCTGCTGCGCCTGGGCGGCGGCGGCCTGCTGCTGGCGGGCCTGGCGGAGCTGCGCCACCGCCGGCGGCGGCAGCACGATGCGGGGACTGACCCCCACCAGGGCGGCGTATTCGTCCACCACTTCGTCGTAATCGATGTTGTCGGCCACGTCGGGGCGGCTCGGCGCCAGGGTGGCCACGAAGCCCATCAGCCGCTCGATGCCGGCGGTGGCCACCGATTTCTGGGCCTGGGCCAGCATCGAGGTGTATTCGACCTGTAGGGACTGGCGGCGCAGCGGCGGCGGCGCCGGCGGCAGCAGACCGGCGCGGGCCATGACGGCGAAGGCGCGCTTGATGGCCGGGTCGAGCATTTCGGCCTGCACGCGCTCCAGCACCGGCCCCAGCATCAGCAGCTTTTCCTGCTTGCGCTCGTTGATCTCGGTGGCGGTGCGGATGCCGTCCAGTTCGCTCATCATCAGCCACAAATCGGCATAGAAGGCCTTGCCGATGCGGGCCTGCACCTCGGCGATGTCCTGGACCAGGCCGGGCAGCGGCGGGTCCACCTCGTAGACCGGCCGGAAGCCCACACCGGCGGCGTTGCCCGGCAGGTAGGTCACGCCGCCCGGCAGCAGGGTGGCCGGCTGGTTCTTCAGGGACACGTCGGCGACCATCGGCGGGTTGACCATCTTCTCGATGGCCTGGGCCTTGCGCTTCTGCTCCACCTGCAACGCCTTGACGTCGCCTAAAGCATCCATGCCGGGCGACCGGCCGTAGACGTCGTTGCCCACCACCGCCCAGCGCGGGGCGCAGACCGGGAATTCGCGGAAGCCGCGGGCGGCGAGGATCAGGCTCTGGCTGCTGCCCAGTTCCCAATAGACCGAGCGGTAGGGCATGCCCTCGGCGAAGGACACCGCCACCAGCTCGTCGTCGTTGGGCTCGACGGCATGGCCGATCATCACCTCCATGTCCAACTGGCCGGTGCGGTAGAGCGCCAGCACGGTGGGGGTACAGGCCGCCTCGCCGAACTGGGCCACCACCTGGCCGACGGTCAGCGGGAATTCGCGGTAGAGGGTGTTGACCGCCTGGCGGTCGGAATTGGCCAGGAAGTATTCGCCGACGGTCAGCGTCTGGCAGCGGATGACGTCTTCAAAATCCTCCAGGATGATCATCGCCCCGGTGCCGAAGACGCCCAGTTCCTCGTACAGCACGGCCAGCGAGTTGTAGAAATTGGACTTGGCGAAGACGCGGGCCATCCGCTTGGCCACCTCGTCCAGCCACAGGCGGACCGCCGTGTCGCGGGCGGCCTCGGGGTCGGACAGGGTCAGGCGGAACCACGGGCGGGCGGGCGAGGTGATGCCGGCCATCATGCCCGACGCCAGGGTGCGCGCCGCCAGGGTCCCGGTGCTATCGATGATCTTCTCGTTGCGCGGCTCGCCGCGGTTGCCCTGGTTGGGCGTCACTAGGAACCGGCCGCGACGCGGCAGGATGTAGTCGGACAGCTCGCGCCAGTGGAGCAGGTAGCTCATGCGGCCGGCGCGCAGCGACCCCAGGCGGCGGTCGAGGTGCTGGCGCAGTTCCAGCACGGTCGAGGCCGGCGGAGGCCGGTTCGGGGGGGCGGGGGGCATGGAATCAGCTTCCCAGCAGGGTCTTGCCCATTGAACCCTGGGCGGTGGTCGAGGGCGGTTGCTCCAGGCCCATCGGCCCGGTCAGGATGGTATCGCCGGGCCCCAGGGCGGCGATGGCGCGGGCCCGCTGGTCGGTGCCGGCCTGCTGGACCGCGGCGTCGGGAAGCTGCGGCGCCGGTGCCGGGGCGGGTGGCGTCGCCGGGGCGGCAATGTTCGGTGCGGAACCCATGCACATGGGAAACCTCCTGGTAGGGTGTGTGGGGGCGTGTGGCGGGACCACCGGGCCGATGGCTCCGGTTGCCGCCGGTAAGGGCGGGTCAGCGCGCGGGGGGCGCGGGAAGCGGCAGAACGCGGGCGGCTTTGGCCGGGGCGCGCAGATCCAGGGCCCTGGCCGCCAGGTGAAAGGCCAGGTGCAGCCCGGTGCGGTCGATACCCTCGCCGCCTTCGGCCGTCACCAGGCGGAACAGGCGGCGGATCGTCGGGCGGTCGAGCGCGACGCCCTCCGCCTCGTGGCGGAGGAGGTGGCGCATCACATGACATGGATGGCGGCGAGCAGCGCCACCTGCCGGTGGTCGTCGGCATGGCCGGCGAGGAGGAAGCCGTATTCGGCGGCGATTTCATAGGGATCGGCCGCCGCTCCGGCCGGCCGGGCGAGGCAGCGGCGTACCACCGTTTCCTTGGCGCGATCCAGGGTGGCGGGGGCCGCGGCGAACTCGGCCTGGTAGGCGGCCCCGCCGCCGGTCAGGACGGCGTCCAGCAGGGTGCAGACCCGCCAGGCCAACACGATGTCCATCTCGGGCGGCGCCGGGATGTCGCGGTGGTCGGCCATGGCTCAGCGCGTCTCCCCCTCAAGGTCGGCGGCGATGGCGCCGGCCAGTTCGCACACCGTGCGGGCGAAGACCTCGGGGTCGGCCAGCGACAGCAAATGGCGCCGCAGGCTGTCCGATACCGCCAGGGATGCCGCGGTTGCCGCCGGATTCTGCTCGGCATAGAGGCGCCGGGCCAGGTCACGGAACTCGCCGAACTCCATCTTTACCTCGCATTCAGCACGAAATGATGCGTGATGCGGCGGCAAAAAGCAAATAATAGATTGTAAATATCTGTGTGGATACGCGTGGAGAGGGCCGGGATCACCCGCCCTTGAATGGATCGAATTCCGACGGCACGGCCGGGCCGCCAAGCCGCACGGGGCCGCCCGGCTGCCGTGTCACCGGATGGGCGAAGGTCAGGGCCAGGGCGTCGGCGGCGTCGGGGCTGGCCAGGCCGCGCTTTTTCATGTCGTCCTTCTTCTCCAGCTGAATTTCGTTGTGGACGGTGTAGCCGTATTCCACGCCGGTCAGATCGGCCGCCAGCTCGCGGTCGTCGGGTAGGGCGCCGCCGGTCTTCAGCCACTGGCGCAGGCGGCACCACATCTCGGCCCTCTTGTTGGCGACCAACTCGCCGTCCACCGCGCCATCGGGGCGGGCGCCGAACTGCACGCCGATCACCGGATGGCCCAACTGGCGCAGCCGGTCCACCACGCCGCCGCCCACCCCGGTCTCGTCGACGAACACCGCGTCGGGGCGATGGTCCTGGATCAGCACGGCGACGCGGGCGGCCAGTTGCATGGTGTCCAGTCCGCGGTGCTTTTCCCAGGGCTGGGCGCGGGCGTCGCGGCCGCGGCGGAAGGCGATCACCGACTGGTCGTCGCCGAAGCGGGCCACGTCCACCGCCAGCACCAGCGGATCGAAGGGGGTGACCTCGGCCTGCCGCCGGGCGGCCTGCTCGACCAAGTCGGCCGGGATCAACTGCATCGATCCGGCGCGCGGGAACGCCCCTTTGATGCGCACCCGCACGAAGTCGCTGTCCTCACCGTAATCGTCCACCCATTGGGCCAGCAGCGCCTTGTTGGTCATCTGGGCGGTGCGCGAATCCACCTGGCGGCTGTGCCAGCGATGGCGGAAGCGGCCGAAGCATTCGCGGAAGCGCCCCGAATTGCGGGTGGGGTTGCCGAAAGCCAGCCAGACGATTTCGGTGTCGGAATCGGTCAGCGCACCCTCGGCCACCTCCCAGATGATGTCGTCGATCTCGGACGCCTCGTCGAAGACCAGCAGCAGCCGCTTGCCCCGGTTGTGCAGGCCGGCGAAGGCGGCGGGGTTGGCCTTGGACCATGGCGCCGCATCGATGCGCCAGGTCTGTTCGTGGGCGGGATCGGCGGCGTGGAGGGCGGTGGCGGTGTGCACGAACCAGTCGCGGCACAGCGACAGCCGATGCCATTTGGCCAGTTCCGGCCAGGTTTTGGTCCGCAGCTGCGCCTCGGTGTTGGCGGTGACCACGCCCCGGGTGTCTTCGCGGGTGGCCAGCGCCCACAGCACCAGCCAGGAGACCAGCGCCGACTTGCCGATGCCGTGTCCCGAGGCGACGGCGATGCGCAGCGCCCCATCCAGGGCCAGCCGGCCGTCGCGGATGGCGGCCAGGATGTCCTGCTGCCACGCATCGGGGCCGTCGCAGCCGGCCAGTTCCGCCTCGCCCCAGGCGAAGGCCGCCAGGACGAAGCGGAGGGGGTCGGCAGCGCAATGGGCCAGCAGGTCGGCGATCGCCGACCTGCCGGTGCTCGGAATGCGCCGGGTCCGTGCCATGGGGAATCCTTGTTTGCCATTTGGAGGGAGGTGCGGTGCGGCCCGGCGGCGGTCAAGCCGGCGGTAGGCCGGCCCGCTCCCGCGCCTTGCGTAGCGCCTCGGCCAAGTCGTCGCTGATTTCGGCGGTGGTGGTGTCGTCCAGGCCGAACACCTGGCGTTCCAGGGCGATCAGCCGTTCGGCGATGCGCCCCAGACGCTCGATGGCGGCGGCGGCATCGGCCAGCTCGCGCACCGAAGCCGCCGCCTCCACCAGGCCGACCGCCTTGTCCGCCAGATCGTCGTGCAGGCGGTTGAGGCGCAGCACCGCACGGCGATGCTTGCCGCGGATCGCCTCGGGATCGCTTTCCCCCTCGCCGATGGGGCGAGGCGGGGGGGCCGTCCGGCCGTTGCGCTGCCAGCCCAGGGTCTTGGCCCGCTTGCGCACGGTCGCTTCCGACAGGCCGTATTGGCGGGCGATGGCGCAGATCGACAACTTGCCCTCGATGTAATCCTTTTCGATCTGCTCCCAAGCGCGTTCGCCCATGCCGTACTCCCAAACGAAAACGCGCCCGGGGAGCGGGTCTCCCGGGCGCGGTTGTGGCGGTGTTGATAGTCAAACCATAAAAGAGGTGGTGTGTCAATGACAAATTCGTCTGTTAGGGAATACGGCGAACCCAGCGGGCGCAAGCCAGGTAGGTGCGGCCATTGGCCCGGATGCGGATACGCGGCGGGCCGTGGGGGTCGCGGACGGCGGCCGTCACCACCACGCCGCACAGGGTGCGGGGCGGTAGCCCCAGGGTCAGGAAGGCGACGCGGTCGCCGGCCGCCAGAGGCGGCGAGAACGTGGGATCGGGCATAACGGGCTCCTTCCGGCAAGTTCGCAACGTGTTCGGTAACGTACCGCGAAAATCGGTACTTAAAACATAACCGCGCTGTCAAGCCCGATGTTGCGGAAAAAGCGGATGCATCCCCGCGGCTTTGATGCGATAATCGCTGCCATGAAGAACATGCGAAACGATTGGCTCAGAGAGCGCATCAAATCCCTCGGCAAGACCGGCCAGGGGCTGGCCAACGCCCTTGGCGTCAACAAGGCGCGGGTGTCGGAAATCATTGGCGGCCGGCGCGGGGTGAAGGCCGAAGAGGTTCCGGCCATCGCCGCCTATCTGGACCTGAGCGAGGCGGAAGTGATCGCCCGCCTGGCCGGCCGGACACCGGCCGTCGGCGAGGCGATTGCCATGCCGGTCCCGCCCTCCCGACCGGAGGGCCTTTCGGCATCGCTGCCGGCCGACCGCCCCGCCGCGGCCGCCATGCCGCTGGATCTGCCGGTTTTCGGCGCCGTTTCCGGCGACGACGAGGCTGGGTTCGCCCTGACCGGCGAGGTGATCGACCGGGTGCGGCGGCCGCCGGGCCTGGCTGCGGCACGCAACGCCTTCGCCCTCTACGTGGTCGGCGCGGCCATGAGCCCGCGCTATGACGAGGGCGACCTGATCTTCCTCCATCCCGGCAAGCCGCCGGTACCGGGCTGCGACGTGGTGGTGGAACTGCAGGGGGCGGATGGGGCCGGGCGGCATTCGGCGATGCTGGGGACCTATCGCGGCAAGACGCCCACCCGGCTGCTTGTGGCCCAATTCCACCCCGAAGGTCTGCGCGAACTGCCGCTGGCCGAGGTGCGGCAGGTCTGCCGCATCATGCGGACCCACGAATTGCTGGGTTTGTAACCGAACCTGCATCCATTCTTGACAGATTTGATCGAATAACGTAACTTCCTTTCGCCGTAACCGGCGGCGATAGGGGGTGCCATGGAGGCCGAAGCCTGGCGGATGCGACTGGCGCAGGAATTGCGCTATGACGGCCCCATCCCCGCCGAGCCGGATCCGCCCGCCGCGACCGCCGGCCTCTTGCGCCGCCGCATGCAGTTGCACCGCCGCCTCGCCCTCGATTTTCTCCGCCAGGCGGCCGCCGGCGCCGATTCCGCCCGGGCGCTGGCCGGCTATGCCGCTGCCCGCCGCGCCCATTCCCGCTTGGCCAGCCGGCTGGGCGGGATGGCACGTCTATCCTGATGCCTCTCGCGCCGCCCCATTTTTGTCACGCCGGGTCCCCGCGTTGCGCCAGGGTTCCGATCGCGATCGGCGTTACAACCTTGTGTGCGGTGCCCGGGCACGTCGCAAAACGGGAACGCCCCGCAAGGAGGGGGAAATGATCACCACGTTGTATAGGGGGTCGCTGCGCCGGCTGGCGGTCCTGGCCGTGCTTGCCGCGGGGAGCGGCCTGATCGCGGAACCGGCGCTGGCCGATGGCTGGCGGGACCAGGGCGGGGAGAGGCACGGCTGGCATGGTCGCGGCTGGCGCGGGCATGAATGGCGCGAGCGGATGTGGCGTCGGCACGAATGGCGCGAGCGCCATCCGCCGATGGTGATGGTGGCGCCGCCGGCGATGTATGCCCCGCCGCCGGCGATGTATGCTCCGCCGCCCGCCGTGGTCTACGCGCCGCCGCCGGTTGCCTATATGCCGCCGCCGATGCCCTCGGCCACCATCGTCCTGCCGCTGAACTTCCGCTGAACCTTGGCGGACGGCGGGATTCCGGGGTCTTGGCGGTTGACGCGGCGCCTCGGAAGTGGCATTCCGTCTGGACCGCTTGATCCATCTCTTAAGGGGGAATTCCTTATGAATAAGGCTGATCTGGTCGCCAAGGTTGCCGAATTGTCCGGCCTGACCAAGGCCGATGCGGACAAGGCTGTCGATGCCACCTTCGACGCCATCACCGAGGCCCTGAAGGGCGGCGACGAAGTGCGCCTGGTCGGGTTCGGCTCCTTCTCGGTCAGCCAGCGCGCTGCTTCCGAAGGCCGCAATCCCCGGACCGGCGAGAAGATCCAGATCGCGGCCTCCAAGCAGCCGAAGTTCTCGGCCGGCAAGGGTCTCAAGGACGCCGTCAACGGCTGAGGATCGCCTCCTCGCACGCTGACCAGCCCCGGCGGACATCTTCCGCCGGGGTTTTATTTCATCCCCGCTTTCTCCCTCCGAATCCCGGACGGCCATATCCCCAATGCCGTCCACCGCCGCCTTACGGGCGTGCCATACTGATACGTCGGGTTCGATTGCCAGGGAGGTTGCCATGTCGGCCACCACAAAGCGCAAAGCCATCGACTGGTCGCGCTGGCTGCACGATCCCCGCCACTGGGAGCGATTTTACGACGATCTGGGGGTCAAAACCTATGCCGGCATCGCCAAGGCGATCTGTGACGGCGAACGCCCGGAAGAGGCGGTAGACACCGCCGTCGAAGCCATTTCGGCCCAGATGCGCCGTGCCGGCATCCCGGCGGCGCTGATCCGCTCGTATCGGGAAGATTATTTCCGCCACCGCGACCAACTGGTCGAAGTGGCCGGCGAGATATGGGATGTCCTGCCTGCGGGTGGCGCCGAAGGCTGCGCCGAGGCCGCCGACGAGGAGAGGGCGGCACTGGCCGGATGGGCCGGCATGCCCCTGGCGCTGTTCCTTGGCGCCTGCGAGGGCATGATGACCGTCATGTCCGGTCTCCAGCGCGAGGCCTGGGAATGGTCGCGGCTGCTGGTGCTCCACGTCGAACACCGCCGCCCCGCCGCCCCGTGCGACGAGGCACCGCTGACCGCCCATTACGGCCGGCGTACCCACGACGTCGATGTCGAGCGTCTGTAGCCGCAGCCCCGGACGCCGTCCGGGCTGCTCTCTCCGGGATGGACGGGGCCGGCCGAACGCGGCATCATGGAGCCACCATGACCCTGCCCGCCCTCTTCCTGTCCCACGGCGCCCCGACGCTGCTGCTTGACGATTCTCCCGCCCGCGCCTTTCTCGCCGAACTGGGCGGCCGGCTCGCGCGGCCCCGTGCCGTGCTGGCCGTGTCCGGCCATTGGGAAGAGGCCGAACCGGCCTTCAGCGGGGCCACCGACACCATCCACGATTTCTGGGGCTTTCCGGAACCGCTTTACCGCATGGCCTATGCGGCCCCCGCCGCGCCCGATCTGGTGGCCGAGGCCGGGGCGGCGTTGGCGGCGGCCGGTTTCCGCTGGACGATGCGGCCGGACCGGGGGCGCGACCATGGCACCTGGGTTCCGCTGGCCCTGATGTATCCGGCTGCCGACATTCCGGTGGTTCAGTTGTCCCTGCTGGACGGCGCCGGTCCCGACGCCCATCTGCGCCTGGGCGACGCCCTGCGGCCGTTGCGGGAATCCGGCGTGCTGGTGGTGGGCAGCGGCGGCTTCACCCATAACCTGCGCGACCTCGACTGGCGCAATCCCGACGCGCCCGAGGCCGGCTGGGTGACGGAATTCTGCGATTGGATGCACGCCGCCCTGATCGAGGGCCGCGTTGCCGAACTGGCGGCGTATCGCAGCCTGTGCCCCCATGGGGCGCGCAGCCACCCGACCGAGGATCACATCCTGCCGCTGTTCGTCGCGCTGGGGGCCGGCGGCACCGGAGCCGCTGTCGAACGCCTGCACGCCAGCCTGCAATTCGGCGCCCTGCGTCTGGACGCCTATGCCTTCGGCTGAATCTCGGCCCCGCTTTGTGCCCTGTCTGCCCATTTGCGCCCGCCCGTCGGCGGCGGCTATAACCGCGGCCTGATTTCGGCGGGAAAGGAAACGGCCAGTGTCGCGGCGGGCGATCCGGGAAATGCTGATGGGCCCAAAGAAGCGGACGCTGGATCGTCCCTGGGTGTTGCCGGTCTCCATGGCCGCCATCCTGGCCCTGGGGGTGGGCCTGGGCATCGGCATCGGGCTGCTGGCCGGGCGCCGGACGCCGCCGCCCTCCGCCGGTCAAGCGGTCGTCGCCCAGGCCGCGCCGGTTGTTCCGGCCGAGGTGGCGCCACCCGTCGCGTCGCTTCCGTCCCGGCGCGCCGAAGGCGGCCGCGACGAGGATGGGCCGCTGGTTGCGCCACCCTCGGTGGTGCCGGTGGTGCCGCCGCCTGCCGCGCGGCCCGAGGCCGGCCCAATTCCCGCTCCGACGGGGGCCGCTCCGAGTGCGGCCGAGCCGGCAGCCCTGATCGCGCCGCAACCGCCGGTGGCCCGCGGCGGGATGCAGCCCGCCTGGCTGCGTTACGCCGTGCCGTCGCCTCGGGTGGCCGGCCGGCCGATGATCGCGGTGGTCATCGACGACCTGGGGCTGGATCGCAAGCGGACCGAACGGGTGTCCAATCTGCATGGCCCCCTGACCCTGTCCTTCATGACCTATGCCCACGACCTCGACCAGCAGACCGCGCTGGCCCGCGCCCATGGCCATGAACTGATGGTCCATATGCCGATGCAGCCGATGAACGCCAGCTATGATGCCGGGCCGGAGGTACTGAATGTCGGCCTTTCGGCCGATGAACTGCGGCGGCGCATCGAATGGGGGCTGTCGCGCTTCCCGGGATTCGTCGGGGTCAACAACCACATGGGGAGCCGTTTCACCGCCAATCCGGCCGGCATGGCGGTGGTGATGCAGGAACTGTCGCGCCACGGATTGATGTTCCTGGATTCGGTGACCACCGGCAAGACGGTGGCGGCCGAAGCCGCCCGCGCCGCCGGCGTGCCATTCGCCTCTCGCCAGGTGTTCCTCGACAACACCCAGTCGGTGGCCTCGGTGCGGGCCCAATTGGAGCAGGTGGAGGAGATCGCCCGGCGCCACGGCGCCGCCATCGCCATCGGCCATCCCCATGACGCCACCATCGCGGCGCTGAGCGCCTGGTTGCCGACCCTGGCCGCCCACGGCTTCGTGCTGGTGCCGGTCACCACCATCGTCCAGGATTCGGGCCGGCGCCACCAGGGCTGAGCCCGCCCGGCTGGGTGGCAGGCCGCGCGGTCGGGCGGCGACCGTGGTGCCGCCGCCGGTGCTTCCCATGTCCCATCGGTGAGCGACTGAAGGAGGCATCCCATGAAAGCCGTCGTATTCCATGGCATCGGCGACATTCGCCTGGAGGACGTGCCCGAACCGCGGATCGAGCAGCCCGCCGACGCGATCATCCGTATCACCGCCAGCGCCATCTGCGGCACAGATCTGCATGTGGTGCGCGGGACCCTGCCGGGCATGAAGGCGGGGACCATCCTCGGCCACGAGGGCGTGGGCGTGGTCGAGGAGGTGGGGGCGGGCGTGCGCAATTTCCGCAAGGGAGACCGGGTGGTGATCCCCTCGACCATCGGCTGCGGCTGGTGCAGCTATTGCCGGGCCGGCTACACCGCTCAGTGCGATACCGCCAATCCCAATGGACCGCTGGCCGGCACCGCCTTTTACGGCGGTCCGGAAAAGTCGGGGCCGTTCGACGGCCTACAGGCCGAATTCGCCCGGGTGCCCTTCGCGCCCCACAATCTGGTGAAAATTCCGCCGCGGGTGAGCGACGAGCAAGCGTTGCTATGCTCCGACATCTTTCCCACCGGCTACTTCGGTGCCGACATGGCAGAGGTCGAGCCGGGCGATACGGTGGCGGTGTTCGGCTGCGGGCCGGTCGGCCAGTTCGCCATCCTGTCGGCCTTCCTGAAGGGGGCGCATCGGGTGTTCGCGGTGGATTGCCTGGCCGACCGGCTGGAGGCGGCGCGGGGGCAGGGGGCGGAATGCATCGACTTCGCCCGCGAAGACCCGGTGGGGGTCATCCGCGGCCTGACCGGCGGTATCGGGGTGGATATCGTCATCGATGCGGTAGGAGTGGATGCGGTGTCGCCAGATGGCCACGGCCACCCCGACGAGGTGCGCCAGGTCGCGCCCCAAACCAATCCCCAGGGAGACAACTGGCATCCCGGCGATTCCCCCTCGCAGGCGCTGGACTGGGCGGTTCAGGCGGTGGCCAAGGCCGGCACGCTGGCCATCATCGGGGTTTACCCGCCGCAAGCCCGCTTCTTCCCCATCGGCGAGGCCATGGGCCGCAATCTCAAAGTGCGGGCCGGCAACTGTAACCACCGGACCTATATTCCGGTGTTGCTGGACATCATCCAGGGCGGAGTGGTCGAGCCCAGCACCCTGCTGTCGCAGGTCCGGCCCCTGACGTCGGTGATCGACGCCTACCAGGCCTTCGATTGCCGCAGGCCCGGCTGGCTGAAAGTGGAATTGTTGCCCAAGGCCGCCTGATCGCCGGCCTTGACTCCCGGTGCGGCGCGACGCTTATTGGCCGAAACGGATGAGGAGTTTTCCCATGGCCAAGACTTACCGAGTCACCGGCATGACCTGTGGCGGCTGCGCCAAGTCGGTGGAAACCGCCATCAAGGCTGTGGCTCCCGACGCCACCGTCGCCGTTGATCTCGCCGCCAAGGCGGTAACCGTCACCGGCGTCGAAGAGGCTCAGGTGCGCAAGGCGGTGGACGACGCCGGCTTCACCTTCGAGGGGGCGGCCTGACGGCCGCCCTTCCTGCTCCCCCCGCCAGTGCCGCTGATCGAGTGGCATTCAGGCGGCGTCTGGATCGACCTCTGCCGTCGTCTGCACGACGACGGCGAAGAGGTCGCCCAGCATGGCGAGGCTCGCCCGCTGCACGTCCGCCGCCGACACGACGCCGCCCTCCGCTGTCGGCAGTTCGCGGGTGGCGGTGGCGCCTGCCACGATGGTGGGCCGGAAACCGAGGTTGAAGGCGCCGCGCGCCGTCGAATTGACGCACATGTGGGTCATGAAGCCGGCCAGGATGACGCTCTCGACGCCGGCAGTCCGCAGGTGTTGTTCAAGATCGGTGCCGACGAAGGAATTAGGGTAGTGCTTGACGATCACCGCCTCCCCCGCTCGCGGTGCCACCGGCGCGGCGATGGCGCCGATGTCGCTGCGGATGTCATAGGGCGAGCCGGGACCGGAATCGTGCTGGATGTGGAAGATCGGCGTGCCGAGCCGGCGGGCGCGTTCCAGCAGGCGGCCGGCTTCCTCGAGCGCGGCTTCGACCCCGGCAAGCTGCATGAGGCCCTGCCGGTAGGTGTTCTGGCAATCGATCATGATCAGGGCCGCGCGGCCCAGCCGGGCGGGGTCCTGCGGCAGGCCGGCGATCTTGCGCAAGGTGGTTGGCCTGGTCATCATTGCCTCTTTGGTGGTTTGGGAATGAACTCAAGCATAGGCCGCTTGGAGGCGTGCCCGAATGGACAAGCGTGCCGCATCCGCCGGCAATTTTGCCGGTGATATCGATTGGAACGACGTTCGTTATGCGCTCGCCGTCGCGCGCGGTGGTTCGCTGGTGGCGGCGGCGCGCCTGTTGGGCGTGGACCAGACGACGGTGGCGCGCCGCCTGCGCGTGCTGGAATCCTGTGTTGGCACGCCGCTGTTCGAGCGGCTCAAGGGCCACTTTGCGCCGACGCCCGCCGGCGAGGCGCTGATGGAGCGTGGGGGGCGCATTGAACGGGAAATCGCCGCCCTACGTCATTTCGGTTCCGACAATGAGGGCCAGGTCCGCGGCGTGGTCCGGCTGACCGCGGTCGGGGCCATGGTGTCTCATTACCTCGCCCGCCATCTCGCCGAGTTGCGCGGGCGTCATCCCGGCCTGGCCGTGGAGTTGATTGCCAGCAGCCGCAGTCTCGACCTTTCCCGCCGCGAGGCCGACCTCGCCATCCGCCTGGCGCGCCCGCAAGCCGGCGATTTCATCGTGTGCCGGCTCGCCAGCCTCGCCTATGGCGTCTATGGTTCCGCTACCGCGCCGCCCGCCGAGGACGGCTGGGATGATTGCTGCTGGGTTGCCTACGAGCATTCCCTGGCGCACGTGCCCGAGATGCGCTGGCTGGCGGAGCGGGTGGCCGACGAGCGCATCCTCCTGCGCAGCAACAACATGGACGCCCTTGCCACCGCCGTCGCCGATGGCCTTGGCCTAGCCGTGTTGCCTCGTCTGCTCGGCGCCCGGCACGCTTCACTCCGCTGCCTCTCCGGCGAACAGCCGGTGCTCAGCCGCGAAATCTGGCTGGTGATGCCGCGCGAGCTGCGCCACGTGCCGCGCATCCGTGCCGTCGGCGACTGGCTGGTGGAGCGATTCCGCGCCGATGGGGACGTGTTCGGCTAATCGGGGGCCTGTTCCGTGCGTCCCTCACCCCGGCCGGGTGTTGCTCAGGCTGGTGTAGTTGATGGCTTCCTCGGCCACGCGGATCAGCACGCGGGCCTTGTTCATGCACTCCTCGTGCTCCTTCTCGGGCACCGAATCGGCGACGATGCCGGCGCCGGCCTGGACGTACATGGTGCCGTCCTTGACCAGGGCGGTGCGCAGCGCGATGCAGGTATCCATGTTGCCGTTGCCGGCGATGTAGCCGATGCAGCCGGCATAGAAGCTGCGGCGCTTGTCCTCCAACTCGTCGATGATCTCCATGGCGCGGATCTTCGGTGCCCCCGACACGGTGCCCGCCGGGAAGCCGGCCATCAGCGCGTCCATGGCGTCACAATCGGGGCGCAGGTCACCCTCGACGTTGGAGACGATGTGCATGACGTGGGAATAGTATTCCACCATCATCTTGCGGGTGACGTTCACCGAGCCGATTTCGGCCACCCGGCCGACGTCGTTACGTCCCAGGTCGAGCAGCATCAGGTGCTCGGCCAGTTCCTTGGGGTCGGCCAGCAGGTCGGCGGCCAGGGCCTCGTCCTCGGCCTGGGTGGCGCCGCGTCGCCGTGTGCCGGCGATGGGGCGGATGGTTACCTGCCCGTCGCGCAGCCGCACCAGGATCTCGGGGCTGGAGCCCACCAGTTGGTAACCGTCGAAATCCAGGAAGAACAGGAAGGGGCTGGGGTTCATTCGCCGCAAGGCGCGGTAGAGCGAGAACGGCCGCAGCTTGAACGGCACCGCCATGCGCTGGGACAGCACCACCTGGAAGATGTCGCCGGCCGTGATGTAGTCCTTGGCCTTGGCGACCATGGCACAATATTGCTCGGGGGTGACGCCGTGCACCGGAGTGGGCTCGTGGTCCGAGCGGTCGATCCATTCGCCGGTATGGGGCAGAGGACGGTCGAGCCCCTCGACTACCCGTTCCAGCCGGACGCGGGCCCGCTCATAGGCGGTGCGGGCATCCACGCCGGGGGCGGGGCGCACCGGTGCCACGGCCGTCAGGGTGCCGTTGACGTTGTCGAACATCGCCATGACGGTGGGGCGCACGAACACGCCATCGGGCACGTTGATCTCGTCGGGATTGGGCGCCGGCAGGCGCTCGACCAGACGGACCATGTCGTAGCTCATATAGCCCACCAGGCCGGCCGACATGGGTGGCAGGAAGGCCGGGATGTCGATCCGCGATTCGGCCACCAGGGCGCGGAGGGAATCCAGCGCGCCACGGGATTCGGCCACCGGGCAGGGGGTGAACGCCGCCGCGTCGGTCTGCGGCGTGCGGTTCAGCCAGGCGCGGTTGCCCTCGCAGCGCCAGATTAGATCGGGGTCGAGGCCGATGACCGAATAGCGGCCGCGCACCGCGCCGCCCTCGACGGATTCCAGCAGGAACGAATGGGGCCGCCCTTCGCCCAGCTTCAGGAAGGCGGAGACCGGCGTCTCCAGGTCGGCGACCAGGGTGCGCCAGACCACCTGGGCCTTGCCGGCGTCATAGATGGCACTGAAAGCGGTGAGGTCGGGCTGGATCATGGTCACTCTTCGCGGTTCAGCTCGGCGCGGTCCACCTTGACGCCATACTTGGCGTTCAGGGCGGCCAGGTATTCGTCCACCAGATCGCCGGCAATCGACTTGGCCAGCTCGGCGTGGGCGGCCTTGACGGTATCGGCATGGGCGGCGGGGTCGAACGGGATGATGCGGCTCAGGCGGGCCGCCACCCAGTCGGCCTTGCCGGCATCGACGGCCACCGCGCCGGGCTGGGCGTCGAACATCCGGCCGATCAAGGCCGGGGGCAGGTCGCCGGCATCGGCTCCGTCGCGGGTGAAGGGCTTGGTCTCCGCCACTTGGCCGCCCACCGCCTTGGCGACGACGGCAGCCGGGGTGCCGCCCTTCAATTGCTCGGCGGCGTGTTCGGCGCGCTCCCGCGCCGCCGCGTGGCGCTTTTCCCCCTGCCAGTCGGCCGTCGCTTCGGCCCTGACCGCGGTCAGCGGCTTGGGCCGCGGCGGGGTGACGCTGTCCACCCGCAGCATGAAATACCCGTCGCCGGGATTCTCGGTCAGCTGGCTTTCGTCGTTGATGTCGGCGTGGAAAGCCACGTCCAGGAACGACGCGGCCTTGGGCAGGCCAGCCACCGGCTTGCCGTCCGGCCCGCTTCCGTGGGCATCGATGGCCGGGAATTTCTCGATGGTCAGGTTGAAGCGCTTGGCCGCTTCCTCCATCGAGGCGCCGCCGCCCATGGCGTCTTCCACCTTGTTGGACAGGTCGGCCAGCAGGTCGCCGGCCTTTTCGGCGCGCAGATCCTGTTCGATCTGGCCGCGGACTTCGGCCAGGGAGCGGTTGTGGGCCGGGGTCACCGCGCCCACCTGGACAACGTGCCAGCCCAGGTCGGTGTGGATCGATGGGGCGACGCGGCCGGGGGCCTGGGCGAAGACCCGGGCGCCCAGCGGGGCCGGCAGATCGCTCTCTTCGACATTGCCCAGGTCGATCACCTGGCGGTTCAGGGCCTTGGCGATGGCGGCCAGATCCTTGCCTTCCTTCACCAGGGCGTCGGCCTTGTCGGCGTCGGCCTTGGTGTCGATCAGGATCTGGGACACCTGGCGGTGCTCGGTGGTGTTGAATTCCCCGCGGCGCTGCTGATAGGCGTCCTGGATCATCTGGTCGGTGATCTTGATCTGGTCGGCCACGTCGGCGGGGCGCAGCAGCATCACGGTAACGGCGCGGAATTCGGGGGCCATGAAGCGGCGGGTATTGGCCTTGTAATAGGCTTCCAGCGCGGCATCGTCGGGCGCCGCCGGCATGGGAACGGCGGTATCGGGCACGGTGACGGTATCGGCCACCCGTTGCTCCTGGCGGTGGCGGACCAGGGGGTCGACCACGGAGTCGGGGGCAAAGGCGCCGCCCGACAGGGCGGCAGCCAACTGGTTACGCATCTGGTCGGCCCGCTGCTCGCGCATGAAGCTCTCTTCGCTCAGGCCCATCCGCGCCAGGGCGGCGTCCAGGCGCTGGCGGTCGAACTTCCCCGTGCTGTCACGCAGGTCCGGATTGGAGGTGACCTCCCGCAGGATGGTCTCGTCCGAGGCCCGGAGGCCCATATCCTGCGCCGCCTCGTCGGCCAAGGTGCGGCTGACGATGGATTCGATGGTGCGGTCCATCAGGCCCATCTTGCGGGCGTCCTCGGTGGTCAGCTTGCCGCCGAACATCGGTTGCAGCCGCTCGACGTCGCGCTTGAATTCGGCGTTGACCTCGGCGGCCGACAGGGCGGTGCGGCCGACCTCGATGGCGGGTGTGGTGCCGAAGATGCCCCGCCGCACCACATCGCCGATTCCCCAGGCCAGGAAGCTCAGGGCCAGCAGGGCGAACAGCAGCTTGACGATCCAGGTCTGGGAGGCGTTGCGGAAGGTATCGAGCATCGAAGGGGGGTGTTCCCGGGGGCGTGGCGTGAACGCGGCCAGCCGCGCGCCGGTGGCGGCGGGGCCGGGGGTGGGCGGCATAATACGGGGGGGGCAATGCCCTCGCAACACCGAATCCGTGCCCGATTCCGGCCACTTGGGCCGGCCGCGGCGCCGGGTGGCCGGGGCCCGTGAAAAGTGTTGCGCCAATCCCCTTCGCCCTGCTTATATTATATCATACGAAGGTAAGCGCATTCTCAATAAGCGCTGCCTCAGATAAATAAATGCGGAGGAAGCGGTCCGATGGCGTCCAAGCCCTTGTTCATCATGCTGTGCTCGGGCGAGCACGAAAAGATTCAGCTGGCAGCGATGATCGCCTCGGTGGCGGCGGTTTCGGACCGGCCGGTGCAGGTGTTCGTCACCATGAACGCGCTGCTGGCCTTCGAACGGGGGCTGACCCCCGACCAGCGCTACCACGGCGGCCATTTCCACGAATTGTTCATGACCAGCAAGGTGCCCGACGCCATCGAACTGTTCGCCCAGGGCAAGATGCTGGGCGACATGAAGATGTGGGCCTGCTCGATGGTTCTCGACCTGAAGCACTGGGAAACCGACACCCATCTCGTGGAGGACCTGTTCGACGGTCCCGCCGGGCTGACCGTCTTCCTGGCCGATGCCGAGGAAGGCGAACTGATCACCATCTGAACCGCTACTTGCGAAAAGGAAAGACTGCCATGGCCGAACGCCAGACCATCGACGCCCGCGGGTCGTTCTGTCCGGGTCCGCTGATGGAACTCATCGCCGCGCTCAAGCTTGCCAGCATCGGCGACGAAATCGAGGTCCTGTCCTCCGATAAGGGCTCCGCCGCCGACATTCCGGCCTGGGTCAACAAGGTCGGTCACAGCTATGTCGGGACCACCGAAAAGGACGGGTGTTGGAGCATCGTCGTTCGAAAGGCGAAGTAGAAAATCCGCGGATTTGGTGTAGAATAAGGCTTGGCGCGCGCGAACGCGCTCCGCAAAGGCCGCGATCAGACGGCTGGAACAAGCGCCAAAGCTTACTCAGGGAGGTCAGGTAATGTCCAAAACCGTACTGATTGTCGGCGGGGGACTCGCCGGCACGATCATCGCCAACGGCCTGTGCCGGCAGCTCGGGGACGAGATGCGCCGGGGCGAGGTCGGTATCACCATGCTGGGCACCAGCGAAACCCATATGTACCAGCCGGGGCTGCTTTATGTCCCGTTCGGCCGCATCCGCGAGGCCGAGCTGTTCCGCGATCAGCGCAAGGTGCTGGACCGGCGCGTCAATTTCTTCGTCGACCCGGCCAAGCATATCGACGTCGAACACAACCAGGTGACCACCGAGCAGGGCCGGACCGTCAAATACGATTATCTGGTGCTGGCCACCGGGGCGCGGCCGATGCCGCAGAATATTCCCGGCATGCGGGAGGCCGGACACTGGTTCTATGAATTGGACGCCGCCCGCAAGCTGCGGGACGCGCTCAACGGCTTCACCGGCGGCAAGATCGTCGTCAATGTCAACGCCCCGCACAAATGCCCGGTCGCGCCGCTGGAAGTTGTGTTCATGCTCTACGAGCATTTCAAGGCCAAGGGCATCCTCGACAAGACCGAGATCACCTATACCTATCCCATCGGCCGCCTGCATGCGCTGGAGCCGGTGGCCCATTGGGCCAAGCCGGAATTCGACCGGATCGGCATCAAGTATGAGACGTTCTTCAATACCGAAACCGTCGACCCGGAAAAGAAGACCATCTCCTCGATGGAAGGCGTGTCGCTGCCCTTCGACCTGTTGATCACCATTCCGCCCCATGCCGGGGCGCAGGTCATCGAGGATTCGGGCCTGGGCAAGGGCGGCTGGGTGCCGACCAACACCAAGACCCTGAGCCGCGAGGGATCGACCAACGTCTTCGTCTGCGGCGATACCACCAACATCCCCATCTCCAAGGCCGGCTCGACCGCCCATTTCGAGGCGGATGTGCTGATCGACAATCTGGTTTCGCTGTTGCAGGAAGGGCGCATGGCCCGCGACTACGACGGCAAGGTGTTCTGCTTCGTCGAAACCGGCATGAACTCGGGCACCTATGTGTGGTTCAACTATACCACCCCGCCCAATCCCGGCCCGCCGTCCCAGATGATCCATTGGTTCAAGCTGGCCTATAATCGGTTGTACTGGCTGTCCGCCCGCGGCCTGTTGTAAGGGGGCGATCATGAACGATATGCCCCGGGTCAGCACGACCGCCGGCGACTTCGCCCGCCTGGGCGAGGGCGTCACCAACGCGCTGTGTGATTCCATGGTGGAGCGGCTGGCCAGCACGGCCGGCAACGCCATGGAGATGGTGGACAAGTTCAACGACCCCGACATCAAGGAGGGCCTGTTCACCCTGCTGGACGCGGTCGGCAACATGCAGCGCACCGGCGTGCTGCAGACCGTGATCGATACCCTGTACCTGATCCACGCCGTCCGCTCGGCGGCCAGCGATTCCATGGTGGAACGCCTGTTTGCCTTCATCGAGCACATGGTCAACAACCTGGCCACCGAGGATCTGGCCACCCTGGCGTACGAGGCCAAGGCCGCCATGGAGGATGCGCTGGATTCCTGCAACATCCCCGGTGCTGGTGGCGGCCTGTTCGGCACCCTGCGCATGGTGTCGCAGGCCGAGACACAGGAGGCGCTGCGGTTCCTGCTCGCCTTCTCGTGCTCGCTCAGGAAGCGCGCCGTGGTGATTTCCAAATCGACCCCGGCACCGTAACATCCGCCGGTCGGTGACGTGGAGGGGCGGACCGGCGACGGCCCGCCCCTTTTTCACGGCCGAGGGCATTTTTCGAATGGGAGGAGAGGACCTGATGAGTAACCGACGGCCCCTGATCGCCGGCAACTGGAAGATGAACAAGCTGTCGGCCGACGGGCTGGCCCTGGCGGCCGGCGTGGCCGGGCGGCGCCGGGCGCAGCCGGACCTGCCCTGCGATGTGCTGGTTTGCCCGCCCTTCACCCTGCTGTCCGAGGTGGCCAAGGCGGTGGCCGGATCGGGCGTGATGGTGGGCGCCCAGGATTGCCATGCCAAGGTGTCGGGGGCCCATACCGGCGACATCGCGGCGGCGATGCTCAAGGACGCGGGCTGCGGCGCGGTGATCGTCGGCCATTCCGAGCGGCGCACCGACCACGGCGAGACCGACGCGATGGTCAAGGCCAAGGCGGAAGCGGCGCTGGCCGCCGGTCTGATGGCCGTCGTCTGCGTCGGCGAGACCCTGGCCGAGCGCGATGCCGGCCGCACGTTCGAGGTCAACCGCAGCCAGGTGCAGGGCTCGCTGCCCGACGGCGCCAATGCCGCCAACACGGTGATCGCCTACGAACCGGTCTGGGCCATCGGCACCGGGCGGGTCGCCACCCCCGAGCAGGCGCAGGACGTGCATGCGCTGATCCGCGCCGAACTGGCCGCGCGGCTGGGCGCCGCCGAAGCCGCCAAGATGCGCATCCTTTACGGCGGTTCGATGAAGCCCGACAACGCCAAGGCGCTGCTGGCCCTGCCCGACGTCGACGGGGGCCTGATCGGTGGCGCCGCCCTCAAGGTCGAGGACTTCTGGGCCATCGCCGAGGCCTGCGCCTGAGGGAGGGGGGCGAAAGTATCGGACATCGCGTCCGTCAAGACGACATTGTGCTGGCCTTCCGGCACAAGGCGGACTAAAAACGCCCCAGAACGCAGTCCGGCACCCGGGACCTCTTAGCGGGGGTTCCGGGTGGCCTATTTCGTGGTGATCCATGAACCTGTTTCCCATCATCCTGGTAATTCATCTGCTGCTGGCCGTCGCGCTGGTGGGCGTGGTGCTGTTGCAGCGCTCCGAAGGCGGAGCCTTGGGAATCGGCGGCGGCGGCAACGTCCTGACCGGCCGCGCGGCGGGCAACCTGCTGACCCGCACCACCGCCATCCTGGCGGCTGCGTTTTTCATGACCAGCCTGGGCCTGGCGATGATCGCCAATAACCGTTCGGGCGGCAGCTCGCCCTTCGACCAGGTGCCCGCCGCGGCGCCGGCCGCACCGGCGCAGCAGCCCGCCAAGCCGGCGATGCCCAGCGGCCCGAGCGCACCGCTCGCCCACTGACGGGCGGACCATCGCGAAGGATATC
>JAKAFA010000234.1 GCA_021818185.1 Pseudomonadota bacterium | reverse complement strand
TCATCTATCCGCTGCCGGCCCCGCATGTCCCCGCCCATCCATCGTAGCGGCCGGCCATGCAACCCTTGACCGGATGTTTTGCTTGCCGCACTCTCGCGCGATGGACGCACAAACCCGCAGCCTCTCCGCGGCGGAGCGCCTGGACTGGCTGCGGCTGATCCGCAGCGAGAATGTCGGGCCCCGCACCTTTTTCCGCCTGCTGGAGCGCTACGGCACCGCCGGCGGCGCCCTGGCGGCGCTGCCCGAACTGGCGGCGCGCGGCGGCCGTGCCCGGCCGATCACCGTCTGCGCCAAGGCCGCCGCCGAGCGCGAACTGGCCGCGGCCGACCGCCTGGGCTGCACCGTGCTGGCCGCCATCGAGCCCGATTACCCCCGCTGGCTCGCCGCCATCGACGATGCGCCGCCGATCCTGATGGCGCGCGGCAGCCCGTCGCCGCTCACCCGGCCGATGGTGGCGCTGGTCGGCGCCCGCAACGCCTCGCTGAACGGCCGCAATCTGGCGCGGCGGCTGGCCGCCGATCTGGGCCGCGCCGGGCTGGTGGTGTGTTCCGGCCTGGCCCGCGGCATCGACGCGGCCGCCCACGAGGGATCGCTCGCCACCGGCACGGTGGCGGTGATGGCCGGCGGCCTGGACGTGGTCTATCCGCCCGAGCACGAGCGGCTGTACGCCGACATCGTCGCCGCCGGCACGGCGGTTTCCGAGATGCCGCCCGGCACCCAGCCGCAGGCCAGCCACTTCCCCCGGCGCAACCGCATCGTCTCGGGCCTCGCCCTGGGGGTGGTGGTGGTCGAGGCCAACCCGAAATCGGGATCGCTGATCACCGCCCGCCTGGCCGCCGACCAGGGCCGCGAGGTGTTCGCCGTCCCCGGCTCGCCGCTGGACCCGCGGGCCCAGGGCCCCAACGACCTTTTGCGCCACGGCGCGGTGCTGACCGAATCCGCCGACGACGTGCTGCAAGCCCTGGACGACCTGCTGCGCCGGCCGCTGGCCGAGCCGGGACGCGGCGGCTTCCGCGACGCCCCGCCGTGCCTGCCGGCCGAAGACGAGATGGCCGCAGGGCGGAAAACGGTGACCGAATGCCTGGCCCCAACGCCTGTGACGGTTGACGAAATCATCCGGCAATGCCAATTGTCACCCTCCGTGGTGTCCATGGTCCTGCTCGAACTCGAACTGGCCGGCCGCCTGGAGCGTCTGCCGGGCAACCAGGTGGTGCTGCTGGCGGGCTGACCGGGACCATCCACCTGCCGCCAGCCGTATGGGTCCGGATGAAGGTCGTCGTCGTCGAATCCCCCGCCAAGGCCAAGACCATCAACAAGTACCTGGGCAGCGATTTCCAGGTGCTGGCGTCCTATGGCCATATCCGCGACCTGCCGGCCAAGGACGGCTCGGTGCGCCCCGACCAGGGGTTCGCCATGGATTGGGAGACCGATCCCAAGGCGGAAAAGCGCATCAAGGAGATTGCCAGCGCACTCAAAGGCGCCGACAAGCTGTTCCTGGCCACCGACCCCGATCGTGAGGGCGAAGCCATCTCCTGGCATGTCAAACGGGTGCTGGAGGACCGCAAGGCGCTGAAGGGCGTGGACGTCAAGCGGGTGGTGTTCAACGAGATCACCAAGACCGCGGTGCTGGACGCCATGCGCAATCCGCGCGACATCCACCAGGAACTGGTGGACGCCTATCTCGCCCGCCGCGCCCTGGACTACCTGGTGGGGTTCACCCTGTCGCCGGTGCTGTGGCGCAAGCTGCCGGGCTCGCGTTCGGCCGGGCGGGTGCAATCGGTGGCGCTGCGGCTGATCTGCGAGCGCGAGGCCGAGATCGAAAGCTTCCGCGCCCGGGAATACTGGACCGTCGTCGCCGATTTCCTGACCCCCAAGGGCGAGGCGATCACCGCCCATCTCACCCATCTCGACGGCCGCAAGCTCGACAAGTTCGATCTGCCCGACCAGGAAGCCGCCGAGGCGGCCCGCCGGCGCATCGAGGCCTCGGATTACGCCGTCGCCAAGGTCGAGCGCAAGAAGGCCAAGCGCCATCCCTTCGCCCCCTTCACCACCTCGACCCTGCAACAGGAGGCCAGCCGCAAGCTGCACCTGCCGGCCGCCCGCACCATGCAGTTGGCCCAGCGGCTGTACGAGGGCGTCGATATCGGCGGCGAGACGGTCGGCCTGATCACCTATATGCGAACCGACGGCGTGCAGATGGCGGCCGAAGCCATCGCCGCCAGCCGCGAGCTGATCGGCCGCGACTTCGGCAAGGATTACCTGCCCGAGGCGCCCCGCCTCTACAAGACCAAGGCCAAGAACGCCCAGGAAGCCCACGAATGCATCCGGCCCACCGACCTGTTCCGGCGGCCGGACGACGTGGCCCGCTTCCTCGACCGCGACCAGTTGCGCCTGTACGAGATGATCTGGAAGCGCACGGTGGCCAGCCAGATGGCTTCGGCCGAACTGGATCAGGTGGCGGTGGACGTTGCCGGCGCCGACGGGCGCAGCGTGCTGCGCGCCACCGGCAGCGTGGTGGTGTTCGACGGCTTCATGTCGGTCTACCGCGAGGACCGCGACGAGCCGGACGATGAGGATGCCGACCGTCTGCTGCCGGCAGTGGCGGAGGGCGACGCCATGCGCCGCCAGGCGGTGCGCGCCGACCAGCACTTCACCCAGCCGCCGCCCCGCTATTCCGAGGCCAGCCTGGTCAAGAAGCTGGAAGAGTTGGGCATCGGCCGGCCGTCGACCTATGCCTCGATCCTGTCGGTGCTGCAGGAGCGCAACTATGTCCGCCTGGACCAGCGCCGCTTCGTGCCCGAGGATCGCGGCCGGCTGGTCACCGCCTTCCTGGAACAGTTCTTCAAGCGCTACGTCGAATACACCTTCACCGCCGACCTGGAAAACCAGCTGGACGACATTTCCGGCGGCCGGGTGGATTGGCGGAGGGTGCTGGAGGAGTTCTGGCGCGACTTCTCGGGGTCGGTGGACGGCACCAAGGAATTGCGCGTCTCCGAGGTGATCGAGACCCTTGACCGCGAATTGGGCCCGCATTTCTTCCCCGAAGACACCTCGGGGCACGATCCCCGCCTGTGCCCCGGCTGCAATTCCGGACGGCTGTCGTTGAAGCTGGGCAAGTTCGGCGCCTTCATCGGCTGCTCCAACTATCCCGATTGCCGCTACACCCGTCCGCTGGCGGTGGCCGGCGACGGCGACGCCCCCGCCGAGGGCGGCGACAACACGCCAAAGGAACTGGGCACCGATCCGGCCACCGGCCAGGTGGTCAGCCTGCGCAAGGGCCCCTATGGCTGGTATGTCCAGCTTGGCGAGGGACCGAAGCCCAAGCGGGTTTCCCTCTATCGCGGCCTCGACCCCGCCGAGCTGACCCTGGACACCGGGCTGGCCCTGCTCGCCCTGCCGCGCGAGGTCGGCCTGCACCCCGAAACCCGCAAGCCCATCACGGCGGGCGTGGGCCGCTTCGGCCCCTACCTGCTGCATGACGGCGCCTACAAATCCCTGCCGCCGGGCGACGACGTGCTGGCCGTCGGCCTCAACCGTGCCGTCGACCTGATCGCCCAGGCCAAGGGCAAGAAGGGCGCAGCCCCGCTCAAGACCCTGGGCGAGCACGACGGCAAGCCGGTCACCCTGCACGAAGGCCGCTACGGCCCCTATGTCTCGCGCGACGGCGTGCATGCCACCCTGCCGAACGGCGTCGAGATCGATTCCGTCAGCCTGGAAGAGGCGATTCGGCTGATCGCGGCCAAGGCCGCCAAGGCGCCGGCCAAACCGGCAAGAAAGCCGGCGCGGGCGGCCAAGAGCGCCGAGGCACCCAAGGAAGCGAAGAAGGCGGCAAAAGGCGCCAAGCCCGCAGCCGATGCCGCCAAGCCCGCCCGCAAGCGGGCCGCCAAGCCGGCCAAGGGCAAGAAGGACGCCGCTGTTACCGGATAGGCGGCAAAGCCGCCGGGCCGAAGTGCCGGCGGCGCCCCTGACGAATCCTCCGCTACTTTTCGGCCTTGTGCAGCATCTTGGCCGTCGCCGTCGCCCGCGCCTTGGCGGTGCTCAGGTCGGTGGCCGCCAGCCCGTCCTGCGCCAGGCTGAGGGCGCTTTCCAGGTGCGCGCGCTGCCGGGGGGAAGCATCGGGAATCGCCCCCGCGCCCTGTCCCTTGCACGGGTCCTCCTGGGAGGCGTCGTAGCCGCTGCCGCCCGGCCCGACCAGGCAATTGATCACATGGTGCAGATGGGCATGCACCATGGGCAGCTTGTCGGCCCCCGCCGCCATGGACGCATGGGCGGCCGCCGTGGCGACCTCGCGGGATTCGTCGGCGGCATAGGACGCGGAACCGGCAATCAGCAGGCCGAGGCCGGCAAGCGCCAGGGACGGGAACAGTCGCGCAGTCATCGGGGATCTCCCGCAGGTTAGTCCTCCCCCGAAGGTGGGGGGCCGGAGCGCGGACGGCAAGCGCAACCGATGGACATGGGTGCCGCCGCCAAAGGCGATGACGCCTCCATCCCGGCCTGCTATTCGATGGGTGTCCGCCACCGGCCGAGTCTTCGATCATGCGCCTGAGTCCCGTTCCCCTGTCGGAGCCCTGGAAATGACCACTGCGCCCGCCCTCGCCCGTCCGGTGGGCTGGCGGCTGTGGTCGCTGGCCGCCCGGCCGCGCACCCTGAGCCTGTCGCTGGCGCCGGTGCTGGCCGGCACCGCCCTGGCCGCCGCCCAGGGACTGGCCGTCCGGCCGCTGCCGGTGCTGCTGGCCCTGGCCGGCGCCATGCTGATCCAGATCGGCACCAACCTGCACAACGACCTGGCCGATGCCCTGAAGGGCGCCGACCGGGCCGAGCGCACCGGGCCGCCCCGGGTCACCGCCCTGGGCTGGGTTCCGGCTGGCCGGATGCGCCGGGCGGTGCTGCTGTGTTTCGGCGCGGCGGCGCTGGTGGGCTGCGCCCTGGCGAGCCTCGGCGGCTGGCCGATCCTGGTGCTGGGAGCGGCGTCGCTGCTGGCCGGCTGGGGCTATTCCGCCGGCCCGCATCCCATCTCCTACGGCCCGTTCGGCGAGGTCTTCGTGATCGCCTTTTTCGGGGTGGCCGCCGTCGGTGGCACCCTGTGGCTGCAAGCCCCCTTCCCCACCCCGGCCGCCCTGGTCCCGGTCCTGGCGCTGGGGACGGCGATCGGAATGCCGGCGGCGGCAGTGCTGATGGTCAACAATTACCGCGACGCCGCCCCCGACCGGGCGGCCGGCCGCGGCACCCTGGCCATCCGCCTGGGGCCGGCCGGCAGCCGGCGGGTCTACGCTGTCCTGTTGCTGCTGCCCTTCCCGCTGCTCCTGCTGCTGCCCGCCGGGGCGTTGAGCGGGCTGGCGGCGCTGCCGGTGGCGCTGCGCTGCGTCCGCACCTTTAGCCGCCAGCCCCCCGGCCCCGGGTGCAACGACCTGCTGGCCGCCACCGCGCGCTGCCAATTGCTGCTGGCGGTCGCCGCCAGCCTCGGCCTTGTGCTGGTCTAAGAGTCCGGGGACCAACCTGCCCAAAATTTAGCGCCCCCTCCGGATTCCGCCCACATAATGGGCTATTGGCGCCCCGCCACGGGGGATCGGCCGCCGCCGAAGCTGGCACGGCGCTTGCTGCTCGCTGTGCAACCGGAGGCCGCCCATGAATTCGTCCCTTTCTCCGCACGCCTCGCCGCTGAGCGGCATCTACGAAATCAGCAAG
>JAKAFA010000019.1 GCA_021818185.1 Pseudomonadota bacterium | reverse complement strand
GTTCAACATCAACGGCAACGCCATTCCCACGCCTGGCGGCGGCATCGCCCAGATCCAGAATTTGCTGACCGTGTCGGACAGTGCCGGCCTCTCGGGGCAGATCACCCGCCAGTCCACCCTGTTCGGTCTGGACAACACCGCGGTGGCCGGCCTGAGCCTGGATGCCGGGCGGAGCAATTACACCGCCACGACCCTGGTCGGCAGCTTCATCGACAGCCTGCGCGTCGCGGTTGCCGATGGGGAGACCCTGGGCGGCACCAACTACACCAGCCTGCGGACCGACAATCTCTATGGCGGCGCCTACGTCACCGACACGCTGTCGTTGACCCGGAGCCTCGCCCTTACCCTGGCCGGGCGGTACAACGCCGCCGAGGTCCGGCTCCAGGACCAGAACGGCACCGCGCTCAACGGCGACCATTCCTACACCCGGCTCAACCCCTCGGCCGGCCTGACCTGGAAGATCACCCCGACGCTGACCGCCTTCACCGATTACAGCGAAGCCAACCGCGTGCCCACCCCGGCGGAGCTGGGCTGTGCCAACGCCGCCCTGCCCTGCACCGTTCCCAACGCCTTCGCCGGTGACCCGGCCCTCAAGCAGGTGGTCTCGCGCAGCGTCGAGGCCGGCGCGCGCGGCAAAATCCCGCTGGGCGGCAAGGACGGGATCAACTGGTCTGCCGCCGGCTTCTTCTCCAACAACCAGAACGACATCATCTTCGTCACCTCTCCCACCAACCTGACCTCCGGCTATTTTCAGAATGCCGGCTACACCCAGCGGGTCGGGCTTGAGACCAATATCGACGGCCGCCACGGCGCCCTCACCTGGTTCGCCGGCTATTCCCTGGTCCGCGCGACCTTCGAAAGCACCTTCACCGAAAACGAGAGCAATCCCGGCGCCGGCACCAACGGCAACATCACCGTGCGGCCCGGCGACGCCATGCCCGGCGTCCCGATGCACACGCTGAAGGCCGGGGCCAGCTACGACCTGACCTCCCGCTGGACGATCGGCGGTGACATGGTGGCGGAGAGCGGCGTCTATCTGCGCGGCGACGAGGCCAACGTCCAGAATCAGACCACCCCCTATGCCGTGTTCGGCGCCGAAACCGATTACCGGCTGACCCAGGCCATGACCGCCTATATCCGTGCCAACAACCTGTTCGACACCCACTACACCACAGCCGGCGTCTACAGCGACGGCTCGCAATTCGGCTACGCCCAGAACGACCGCTTCCTGACCCCGGCGGCGCCGTTCAATCTGTGGGCAGGGATGCGGGTGACGTTCTGATCGGTGAGGACGGGTCGGCGGGCAACACCTCGCCCTCCCTCATCCGCAAGATCTGGTCGGCCGCGGTGAAGGCCGCCGGCCGGTGAGTGACCACGACGATGGTCATCCTGCCCTTCAGGCGGCCGATGGAATCGGCGATGAACCGCTCGTTTCCGGAATCGAGGGCGGCGGTGGCCTCATCCAGGATCAGCAGGGTGGGACGGCGGAGCAAAGCGCGCGCCAGGGCCAGGCGCTGGCGCTCGCCGCCGGACAGAAGCAGCCCCCGGTCGCCGACCACGGTCTCCAGCCCGGCCGGCAGGGCGTAGACGAACTCGGCGGCGGCCAGCGTCAGCACCTCGCGGATTTCGGCATCGCCGGCTTCCGGCCGCGCCCAGAGCAGGTTGGCGCGGATGGTGTCGTGGAAGAGGACGGGGTCCTGGGGGACATAGGCGATAGACCGCCGCCAAGCCGGCAGGGCCATGGCAGACAGTGGAACGCCATCCACCAGGATGCGGCCGCGGGCCGGCTCCAGCAAGCCGACCAACAGGTCGAGCAGGGTGCTTTTGCCGCCGCCCGACGGCCCCGACAGCACAGTGATGCCGCCGGCCGGCAGGGCCAGGTTGACCCCGCGCAGGACGAACGGCGCCGCTTCGCCGGGATGGGCGAACCACAGGTCCTCGACGCGGAGGCCGTGGCGAACGCAGACCGGCGCCATGTCGCCGGCCGCCGCCGGCTCGGCGTGGGCCTCGCAACGCACACAGGTGTCGATGACCGAGGCCAGCGACGGCAGCATATGGAGGATCTGCTGCGCCGCCTGCTGGAGTTGCTGGGTCAGGGGCAGCAGGCGATAGAAAATCAGCACCAGCGGCAACAATTGCGGCGGCGGAAGATGGGCCGCGGTGGCCCCCCCCCACAGGAAGGCGGCCACCGCGGCGGCGCCGGCAACCTCCTGCACGAACCGGGCGTCGGCCTGGCCGCGGCTGAAGGCCAGCATCCGCCGGGCAACGTCCTCGACCCGGGCGGAAAAGGCGCCGACATGGCGGTCTTCCGCCGCATGAGCCTTGGCCACCTTGACCGCGGCAACGAATTCAGCGAAATCGCGGTACAATTCGCGCTTGTCCGCGGTCAGCGAAGTACCGAGGCGGAGGCTGTGGAGCATACGACCGCGCACCGCGAAGGCCAGCCCCGCCCCGGTGGCCACCGCCAGCAGGGAAAATCCGGGAGCCAGAGTGAACGCCACCATCAGATGGACGAGGATGGCCAGCGCGCGGGCGGGAAGGTGCAGGGCGAAGTAGGTGCCCTGGCCGACACGGTCGACCTCGCCCAGCAGGGTGGCGGACAGGTCCGAGGCGCGGCTGCGGGCCAGAAACGGCCACGAGGCCTGGGCCATGGCACGGTAGAGCCGGATACGCAGCCCGGATACGAAGGCCAGGCGGATCCGCGCCAGGGTGACTTCCCGCCCGCGAACCAGCAGCGCCCGCAGACCGATCAGCACCAGGAAGACGGCAAGCAGGCTGGGCAGCGACGGCCGCAGGCCGGCCAGCGCCATGACCCGGGCGATGGTGCCGGCCACGGTGCCGGCCGGGCCCCTCTGGGGGCCCAGGCTCTGTAGCAGCGGAACCAGCAGCACCAGGCCGATGCCGTCGGTCAGGCCGGTGAGGACAATCACCGCCACCGCCCCGGCGATGGCCCGCGGGCCGGCGGAAGTCGTCATCTGGCGGGCAAATTCCCGCAGAGGGCGCCCGATCTCACCCATGGGCCGCCAGCCGCCGGGCCCACAGGCCGACCTTCCGCCCGGCCCATAGCGGCAGACGAAGAATGGGATAAAGAAACATCAGCGAGGTCGGCAGCGGGATGGCCTCCCAGTCATCCTGGCTCATGGCGTCGTTGACCAGTTGCGCCAGCCGAAAGCGCCAGCCGGTCTTCAGCAGATAATTGCCGAGGCGGATCCAGGTCAGGCCGAACGGAAGGTCGTAGGGCTCCTCAAGGGTGCGGAGCGCCGCCCCCGCCGCCCGGACCAGCAGGCCCACCACCGGGTCAGCCGACAGGGCACCGACGACCGGGGCGGGCAACGGCGCGGCGAGCAGCGACGACGCCAGCAGCAGCCCCTGGGACAGCGGGCGCATCACGCCCTGATCCCGGGCTTGGTCCACCAGCCGAAGCAGCTCCGCCTCGTCCATGGAGGCGGTCAGCGCCGCCAGATCGACCAGCCACTTCATGCGGAACCAGCCGTGCCGCGCGCCGTGAATGCACAGGTAGAGGAAAAGATCGTTCCGCGGCAGCGTGCGCAGGCTTGCCCCGTTGCCGAGGGACACCGCCATCCAGGCGGTGGGCGGCGGCGGGTCGGGCATCAGGTGGGGATTCTCCGCACCGCGCCAGTGGAGTTCGACCTCGATTCCCGAGTCCGCATGAAGCAGGCCAACATGCAGCCCGAACCGCTTGAGCCAGGGCATCTGCGCCGAATGCAGGCCGGCGGGCTGGCTCACCCGGTATCCGGCGGCAACCAGCACGGCCAGCGCCGCCTCCAGCGCCGCGGGCGCCACCAGCAGGTCGATATCCTTGCTGTGGCGCAGGCCGATATTGTCGTAGGCGAGCTTGGCGAGGGCCGTCCCCTTGAGGAAGGCGGCGTCGATGCCGGCGGCGGCCATCAGGCGGTGGATCCGCACCGATTCTGCCGCAAGCTGAAGGTTCCGCCGCGCCATCACCGTCGCCTGGCCGGACAGCGCCGCGCGCACCTCGGCCGGAACGTCGACGTCCGGCATGGCCGCCGGAGACAGGGCGCGGTTGACCAATCCGGCGACCCGGTGGCGCCTGACCAGTTGCAAGACGCGGTCCCAGTCCAGGGACGGCACCAGGCACGCACGGACCCGTGCCGCGCTTGCCGGATTCGGCGGCCAAGCAGCACAGGCGGCGACGAGCCGCAACTCCGGCGGCAGGGCGGGCCCCGCCGGGCTGTGCCAAACGCGACGGCCGTCCTCCAAGCTCACTGAGATGTTTCCCGATTGGTAGTGCCGACGCCGATTGGAGCGCACTCTACGGGAAGTCGCGACGCTTGAGAAGGCGACGGCGCCGTTCCGGCGGCGGCCGGTTCGGCCGCTGCTCCGCCACGGGGGGGAAGGAAGTGTTGGAGCAGCGGCCGCCCGGGGGCGCGGCCGGAACGGCACACCCTTCGGCCGAAACAGCCAGGCGCCCGGTCGCGTCGACGACTATCACGGGCACGCCGGCGTTGTTGATAACGCCGCCGCGGCGCCGCCCCCTCCCCCCATTTGCGGGGGCATGCGAAGGGAAGCGGCCTCCCCTCAAATGGGGGGCTCGCGCAAAGTGTCAGCCCCGCATTATGGCGGCGGCCGGGCGCCGCCCTGCCCATCCTTCATGTGCAGCCAGGGTGACCGAACATGTCCGTTCATTCCCGTCACGATGACTTGACCGCGGCGATCGGCATGGAAATCGCCGATGCCATGGAGGTGGTGGAGAACCACCGCAAGGACCTGGCCGACCCCGCGCGCCGGGGAAGATGGTACGGTATCTGGCTGGGCATCGAATCCATGGTGGACTGCCTTTTCGAGAACGAGGCGAAGCACCTCCGCACCCTGGACAACGGGGATTGGCTGGCGGCGGCCAATACGCATTGGCTGGTGATGTCCTTCATCGGTGCCATGATCGACCTGTGCGAAGCGAACCAAATCCACCGAAGGGCCAACCTCGACACGGTCGGAGACATTCTCCTGCTCCTCGCCAGCCATAAGGCCCGTTACGACCGTAGGGCCAGACCGGCACCGGCCCGGGGCGCGCCCGATCATCATCCATTGCAGACGTGCTGCGCCGTGTGATGCCCCACCCAGCCGGACCGGAGCCTTCGCCGGGACGTCACGCGTTGCGCCGATCCAGTTTGATCGCGATCGTCGACGCCAACCCCCGCCACGGTCGGCAGATCCAGGCGGCATTGTGCCCGGTTCACCCGACCACCCGGTACGCCGATGCCCGCCTGGCCTTGGCGGCGTTCAGGGACGCCGGGCCCGGATGCCTGCCCGGCTGCGTGATCGTCGATGCCGATGCCCCGCCGTTCGGCGTCCGCTGGCTGATCGAAGAGATGCGCCGGCACCAGGCGTTGGCCAAGATTCCGGTGGTGGTCGTCGCCAAGGACGAGCGGGCCATGGCCGATGCGGTGGAATGCGGCGCGGCCGCTTTCCTGGTCAAGCCGTTTCGCCCCAGCGCGGTCATCCGCATGACAGAGGTTGCGCTCGGCCAGAGCCTAGATGCCCAATGGGACGCGCTTCCGCCGTCTCGAGGCCAGATCCTGCGGAAGACCAAAGCCGTTTTCGATCACATTTCCGACATCATCGGCACCGGCGCGCCCATCGACTACCCCAGCGTGACGGCAGCATGCCTCCCCCTGGTCGACGCCGTCGCAAAGGACGACTTCCACGATATCCTGGCAGCCGTCAGCGCCTATGACGATTACACCTATGTGCATTCGCTCAAGACCGCCATCGGCCTGCTGCTCTTCGGCCGCGCCATCGGTGTCGGCCAGGCGGACATGGAACTGCTGGCCGCCGGCGGCTTGCTGCACGATGTGGGAAAAGTCGCGATACCCCATGAAATCCTCAACAAGCCCGCCAAGCTGACGCCGGAGGAATTCACCGTCATGCGGACACATGTCGAACGTTCGGTGGCGATTCTGGAGGAAGGGCGACGGCTGCCGCGCGGGATCATCACCATCGCCGGCAAGCACCACGAATTCCTGGACGGATCGGGCTATCCCTACGGCTTGGCCGCCCCCCGCCTCAACGACCTTGCCCGCATGGCCTCGATTGTCGACATCTTCGGCGCCCTGACCGATCGCCGGGCCTACAAGGCCCCCATGTCCCCCGACAACGCCCTTGCGGTCATGGCGGAAATGGCGGGGAAGATCGACCAGCACCTGTTATCGATGTTCCGCGAGGTGTTCCTGGATTCGGGTATGGGCCGCCCTCACGAACGATCGAAAGAGGGCCCGGCCCCATCGGACAGCATGGGCGGCAAGGCGGTCACCAGGACCCGAACCAGGTCGGCCTGACGGTTGGTCCGGGTTTTGCCGAACACGATCTTGAGATACGAACGCGCGGTCAGCACGCTGATGTTCATGCGCTCGGCCGCGTCCTTGATGTCGAAGCCAGCGGCCAGTTCGTAAGCCAGCCGAGCTTCCGAGCCGGACAGGTCGAAAAGCCGCTTCAAGGTGTCCACCGAGGGAAGCGGGCAGTGGTCGATATCGCGTACGAACAACAGAACCGAGTCCCGCCGCGCCTTGCCGTCCGGCTCGATCAGGACGGAATAGCGCCCCTCGCCTCCGGCATCGGTGACGGTGACGACCGTCGGTTCCCCCTCCTGCAAAACCAGATCGATGGCACGGTGCAGGCGTGCCGTCTGCTGCGGCGTGGCGGCGCGGCATCGGCCGCCAGCATCGGCGACCAGCACGTTCCCCCCGGCGACCAGCTTGGCCCCTTCCCGGTTCATGAAACCGACCCGCTTCGCCGCGTCGACCTCAAGGATGCCGATGGGGAGGCGGTCGGCGACGACCGCCGGCACGGCGATTCCGTTCCGGTGGCTGATCGCGTCGGAAATCCCCTCGATAAGGCGGGAGGACGGGCACGGCTTGGTGTAGTAGCGGAACACCCTGAGGGTGTTGATCGCTTCGAGAGCCGAAGTCATGTCGCCCGTGCCGGTGAGAATGATCACTTCGGCGGTCATCCCCAGGGCGCGCAGCCGCGCCAGCAGTTCCAGGCCGCTCAGGACCGGCATGCGCAGGTCGGTGACGACCACCGAACAGGACAACACCTGCGGCTGGTCCAGGAGCGCGCAGGGATCATCGAAGAACGCGATATCCCAATCGACGTCCTTTTCCATCAGGGCGCGCCGGATGCCGTCGAGGACGATCGTCTCGTCATCGACGAACAACACCTGGGGTCTTGAAGGTACCGCCATTTGCAGGAGCCCCGGTTTACGCACAACCACCTCCTCCGGCACATCCCCAGTGTATACGCCCGCCGCCCGGATATCACCCAGTTGCCGCATGGCTGTCCCTGTCGGTTCCCTCGTCCATCGCCGCAACGCCGACGCTGAACGCGTCATCCCGGTTGATCAATGCCATGCCCATCCCTCGAACGATTCATCATGCGCCGACGACTTCCGCGCCGAGGCGGTCCAGAAGGTCGACCACCTCGGCCGAAGCCGCCTCCAACTGGGCGAAAGCCGCATCGGCAGCGGCCCGGTCGCCATCCCAGAGCAGCAGCAGGGCGTCCTTGCCCGCCATGTGTACGCGCCGATGGGGGTCGACCAGCCCCTTGAAGGAGGGGCAGGCCAGGATGCGCGCATCGGTGACGGCGTCGTACCATTTGCCCAGGCGGCAGGTGTGATTGTTGGCGAGGTCGGACGCCTTTATGCGCGACCTGCCCGCGAAGGCCTCTGCGATGTTCTCCACGAACCGCCTGTGGTCCTGCCGGGCGCGCTCGATCACCGTGCGCGTGCCGGTGTCGGCGATCTGCGCCAGCAGGGGAGGCGCCAGACGGTCCCCGCCATCGAATGCGACATGCACGAAATCGCCGGCGGCAACCACCACCCCCCTGCGGCCGCCCTCAAGGGCCGGACTGTCGAGTTCGACGGCGACGCCGGCCGCAAGGCCGTTGCCCTCGCAATGCAGGCACAGCCCGCCCTCGCTCACATCGGTGGCGACGGCCTGCCGGCGGACGCCCGCCGCATCAAGGGTCACCTCGAACAGGGTCCCGAACCGCGGCGCCCGGCGGCGATCCACCTCGGGACAGGACGAACGGACCTCGCGGGTGATCGCCCGGCCGAGAACCAGGACGCCTTCGGTCATTCGGCCGACATCCTTCTCCATATCCTTGGACAGGACGCTGCCGCGGGCAGCGATATCGGCAAGCGTCCCCATCAAGTCCGACACGCCCCCCGCCGCCCCGGCCGACTGCCCGACGGTCCGGGCGATCTCGCGGGTTGCGGCCGATTGCTGCTCGACCGCCGATCCGATGGTGGTAAAGGCTACTTCGACGTCGCGGATCGTCCCGGCGATGGCGGCAATCGCGTCGATGGCCGTCGAGGCGGCCGACTGGATGGCGTTGACCTGGGCGACGATGTCCTCGGTCGCCCTCTGGGTCTGGCTCGCCAGGTCTTTCACCTCGCCGGCCACCACGGCGAAGCCCTTGCCGGCTTCGCCGGCCCGCGCCGCCTCGATGGTGGCGTTCAAGGCCAGCAGGTTGGTCTGACTGGCGATGTCGTTGATCAGCGTCACCACCGATTCGATCGCCTGGATGGCCTGGGCGAGGCCGTCCACCGTGACCCTCGCCGTTTCCGACCCTTCGACCGCCTGGCCGACCAGGGCGCGGGACGAAGCCGCCTGGCGCGCGATCTCGGCGATGGAGGCCTGCAATTCCTCAGCCGCCGCCGCCACCGTCTCGGCGCTCGCCATCGCCTCCGCCGATTTCTCCGCAGCCGCCGACGCGCTCCGGCTGGTTTCGTCGGTGACATGGTGCAGGCCGGACGCATCGCGGGTCATGTCGCGGGCCAGCAGCCTGACATCGCCGACCGATTCGGTGACCGCGCGGTCTATGGTCTCGGCCAGCATCCGGAGCGACCGCTGTCGTGCGGCTTCCGCGCCGGCACGCACGCCGTCCTGTTCGGCCTGGAACCGCGCCTTCTCCTGCGCCGTGCCGCGAAAGACCTCCAAGGCCCGCGCCAGTTCCCCGATCTCGTCCTGCCGGCCCGCGTAAGGGGGCAAGTCCACAGCAAGCTCGCCCTGGGCCAGCCTTCCGAGCGTATCAGCGCAGCGCCGCAAGGGCGGCACGACGGAGATCACCAGCCAGACCACCGGAGCGCTGCCGATGAGAATGGCGAGCAGGCCCAGGAGGAGGAAGGTCGCCGCTTCCCGGCTGCGGCCCTCGTTCTGCAACGCGACGACGTGAAGGGCGAAGAACAGCCACGCCAGCCCGATGGGCGGGAGGAAGGACAGCCCCACCCGCAAGCCCGTGCCGTGGGTAAAGCTGCGGATCAGCCACGAATGGGATGGGGATCGGCGCACGCTCATTCCGATTAACCCGCTTTCAGAGAGTTATTATGGGCCATGCGCTTGCAACAATTGCAGCCCATGGCAAGCCCGAGGCATGATCGTCCGCTGCCCGCCGCCGCTCTCCCCCCATCTGGGGGCGGGTGGCGAAAACCGAAGGGTCGGCGCCGTGGTGCGCGCGGCACCGGCATGGCGGCCCCTCAATGCGGTTTCTTGATCCAAACGATGTCGAGGGCGGCCTTTTCATGCCGGTGGAGGTCATGCAACAGGCCGATGAGTTGCGCCGACAGGCGGCGCCCAGATTCGATCATCGTCCTGCCGCTGGACAGGATGACGTCCCTGGCCAGGATGCTTCCTTCCGGCACCTCCCGCAGGGGAAGCGCCAGGGTTCCGTCGCCGTCGTCACCGCAGATGAGGTCGTCGGAGAGCCTGAACCGATAGCTCGGGATCGAGACGTGCTCGTAGTACTCCGGCCGGCCGATCCCGAAAGTTCGTTTCATCGACCTGCCGATCCGCTCCACCAGGGACGCCTTCGAGAGCGGCTTGGCGAGGATGGCGTCGACATGGAGTTGCCGGGCGAGATGCATCAGGGGCGCGTCGGTATGGCCGGTAATCAGCAGGACCTGAATATCCCGCCGGGTGTTCGTCTGCCCCATGCGCACGGCGCGCAGCAGTTCCAGCCCGGTGATGCCCGGCATGTTGATGTCCGCCACGAGCAATTTGACCTTGTGCCCCAGCGGGCCGGTCAATTTCCCGAAGGCATCGGCACCGTCGGCCGCGGTATCGACGTCCCAACGCGCCATCTCGCGCAATTGCCGGCTGACGATCATCCGGCTGAACCGTTCGTCATCCACGACCAGCGCCTGCCCCTCGCCACTGCTCTCCATCTTCCCCCTCCTCACGCCGTCATGCGGATACGCTCATCCAGGTGTCGATGTAACTGGCGGTCGCCAGGGACTGGTCGTGCGCCGCCTCGACCAGCCGGCGCAACTCGCCCTCGCCCGCCGAACCGGCCGACGCCTCCAGTGCCTGCAACGTCGCGGCCAAGGCCGTCGCCGCGGCGTTGCGCGCCGCCCCCTTGGCGGCATGCGCCGCGGCACGCAGCGCCGTCCGTTCCAGCGGAGCGCAGGCCGCGTCGATGGCGGCCAGACAATCGGCAAAGGCCGGCGGAAAGAAGGATAGGACTTCCGCCATCACGGCGGGATTATCGGTCCCCAGGATATCGGCCAAGGCACCAAGATCGATGGGACCGGAATCCGGCGCGGCGGCGCCCGGCGGCAAGCCGGACGCGGCCGGCGTTGGTGCCGTCCGGCGCAGCGGCAGATAGCGTTTGAGGAGATGCTCCAGGCGCTCGTAGCGGACCGGCTTGGACAGATAATCGTCCATGCCGGCCGCTAGGCAGCGCTCCCGGTCTCCGGCCAGCGCGGCGGCCGTTACCGCAATGATCGGCAGGCGGCGGCCGCCGCTCTGCTCTTCCGCGCGGCGAATGGCCTGCGAGAGGGTGTAGCCATCCATCTCCGGCATCTGGCAGTCGGTGATCAGAAGGCCATAAAGGCCGCTGGCCACCTTTTCCAGGGCTTGCCGGCCGTTTTCCACCATTTCGAAGGCAAAGCCGAGCTGCTCGACCTGAACGCCCATCACCATCCGGTTGATGGCATTGTCTTCGGCGATGAGCACCAACCGGCCCGAGGCGATCGCCTCTTCCCGCGATCCCGGGGTCGGGAACTCCGTTTCGACGGACCCCTCGACCTCCGCCTCGACCGGCGCGCGCCCGGCCAGCCGCGCCAGGCGCCGCAGCGCCATCGCGCCCCACGGTTTCAGGACTTGGCCGGCCAGCCCAAGCCGCCGCCATCGGCTTGCCGTCGCCTCGGTCTCGTCGCAGGCCGCGACAAGAATCCGCCCGGCCGGGAATTTGCCGGTATCCACCAGAAGTTCGCAAAAGCCCAGGCCGTCGAAATTCGGGCCGTGCGACGCCACCACCATGTCGGGCGGGCTTGCCGCGGCGCCGGCTTGGGATGTCCGCCGCCGGCGCAGCAAGTTCAGCGCCTCGCGCCCGGTCGAGGCGGCGACCACGCTGGCGCCGGCATGGGCGATGCTGTCGTGCATGCCGGCCAGGGCCACCGCATTGGCTTCCAGCACCAGCACGGTGAGGCCGGAGAGGTCGACGGCGGCGGGCGGCCGCCGATGCTCGCGGATGGCAAACGGCAATTCCAGCCAGAAGGTGCTGCCCCGGCCCTTGGTGCTCGTCACGCCGATCCGGCCCCCCATCAGTTCCACCAGGCGATGGCAGATGGAAAGGCCGAGTCCGGTTCCGCCGAACCGCCGGGTGGTCGCCGCATCGGCTTGAACAAACGGCTGAAAAACCTTCGCCATCTCGTCTTCGGCAAGACCGATGCCGGTATCTCGGATTTCGAAACGCAGGGCGGCGTGCCCCGCCGCCACGTCGACGACCTCGACGCTCAGATCGACATGGCCGAGGCTGGTGAACTTGATGGCATTGCCGACCAGATTGAGAAGGATCTGGCGCAGGCGCACCTCATCGCCTTCCAGGCCATCGGGGACGTCCGCGGCGACCATGGCGGCGATCTCGTTGCCGTTTTCCCGCGCCTTGGCCGCCATCAGTTCGACCACGCCGTCGATCAGATCACGCAGGCCGAACGGTCCCACCTCGACCTGGAACTGCCCCGACTCGATCTTGGACAGATCGAGGATGTCGTTGATGATCGACACCAGCGCCCGCGCCGAATCGCGCATCACGTCGAGCAGCCCGCGCTGCTCCCAGGTGAGCGGCGTACGGCACATCACGTCCAGGATGCCCAGCACGCCGTTCATCGGCGTCCGGATCTCGTGACTCATGGTGGCGAGGAAAACCGATTTCGCCTGGGTGGCCATATCGGCCGCCACCTTGGCCCGCCGCAGATCCTCCTCGGCGAGCTTGCGCTTGGTAATGTCGTTGATCCCGACCAGGGCGCACAGATCGCCCGCGACGGAAATGCAACGCAGCGAAATCAGGCCCCAGATGCTCTCTCCATTCGCCCCCTTGATCTGCGCCTCGCGCCCGTCGACCGATTCGCCCGCCCGCATCAGCATCCGCAGGTGCTGGCCGGCGAAGGGGTCGAGGAACTCCTCGATCCGGCTGCTGCAACCCTGCGCCACCCCCAACAGCTGGATCGCGCTTTCGTTCAGCCGCAGCACATGGCCGTCGGAGGTACGGCACAGGATCATGGGGACCGGCGCCGCCTCGAAAAAACTGCGCAGCGTTTCCTTTGCCGACCGGTTGTCGGTGATGTCGAGGAAGCCCAATAGCAGGCGCCGCTCGCCTTCGATTTCGGCGATCTGGCCGGAGACGAGAGTCCAGATCGTTTCGTGATAGGCGGTTTCCAGGCGGATTTCGAAGTCGTCCACGAAGCCGCCGCCGGCCAGCCGCGCCATCAGCCGCCGCAAGCCCTCGCCGCCGATCATCCGGTCCAGGGTAAGCCCCCCGGTGCCGGCTCCGGGCCGGCCGATCAGTTCCAGGGCCCGCCGGTTGGACATCTCGATCACACCGTCGCGTTCGCGCGCCAGGACCATCGGCATGGGAGCCAGATGGAAACTGGCACGCAACAGGCGATCCATCTGCGCGTTGGCGTCAAGGCCCTGCAGCCACAGCGCGACCAGCGGCTCGTCCGCCATCACCTTCCGGCCCTCGATGCGAACCGGGATGCAGCGGCCCCTGGCGGTGATCAGGCGTGCCTCCTCGACGCACGCGGCACCCTGCCTGATCACGCCGGCGACCAGATCGCGGCAGCCGGAGGGGCCGACGAAATGGCGGTCGAGGGTGAAGGCCGGGCCGGGGGGCTCTCCCAGATCGAGCATCTCCACGAAGGCCGGCGACGCGAAGACGACCTGACCATGCGGGCGCAGAACCACCACGGGCTGAGGCGTGGCACGCAGGATCGCGGCCAGATCCGCGGCGTCCGGTGCGGGCTGAAAGGTTCCAACGCCAATGTCGGCGGCGGCGGACGATCCGGACATGACGCGATCCTCCAAGACAAACCGCGGGAGGAGATCGCCGGCCACCCTGATGCCAGACGGGCGATTTGCCCGTTCCCCATTCCCACCGAGCCTGGGACGACCTGAGTAGAGAGTTTGCGTCACCGGGACACCCCCCAAATGGGGGGGAGCAAGGCATCTTTTCCTGTGCGGACCGCCGCTCTCCGCCGGCGCCTATGCCAGCCGGCGAATCTCCGCCTCCAGGGAGTCCAGGCAGGCGATGGTCTCCTCGGCCGCGTCCTGCATCCGCGCCGCGGCCTCTGCCGCCCCGCCATGATCGCCGGCCTGCCAACGCTCCAACGCCAGGCGGCCCGCCGCATGCACCCGCTGGTGCGGGTCGGTGATCCGGTCGAAGGAGGCGCAGGAGCGAATGGAGCCGTCGCGGACCGTGTCGTACCATGTGCCGAAGCGGCAGCGGTGATGGTCGGGAAGGTCGGCGGCCCGCATCTTGCGGTCCCCCTTGCCGTCCAGGGCGGCAAGAACGTTGCCGACGAACGCCCTGTGGTCGTTCTTCGCCACTTCCACCAGGGTGATGTCCCGCACGTCCCGGAGGAAGCGTTGAACCTGGCGTTCCAGAGACTCGCTTTCCGCCAGCAGGCCGTTGGCGGCCTGGAACACCCCCTGCGCCATGCGGCCGGTTTCAGCCGCCGCCTGGGCAACGCCGGCAATGTTGCTGGCGACCGCGCGGGTGCCCTGCGACGCCTGTTCGACATTGCGGGAGATTTCGGCGGTGGCGGCGCCCTGCTCCTCGACCGCGCTGGCAATGGCGGCGGCCATCTCGTTGATATGGCCAATGGTCTGGGAAATGTCGTCGATGGCGGTGACCGCCGCCCGTGTCTCCGCCTGGATCGACGAGACCTGCGCGGCGATGTCCTCGGTGGCGCGACCGGTCTGTCCGGCCAGAGTCTTGACCTCGTGCGCCACCACGGCGAAGCCCTTGCCGGCCTCGCCGGCCCGCGCCGCCTCGATGGTGGCGTTCAAGGCCAGCAGGTTGGTCTGACTGGCGATGTCGTTGATCATGCGGACCACTTCGCCGATCTGCTGCGCCGCCGCGGCCAGGGCGCCCACCTTGCGGTTGGTCTCCTCGGCCTCGGCGGACGCGTCCTTGGCGGTGGCCGCCGAGCGCTGCACCTGGCGGGAGATTTCCTGGATCGAGGCCATCAGTTCGGCCCCCGCCGCCGACACCGTTTCCACGTTCGCCGTCGTCTCCTCGGTCGCCGTCGAAACGACTGCGCTCTGGCGTTGCGTCTGTTCGGCATTGGCCGACAAGGTGTCGGCCGAGACATGCAGGTGTTCCACCGCCGCCTTGATCCTGGCCAGCAGCGCCACGATGCCGTCGTCGAAGTTCCGCGTCGCCTGGTCGATATGCCGCTGGCGCGTCTCGCGGCGGGCAATCTCGTCCTGTTCGGCGCGCTGACGCGCCGCGGCTTCGACCAGGGACTCGCGCCATTGCGCCAGGGCCCGCGCCAGCGAACCGACCTCGTCCGCCCGGTCGACGCAGGATACCGCCTTATCCGTGGCGCCGGCCGCCAGGTCCCGAACGGTCTGCGTCAGATCGTTCAACGGGCGGGTTACGCCGTGCGCCGCCGCCGTCATCAGGCGGAGGACCAGCGCCATCACCACCGCCTCGCCGGCCGCGACCGCCCACAGGGCACCGGTCCGCAGCGCTCCGCCCGCTGCCCCGACGGCGGCGATCCCACCGAGGGCGCCACTCAGCAGCATACCCAGGACGATCGCGACGGATATCAGCTTCAGCTTGCCGGAGATCCTCATGCCTCTGAACACGATGCATCGATCCTCTTGCAACACGGTTGAAATATTACGGCACAATCGACGACCGCCCGGCAGGAAATCGCCAAGTCGTGCGACCGCCGGCATCATGAATGTCGGACCGGCTTTGCCGCAACCCATAATCGGGCAAGCTGCTACCAAGGAGATCGCTGCATGAAACACCCTCATCTGGGGGGGAGACCGCCATTTCTCCAGTATCGGCATCGCCGGCTCTTTCGAAGCGTCACCCTCCGGCCGGGATGATCATCCCGGCGGCCCGAATGGCCGCCGGAAACACTGGCCCCCCGTTCCTCCCGTGACAGAATCGGTCTTTTCCGCCGTCCGCTCCCTTCCTATACTTGCGGCTTTCGGTCGGGCGGCCTTTCACCATGGACGACAGCACACCCTTGCCGAAGGCGACGGACCGGCGCGAGCCATGGGAACCCGCCGCCGACTGCCTGCGGGAGGCGTACCGGCGGGCCGGATTGGGATGCCTGGAGCGGTTGCCCGCCGGCCAATGGCTGGCGGACGGCAACGCCAGGCGGATGCTTGGGCTGCCGGAGGATGAGGCACCGCTCGGCCGCGGCGCGATCTTCCGGAACGTCCACCCCGACGACCTGTCGCAGATCAGGGAGATGCCGCCGGGGGACGCCCCGGCCGGGACCGGCGTCGAGGTCCGCGTTCTCGGCGAACCGGAGCGCCTCGTTCACCTCATGGGCGTTCCCACGTCGGCGGAAGGCATGATCGTCCTGCTTCAGGATCTCTCGGCCCGCGTCGCGGCGGAAAGGCAACGGGCCGGAACCATCGAGCGCATCGCCGAGGCCAACCGCCTGGAGACGCTCGGCACCCTGGCAAGCGGCATCGCCCACGAGATCAACAACCCCGCCCAGTATATCGGCGACAATCTGGTGTTCATCGGCAAGGCGACGGCCAAGTTGCTGGATTTGGCGAGCGAGGTGGAGCAGGCGGCGGCAAACGGCGGCGCGTGGACGCCGGTCCGGCAAATGCTCGGCACCCTCAAACTCGATTTCCTCCGCAAGGAATTGCCCGTCGCCACCCGTCAGGCCATCGACGGCATCGCGCGGATCGGTGAAATCGTCCAGGCCATCCGGGACTTCTGCTATCCTTCGACATCCACCCGCACGCTGTTCGACCTCAACAACCTAGTCGAATTAAGCGCCGCGATGACCAAGAACAAATGGAAGCGGGTGGCGACCCTGGATCTCGACCTGCAAGACACGCTGCCCCTGATCCCGGGGGTCGAGGGCGAGATCATGCAGGTTCTGATCAATCTCATCGTCAACGCGGCCCAGGCGATCGCCGAGCTGAAGACCTTGCAGCGCGGCCGGATCGTCGTGCGGACCCGCCTCTCTGACGAATCCGTGGAAGTCGACGTCGAGGACAGCGGAATTGGAATAGCCAGCGAGAACATCGACCGGATATTCGATCTTTTCTATACGACGAAGGGACCGGGGCTGGGGACGGGACAAGGGCTGGCCATCAGCCAGGCCATCGTGGCCCGCCATAATGGTCGGATCCGCGTCGATCCCAGGCCCTCCGGCGGCACGGTGTTCCGCATGGTGTTGCCGGCCATGTCCTCCGAGGCGGCGTATTGAGATGGAAGACCGGCCGACCATCCTTTTCGTCGATGACGAGCAAGCGGTGCTGGACGGGCTGTTCCGCAGCTTTTCGGCCACCGACGAACCGTGGACCATGCTGTTTTCGACCAGTGCCCAGGAAGCGCTCGATCTGGTCGCCGACCGGCGGGTCGACGTGATCGTCGCCGACCTCCGGATGCCGGAAATGGATGGGGCGGAACTTCTTGAGAATGTCCGCCGGATTTCCCCGGATACGACGCGGATCATCCTGTCGGGCTGCTCCGAGCGCGACGTCCCCTATCAAACCCTAGGCCCCGCCCATCAGCACTGCACCAAGCCCTGCAGCAATGCAAGGCTGTCCGAGGTCATCAACCGTGGCCTTGCCGTGCGCCGGCGGCTGTGCTCGCCGGAATTGCTGTCGTTGGTTTCCGGGATAAAATCCGCCCCGACCTTCGAGAATTCCCTAGTGGAGCTTCTCAACGAAATCCAGTCGCCGCGCGGTTCGGTGGGCGGCATCGCACGCATCATCGAACGGGATATCGGCCTGACGGCCCAGTTGCTGAAATTCGCCAATTCGGGTTTTTTCCGCGTGGCGACGTCGGTCACCGACATCGGTCAGGCGGTCCGCCTTCTCGGCTTCGAAATCATCCGCTCGCTCTTCGTCATCGCCAAGGCCTTCGAAACGCTCCGCCATCCCGAGGTGGACATCCATGTCGTCAACAGGCTGCAGGAACGCAGCCTGACGATCGGCCTCCTGGCGCGCCGCATCGCCGCCGCCGAAGGTATGAACAACCAGATCATCGAGCAGGCTCAATGCGCGGGCATGCTTGCCCATATCGGATCCCTCATCCTTCTTTCCGCGATGAAGGACAAGGTCAGGGACATCGCCGACGAGCTCGACACCACGGGCGGCACCATCACCAGCGTCGAGCGCCGGATCCTCGGCGTCACCCATGCCGATTGCGGCGCGGCGCTGCTGGATCTGTGGGGTTTTCCCAGCACGGTGGTGGAAGCGGTCCTATACCACCATGAGCCCCGCCAGCATGGCGGACAACCCCGTATCTCCGCCCTGACCGCCGTTCATGCCGCCCAGCATCTGGTCAAATTCCCGGCAACGCAGCTGGAGCACCCCAAGATGTTGGCCGAGGGCCTCGACACCGCCTATCTGCGCGAGACCGGCACCCTGGGCCATGTGGCCAGTTGGGGCCGGATCGCGCGATCGGTGCTGGCGGAAACGAGGTGATCTTCGCCTGCCCGGCGCGGGCCGGCCATCGGCGGAACGAGCATCCGCCCGCACCGCCCCCTATCCCCGGGCTTCGCCGGAGAGACGGCACGCCGCCAGGCGTTCACAATCCCGCCAGGTGATCCCGATGATGATGTCGGTCTCCGACCCGACCACCGGCTGATCGACCCAGTCCAGAAGGGATCCGGCCAGCCACCACGCCTCCAGGCCGAGGGGGCCGGCATTCCCGGCCCGGCCGCCGAAGAAGTGTTCGGCACGGGCGGCGATCTCGTCCGGCGACGCCCCCGCCGCCGCCATGCCGACCATTTCGCACAGGGCGTTCCGGGCATCGCGCAGATGACGGATGCGGTCGACCAGCGCCTCGATGCCGAGACCGGCCTCGCAGGCGGCCCGTTCCTCGCTCAGCGCGGCCAGCCCGCCCCTGCGCCCTTCGCCGGCGGCGATCGCCTTGAACTGCCGGTTCCAGGCCGCCTCGAAATCGGAATACATCTTCAACAGCCGGGCCAGCTCGTGCTCGCAGGCATCGATTCCGGCGGCAATATCCTGGGCGACGGACGGCAGCCGCACCCGGAGCGGCGGCATGTTCATCGCACGCCCCCCGCTTCACCCGCCGCGGCGGCGGCTCCATCCTCGCGCCGCCGGGAAGGCATGAGCGCCGCGATCTCCAGCCTGGCGCGCCCGATATGGTCGAGAAGCTCCTGCACTTCGCGGCGAAGCACCCCCACATCGGAGGCCGCCAGTCGGCGGCGGCCATGGAGAAGATGCTCCAGTTCTTCCCGCAGCGAGAGCAGAGCCAGCAGGACCTGCTCATTCGTAATCGTCAATTTGTCCGCAGCGTTTCCCATCGGCCGCTACCTCCCGCCGACCATCGGCGTCGGGACGGAACGGTACGCGCAAATCGGCGCCGCCCCTCCCCCCAAATGAGGGGCCGGGACAAGGCGCCCGTTCCCGGGCGCCGGCTGCGCGTTGACGGTCGAGAATATGCGCTTGACCGCATATTCTCCATAGCGTATATTTATAACCCATGAGAGAGTTCGTCACCACATTCTTCGCCGCTCTGGCGGAGCCGACCCGTCTGCGCACCCTCGTTCTCCTCGTCCTGCGCGGGGAACTCTGCGTTTGCCGGCTGGTCGCCGCGCTGGGCGTATCGCAGCCGAAGATGTCACGCCACCTGGCATTCCTGCGCGACGCCGGCTTGGTGCGGGACCGCCGCCAGGGGCAATGGGTGCATTACCGCGTATCCGAATCGCTGCCCGGCTGGGCGGCGGAGGTGCTGGCCTCGACGGCCTCGGCCCTGGCCGCCGCCGCTCCCTATCGCGATGACATCATCCGCGCCGATGCCGCCGCCGGGCCGCGCGATGGTGTGGCCGCCTGAGACGTGGGCGCCATGAAGCAGATCGCAGCGCGGGGATCCGGCCGTAAAGGCGCCTTCGCTCTCGCCATTGGCGCCGTCTTCCTCGCCGGATGCACGATCGGCCCGGACTTCACGCCCCCCCCACCCCCCACGGTGAAGGGCTATGTCCCCGCGGGCGAGACGCCCGACCTGGCGCCCGGCGGCGGCGAGCCGTCCCAGCGTCTGGCCCCGGCCCAGGCCATTCCCGCCGAGTGGTGGCGGATGTTCCGCTCCCCAGCCCTGGACAGGGTGGTGCGGGAGGCCATCGCCAGCAGCCCGACCCTGGAGGCCGCCAAAGCCACGCTCGCCCAGGCCCGGCAGGCGGTAGCCCAGGCACGCGGCGGCTTTTTCCCGCAACTGGATTTCACCGCCGCGGCCGAGCGCCAGCAGGGGCCGGCCTTCGCCCTGGGCCTGCTGCCCTCGGCCCGCCAGGGGCTGCCCGTGTTCAACCTCTACTCGCTGGGGCCGACCGTCAGCTATTCGCCCGACGTCTTCGGTCTGACCGCCCGCCGGGTCGAGGAACAGCAGGCGCTGGCCGAGAACCAGGGCTACCAGCTCGCCGCGGCGCACCTCGCCATCACCGGCAACGCCGTGGCCCAGGCGCTGGCCATCGCCGCCGCCCGTCGGCAGATCGGGGCGGTGCGGGGCATCGTCGCCGACGACGAGAAGACCCTGGCGCTGGTTCAGGACAAGTTCGCAGCGGGCCGGGTCGGCCGCAACGACGTTCTGACCGCCGAGACCCAGCTTGCCAACGACCGCGCGCTGTTGCCGCCGCTGGACCAGCAATTGGCCGCCGCCCAGGACGCGCTCGCCGTCCTCGTCGGCAAATCGCCGATGGAGTGGGGCGCGCCTGCCTTCGATCTCGCCGATTTCGCCCTACCGCCGGCCTTGCCGGTCAGCCTGCCCTCCGCCCTGGTGCGCCAGCGTCCCGACATCCTGGCGGCCCAGGCCCAGCTTCATGCCGCAAGCGCCGCCATCGGGGTCGCCACCGCCCAGATGTATCCCAATTTCCCCCTGTCGGCATCGGTCGACACGGCCGCCCTGGCCACCACCTCGCTGTTCGACCAGTCGAGCCTGGTGTGGACGCTGGCCGGCGGCCTGACCGCGCCGATCTTCCACGGCGGCGCCCTGGAGGCGCAGAAGAGGGCGGCGGTGGACGGCTTTCGGGCCTCGCTGGCCACCTATCGGCAGACCGTGCTGCAAGCCTTCGGCCAGGTGGCCGACACGATGCGGGCGCTGGGCCACGACGCCCAACTGGCGGCGGCCGAGCGGCATGCCCTGGATGCCGCCAATGACGCGCTCGACCTTCAGCGGGTCAGCTACGCCGCGGGAAAGGTCGATGTGCTCCGCCTGGTCGATGCCGAGCGTAGCGCCCAGCAGGCGCGCCTGGGCTATGCGCGCGCCCAGGCCCAGCGCTATCTGGACAGTGCCCAGTTGATGGTCGCCATGGGAGGCGGCTGGTGGAACGACCCCGCCCTGTGCTCCGGTTGCCGCGGCAAGGATGCCAGGATGGAAGGAGCGGAAAAATGAATGCACGCCGCCGCTTGGCCGGCCTCGTCCTTGTCGCGGCGGTGATCGGAGCCGGACTTTGGTGGTTCGTCTTCCGCGCGGCCCCGGGGCCGGACGGCCACACCCTCACCCTCTACGGCAACGTCGACATCCGCGAGATCCAGCCGGCCTTCAACGACACCGACGTCATCAACCGGATGCAGGTATCGGAGGGGGCGGTGGTGAAGAAGGGCGAGTTGATCGCCACCATCGACGACCGGCGCTACGCGGCGCGCCTGGCCCAGGCGAAGCAGCAGGCGGACAGCCTGAAAGCCACGCTGGACAGGCTGGTCAACGGATCGCGGCCCGAGGAGATCGCCCAGGCCAAGGCGACCATGGAGGGAGTGCGCGCGACCTACGAGAACAACAAGATCCTCTATGACCGCACCACGGGGTTGCTGCCGAAAGGTGCGGCCTCGACCGAGGACCGGGACAACGCCCGGGCGCAACTGAACGCGTCGCGGGAAAACTACGAGGCGGCCAAGCAGGCCTACATCCTGGCGGTCAAGGGTCCCCGCGCCGAGGACATCTCCGCCGCCCGCACCGCCTACCAGGCGGCGACCGCCGCCGCCGCCCTGGCCGAGCGGGAGTTCGCCGACACCAAACTGTATGCCCCCCAGGATGGGATCGTCGAAGATCGCATCCTGGAGCCGGGCGACATGGCCTCGCCCAGCACGCCGGTCTATACCATCGCCCTGACCCAGCCCCTGTGGGTGCGAGCCTACGTCCCGGAAACCCAGCTCGGCAAACTGGCCCTGGGCCAGCCGGCGACCGTTTCCACCGACAGCTTCCCGGGGAAGAGGTACCGCGCCTGGGTGGGCTACATCGCACCGAATGCGGAGTTTACGCCCAAGACGGTGGAAACCACCGAACTGAGGACGCGGCTGGTCTATCAGGTCCGGGTTTACGTCTGCAACTCGCGCAATGAGCTGCGCCTGGGGATGTCGGCGACCGTCTCCGTCGATCTGTCGCGGCCGGCGGCAGACCACGGCACCGCTCCCGGATGCGGGGCCGACCATGCCCCCCGTCCCTGACGAGCCCCCGGCGCTCCGGGTTGATCGCGTCACCCGCGGATTCCAGACGGGTGGACGGCGCGTCGTGGCCGTCGATCAGGTCAGCGCTCAAGTCCAGCGTGGCGCGATCACCGGGCTCATCGGCCCGGACGGCGCGGGCAAGACCACCCTGATGCGGCTGTGCGCCGGGCTGCTCCGGGCGGAAGCCGGGCGGATTGAGGTGTTGGGCCTCGACGTCGCCCGCGACCCCGCCGGCGCCCAGGCCCGCATCGGCTACATGCCGCAGCGTTTCGGCCTGTACGAGGACCTGACCGTGCAGGAGAACCTGGATCTCTATGCCGATTTGCAGGGGGTCCCGGCGCATGCGCGGCCCGCCCGCTATGACGAGCTTCTCCACCTGACCGGGCTGCGCCCCTTCACCGGCCGTCTGGCCGGGCGGCTGTCGGGCGGGATGAAGCAGAAGCTGGGGCTGGCCTGCACCCTGGTGCGGGCACCCGAGCTGCTGTTCCTCGACGAGCCCACGGTGGGCGTCGATCCCGTCTCGCGCCGTGAGCTGTGGGCGATCCTCGACCATTTGACCCGCGCAGAGAAAATGACGGCCCTGCTCAGCACCTCCTATCTGGACGAGGCTGAACGCTGCAACGCCGTTGTGCTGATTCATGAGGGCCGCGTCATCGGGGCCGACGATCCCGCCCGTTTCACCGCCGCGCTGGCCGGCCGCAGCTTCCATGTCGCCGCCGAAGGGGTGGGGAAACGGCCCCTGTACGAGATTCTGTCCCAGGGCGCCGGCATTCTTGACGCCACCATCCAGGGGGCGCAGGTGCGCATCGTCACCGAGGCCGCCGGCCCCCCGCAGGCGGCCACCCTCTTGCCCGATCTGCCGGGGGTGAGGATCACCCCCGTGCCGCCCCGCTTCGAGGACAGCTTCGTCGCCCTCCTCCGGCAGAGGCAGTCCGCCACCTCCCCCCGCTCCGGCCGAGCGCCGGCCTTGGCCGCCGCCACGGAAGGCGGGGGCGAGGATGTGATCGTCGTGCAGAACCTGACCCGCCTGTTCGGCACGTTCCGCGCCGTCGACGACGTCAGCTTCTCGGTCCGCAAAGGCGAGATTTTCGGCCTCCTCGGCGCCAACGGAGCGGGCAAGTCCACCACCTTCCGCATGCTGTGCGGATTGCTGCCGCCCTCGGGCGGCCGGCTTCGGGTCGCCGGCTTCGATCTCGGCCATGCGGCGGCGGCGGCACGCGGCCGCATCGGCTACATGGCGCAGAAATTCTCGCTCTACGGCGACCTTTCGGTGATGGACAACCTCCGCTTCTTCAGCAGCGCCTACAAGCTCCGCGGCGCCCGGCGGCGCCAGCGCATCGCCTGGGCGCTGGAGGAATTCGGCCTGGGGCCGGTCGCCGCCGCCACCAGCCGCGACCTGCCGCTGGGCTACAAACAGCGCCTCGCGCTGGCCGCGGCGCTGATGCACGAGCCCGACATCCTGTTCCTCGACGAACCGACCTCGGGCGTCGACCCTCTGGCGCGGCGCGAGTTCTGGCGCCGCATCAACGCACTGGCGGAAGCGGGAGTAACCGTGCTGGTGACCACCCACTTCATGGAGGAGGCGGAATATTGCGACCACCTCGTGATCATGGCCCAAGGGCGCATCCTCGCCTCCGGCGACTCGGAGAGCCTCAAGGCGCGCTTCCGGTCCGAACGGAGACCGGATCCGACCATGGAGGACGCGTTCATCGCCCTGATCGAATCGGCGGCGGCGGCCCAGGCGGCCTGAACGCGTCGCTCGGCCGCCTCAGGGGGCTGCTGCGCAAGGAATTCCTCCAGATCGCGCGCGATCCGTCGGCGATCGCCGTGGCGTTCCTGCTGCCCGCCTTCCTCCTGCTGATCTTCGGCTACGGCGTCACCCTCGACGCCCACGATGTCCCGGTTGCGCTGGTGATCGACCATCCGGACGCCGTGACCGCCAGCTTTTCCGGCAAGCTCGCCCACTCGCCCTATTTCAGCCCCCGCGCCTTCGCCACCATCGGCACGGCCGAAAAGGCGATGGCCGACCACGAGGTGACGGCCATCGTCTGGCTGCGGGAAGACTTCACGCGCAAGGTGCTGTCGGCGGGCGCCGCGCCGCTCGGGGTGATCGTCAACGGCATGGATGCCAACAGCGCGCGGATCATCGAAGGCTACCTGCAGCAGGTCTGGATGAACTGGATTGAGGCGCGGGCCGCCGAGCGCGCCACGCCCCCCCCCCTGCCGGTCGCCGTGCAGCCGACGATCCGGTTCAACCCGGCGGTCAGCAGCCGGGACTACCTCATCCCCGGCCTGATCGCCATGATCATGACCCTGACCGGCGCCCTGCTGACGGCGCTGGTGATGGCCAGGGAATGGGAGCGGGGAACGCTGGAAGCGCTGATGGTGACGCGGGCGACCATCCGGGAGATCCTGATCGCAAAGCTGCTGCCCTATTTCCTGCTCGGCATGGGTGGCATGGCGGCATCGGTGGCGATGGCGGTGGCCCTGTTCCATGTGCCGTTCCACGGTTCGCTGGCGGTGCTGACGGGGACCTCCGCCCTGTTCCTGCTCGCCGCGCTGGGCATGGGCCTGCTGATCTCCAGCCTGGCGCGCAACCAGTTCGTCGCCGGCCAGATCGCCATCATCACCACCTACCTGCCGGCCTTCATCCTGTCGGGCTTCATCTTCGACATCGGCAGCATGCCGGCACCGGTGCGCGTCGTGACCCATGTGGTGCCGGCGCGCTACTTCGTCTCCATCCTTCAGACCGTCTTCCTTGCCGGCGATGTCTGGGCGGTGATCCTGCCCAACGCCCTGGCCCTGGCGGCGATGGCGGCAATCTTCCTCGGCGTGGCCCGGATGGGGGCGCGCAAGCGCTTGGACTGAACGCTATGTGGCACCAGGTTTTCGCCCTGATCGTCAAGGAATTGCTGGCCGTCCTCAAGGACCGCAAGAGCCGGATGGTGCTGATCGGCCCGCCGCTGATCCAACTCATGGTGTTCGGCTACGCCGCCACCTTCGACCTCGACCATGTGCCCATCGCCATCTACGACGAGGACCCCAGCGCCGCGTCGCGGGACCTGATCGCCCGCTTCACCGGCGCCCCGGTGTTCCAGGAGGTGGCGTCGCTGCCGAGCGCGCACGACATCGACGCCTTGATCGATGCGCGCCGGGTGGCGATGGTGCTGTCCATCGGCCGGAATTTCACCCGCGACCTGTTGCGGCATCGCCCGGCCCGCGTCCAGGTGATCGTCGATGGCCGCAATTCCAACACCGCTCTGCTGATCCTGGGCTACGCCAATTCCATCATTGCCGATTTCGACCAGGCCTGGATGCGCGACCACGGCCGGCCGCCACTGCCCGCCGTGCTGGACATGCGGGCCCGTTACAATCCCAGCTTGAGCTCCCAGTGGTTCATCGTTCCCGGCATCGTCGCCGTGCTGACCCAGGTGGTGGTCCTGCTGGTGATCGGCCTGTCGGTGGCGCGTGAACGAGAGGCGGGGACCTTCGACCAGTTGCTGGTGACCCCGATGCGCCAGATCGACATCCTGCTGGGAAAGGGGCTGCCCGGCCTGCTCATCGGCGGCATCGAGGCGTCCGTCATCATCCTGGCCGCGATCCTGTGGTTCCATGTGCCATTGCGCGGCAGCCTTCCCGCGCTCTACCTCGGCCTGTTCCTGTTCATTGCCGCGGTCGTGGGGATCGGCCTGATGATCTCGTCGCTCGCCGTCACCCAGCAGCAGGCCTTGCTCGGCGCCTTCCTGTTCATGGTGCCCTCCATCACCCTGTCCGACTTCGCCACCCCCATCGCCAACATGCCGCCGCTGATCCAGGACCTGACCCAGGTCAATCCCATGCGGCATTTCCTGGCGGTGGTGCGGGGCGTGTTCCTGGAAGGGGCAACCCTGTCGTCGTTGTGGTCGCATTACTGGCCGATGGCCCTGGTCGCCGCCGCCAGCCTGGCCGCCGCCGGCTGGCTGTTCCGAAAGCGGGCGTCCTAGGGCATTGATGCAAACAAGGAAGTCCCGGCCGGCGGGGGGCTATTTCGGCGGCTTGTTGCAGCAACTGCTGTAGGGGCGGCTGACGCTCGCCAGGATATTGCCTTCGGTAAAGCGCCGCCAACTCCGCCGCAGCGACGTGAGGGGGCCGGTGGCCGGCCGCGCACCGGCACCGTCAATGGCCTTTTCGATGTCGTCGCCGCGCAGATGCCGAAGGTCGTAGGTGATGTGGACATGCCGCCCCTCGGCATCGGCGGCGATGTGCCGGACCCCCGGTGCGGCGGTCAGCGCCGCGACCACGGACGTGGCGTCGGCGCCGCGCAGCGGAACGGTGTGGGTGATGATGAGCGGGTCGGTTGTCATGGCGACAGGTCCTGTTCTTCGTCCTGACGCCATTTAACCATGCCCCGGTCAATCGGCGTTGGCGGGTAATGTAAAGAATTGTAAACGGCGGCGACGCGCAGGCCGAGGCACGCCTCCACGCCCTCGGTGCCGGACCGCAACAACCGATCTTCGCCGCGACCGACACCACCGCCGCCCAGCGCAACGGCTGGCCCGCGTCCTCTCGGGCGTTGAGGCCTCCGGGCGCCCGGGCTCGACAGGCAGCGCGGTACGGCAGGATAGCTGGGCGTTCGTTCGTTTTAGGGCATACCCGGCCCCCCCGGGTTCCATCGGTTTTCAGAAAGGGTCCCGGGAAGCCCGGCGCGCCCGTACCACACATCTTTATACCGGACGGATTGGCAAACTCGTCGGCGGCGCCGGAGTCACAGCATCAACCGGTTTCGTCCGACCCAAAAGGGCCAGATGCCGGGCAACGACCTGATCGGTTAGGGCTTTATCCCGCGGCAAATCGTTGGGCCCGTCCGGGGTAAAGCCGTTCCTGTCCGGATCAAAGGCGAAACCGATAAAAACTGTCATTTTCCGACATAGATCGGCCCCGGAGGGGCTGATTAGGCCTCCATTGGGCCTTTAGGCCGAAGTGGATACCGACCTTGAATCGGATAGATGCGAAAATGGCCCTCATAGTTCGGACAGATTCTCGCCAGGATCTCCACCAAAATCGGGACCAGCGACCGCCGATAGTTATTTTCAGCCGAACCGGCTGATCTGCTCGGTTACAATCCTTAGCAGTTCCGAGCGCACCACCTCAACGGCGGTAGGGTTCTCGGCCTCTGGGCAACCGTTCGAGTACAAGTCGCCCTTCCACACCCCGTCCACGAATTTTCCGCCCAACCGACAATCGCCCCCTTCCTTGACGATGACGACATGCGTTTTTCCCACCCCGCGCATCGCGTACAGCATTACCAATCCTTGGTCCGGAATGATCGGCGCAAGGACCATCCCGCGGGGGGGAATCTCCATCGCCAGAAACGCGCCGATTGTCACGGCCTGAAGCTGCGCTATAGCGCACGGCTCGGGCGCGCGCCACAGTGATTGGCCTGGGCTCCCCAAGAGACCAGCCTTCATTCGGGTGCTCCCGTCCGCT
>JAKAFA010000233.1 GCA_021818185.1 Pseudomonadota bacterium | reverse complement strand
GTACCGCCGCGCCCTGGCCAGGCGCTCGGACTACCGCAAGCAGGCCGGCGGCCCGCGCCTGGTGCTCGACCTGACGCCCGCCGAGGCCGACCGGCTGGAGGCCGTGCTGGCGGCGGCCGAAGCGGCCGGCGAGATCCGCTACGGCACCGCGCGCTCGCGGGCCACCACCATAACCTGCCTGGTCGGCGATTTCATGGCCGACCGCCACGTCCATTTCGTGGACGGTGCCGATCTGGGCTTCTGGCGCGCCTCGGTCATCTACAAGCGCAAGCTGGGCAAGGGCTGACCGCCTTACGCCACCCGGTCACCTGCCGCCACGGTTTCCCGCACCCGCACAGCGCCGTCCGTGCCCCGCTCCAGCAGCAGGTGGCGGCGGTGATGGGGCTCCAGGGCGCCACGGTTGCCGATGGTCAGCACCGTCGCCCGCGGCAGGTCGCGGGCCAGCAGTCGGAACATCTCCTCCTCGCCGGCCGGGTCGAGGGCGTCGGTGGCGTCCTCCAGGAACACCCACTCAGGGCGGCGGATCAGCAGGCGGGCGAAGCCCAGCCGCTGCTGTTCGCCCAGCGGCAACATCTGCTTCCAGGCCTCGTCGGACTCGTCCAGGCGCCCGGCCAGATGTCCGAGGCCGACCCGGGCCAGAGCGGCCACCGCCTCGGACTCGCCCACCGTTTCGGGAGCGGCGGGATAGCTGAGGGCGCCGCGCAACGGGCCGCCGGGCAGGTAGGGCCGGCGCGGCAGCACGAAGATGCGGGCGTCGGCCGGCAGCAGGATCCGCCCGCCGCCCCATGGCCAGGCGCGGGCCACCGCCCGCAGCAGGCGGGCCGCCGCGCCGGGATCGCCGGAAATCAGCACGCGTTCGCCCGGTCCCACCTCGGCGTCGAAGGGGGCGATCACCGGCCGCCCGTCCGGCTCGGTGATGGACAGGTCGCGGAAGGCCAGCACCGGCGACCCGGCGCGATCCACCGTGATGCGTCCCGCCTTGCCCGCATCGGCATCCAGCCGCTCCAAGGCCTCGTGCAGCCCGAGGATGCGTTCGACCGACGCCCGCAACTGGGCGGCCGAGGGCAGGTTGTCGATGGGCCAGGTCAGCGCCGAGGCGGTCTGCTGGAAGGCCTGCGCCGTCTGCATCAGCCCGCCCAGGGTGATGGCGCCGGCGATGTAGCGCGGCGCCGCCACCAGGATGGGAAAGGCCACCGACAGCACCGAATAGGCGGCGCTGAAGGTGGTGACGTTGGACAAGGCCAGGGTCTGGCGGGTCCAGCCGGTGCGCACGCCGTCCAGCAGGCTCCGCAGGCGGCTGCGCTCCTCCGCCTCGCCGTGCAGCAGGGCAATGGTTTGGGCGTTTTCGCGCACGCGGCCCAGGGCGAAGCGGAAATCGGCCTCGCAACTCTGGCGGCGGTTGGTGGTATGCACCAGCGGCCGGCCTAGCAGGGTGGCGATGGTGGTGCCGGCGGCGGCGTACAGCAGAGCGACATAGACCAAATAGCCGGGCACCGCCACCTTCAACGAACCCAGGGCCAGGGTCGGCGTTCCCGACAGCCGCCACAGGATGCCGGCGAAGGTGAACAGCAGCAGGACGCAATAGGACAGGGACAGCCCCAGTTCGATGGCGGTTTCGGTGGCGATGCGCACATCCTCGGCGATGCGCCCGTCGGGATTGTCGTGATCGCCGGCCAGATAGGTGACCTGATGGTGGCGCCCGCGGCGCACCCAGCCGTCCATCAGCCGCCAGGTCAGCCATTGCCGCCATTCGTATTGCAGCCGCCGCTTGATGCGCAAATGCAGGAGGGTGTTGGCGATGCTGAAGGCGATGATGCCGAACACCAGCCCGACCATGGCGAGGAAGCGGTCCATGGAGCGCTGCTCCAGGGCATCGAACAGCCGCTCGCTCCACAGATTGATCAGCAGTGGCGAAGTGAGCTGGCACACGGTCAGCGCCGCCAGCGCCATGGTCAGCAGACGCACCCGCCAGCGGTCGGGACCCGACCAATAGCCGCCGGCCAACCGCAGAAAGCGTTTGGCGACGCCCTTGCCGTCCTGCTTCTCAATCGCCATTCCGTCCCGCCCCCTGTCGCCTGAGCCGCGGCCTGCCCTTTTCCCTCAGGTTGGGGGGCGGCCGCCATCAAACCATATGGCTAAGGCCCCGGCGCGACAATTTCGCGCAAACGCTAAGGGCAGAGCGCGCCGGTGAAGGGATTCCAGCCCAGGGCGGCCAGGGTGGCCCAGGCGGTCGCGGCCAGGGCCGGGCGGCGCCGGTAGACGAAATCGGCGGTGGTGCTGGACGGCCCCAGGGCCAGGCCGGTGGTCACCACCGGCTCGCGCGTCGCCCACAGATAGCCGCCGGGACTGACCTGCCCGGCCAGGGTTTCCAGCAGGCGCCCCGCTTCCGCCCGGCGGCCCAGCACCCGCCAGACCAGCGCCGCCTGGGCGGTACCCTCCACCCACAGGCCGTCGCGGTCGTCGTTGAAATCGAAGCCGCCGGGCACACCGTGCCGGTGCTCGACCCAGAGGGCGGCGCGGCGCCACGCGACGGGGGCGGCGGGCAGCAGCAGCGGCCACAACTGGGCGTCCAGCCCCGATCCCGCCCGGTTGGGACTGCGCCCGTCCGGCAGGGTGCCCAACAGGAAACGGCCGTCCGCGCCGTCCCACATGGCGGACAGGAAGGCGCGGGCCGCCCGCTCCGGCCCCGTCCAACGCGGGTCGGTGCGGGCCAGCCAGGCGAACAGGGCGGCAAGGTCGGCGTTGTGCTCGGTGGATTTCCAGCCGGCCGGGCGGACGGCGTCGTCGTAGCCGACGATGCCGCCGCCGAATCCCCCCGGTCCCGTCGGATCGGCGGTGTGTTCGACCGCCCAGTGGGCCAGCCGCTCGGCGCCAGCGCGCCAGCGGGCCTCGCCGGTCGCCTGGCCCAGGGTGAGCAGGGCCAACCCCGCCCAGGCAACATTGCCGGTGGCGGTGCCGACCTGGGCGGGATCCTCGGCCCAATGGCGGGCGGCGCCGTCCCACCAGCCGTTGGGCGGCAGGGGCGGTGCGCCTTGCCCCCCGGCGCGATAGGCATTGCGGATGCGCCCCTGTTGACCCGACCGGTCGGCGGACGCGGCCTCCAGCAGCGCCGTTCCCACCCGTTCCGCCTGGGGCAGCCGGCCGCAGGCGACCAGCGCGATGACGGCCAGGGCGTTGTCGTAGGTGAAGGCGGCGCCGGCCAGGGCGGGTTCGGCCGGGACACCCGATCCCCCGGCCCCATCCCAGCTGCGCAGCAGCGCCGGCCCGCCGCCGGGAACGGCATCGACCCGTGCGGTGAGAACGGCGCAGGTGCGGGCGGCCAGGGGGGTGGCCTGATCGGCGCCCTGCGCGGCAGCCGGCGCCGCCGCGGCGGACGCGATTGCCAAAAGGGTGAAAATACGGCTTATGCGCAGAAACCCTAATACTTTCGGCCCATTGGACCACCTTTGCGCGCAGGCGCTATAGTGCACAGCCATGGGCGGGAGGATCGGCGGCGGGTTATGGATTTCCCCTTCGGCGAGTTTGTCGACTGGAAGCGCGTCAAGGCGCTGATGCGGCTGTTCTACGATCTCACCGGGTTCGCTTCGACGGTGATCGACGTCTCCGGCGCCATCCTCCATACCGAGGACGGTGAAATGATGGGGATCGGTTGGCAACCCATCTGCCTCCATTTCCATCGCGCCCACCCGGCCACACGGGGCAATTGCCGCAGAAGCGACGCCGACATGGCCGCCGCAGTGGGCACCGGGCACCGGACGATGTGCTACCACTGCCCCAACGGGCTGATGGATGCCGTTGCGCCGGTGGTGGTTGAAGGGCGTCACCTCTTCAACCTGTTCATCGGCCAATTCCTGCTGGAGGCCCCCGACGAGGACGCCTTCCGCCGCCGCGCCCGCCGCTATGGCTTCGACGAGAGCGAATATATCGCCGACCTGCGCCGGGTGCCCGTGTTTTCCCGTTCCCACGTCGAACGCGGCCTGGCCTTTTTGGAGCTGCTGGCCGGGCTCATCGTCGAGATGGGACAAAACCGGCGCCGGCTGATGGACCTGGAGCGGGCCAAGACCCAGTTCCTGGCGCTGGTGTCGCACGAATTGCGCACCCCGTTGCAGAATCTGGAGATCACCCACAGCCTGCTGGCGCGCGCCGCACCGCCCGACCCGGAGATCGCCCGGCTGGTGGCGGGAATGGCGGCCGCGACGGAACGGATGGGCCGCGTGGTCGATTCGATCCTCCACCACAGCCTGATCGAGACCGGCCGCGTCGCCGTCGACGTCGCCGAGACCCGCCTGGACCGGCTGGCCGCCGAGGTGGTGGCCGAGATGGGCGAGCGCGCCGCCGCCAAGGGGCTGACCCTGGAGATGGAACTCCCGCCGTTGCCGCCGCTCGCCACCGATCCGCGCCTGGTGCGCTCGGCCCTGCTCACCCTGGTGGACAACGCCGTCAAATATACCGAGCGGGGCAGAGTGCGCGTTGCCGTCAGCCGCGACGGCGAACGCCAGCGCTGTGTCGTCGCCGATACCGGGACCGGCATCCGGCCCGAGGACCATGCCCGCATCTTCCAGCCGTTCGAACAGGGCGAGGCGGTCAGCCACAAGCACGCTCCCGGCGTCGGCCTGGGCCTGACGCTGGCGCGGATGCTGGCCGAACGCCTGGGCGGCAGCATCGAATTGGCCTCGCGTCCCGGCGCCGGCAGCGTCTTCAGCCTGATCCTGCCCCAACTGGCAAGGGGGCCGGCATGAACAAGGTACTGATCGTCGAGGACGAACGCGACATGCGCGACGGCCTGGCCTGCATTCTGGCGGCCGAGGGGATCGAGGCGCGCACCGCCGCCGATGGCTTGGCCGCTCTGGGAGTGCTGCACGACGGCTGGCGGCCCGACGTCATCGTGCTCGACCTGATGATGCCGGTGATGAGCGGTACGGAATTCCGCACCGCCCAGTTGGCCGATCCCGGCCTGGCGGCCATCCCGGTGGTGGTGGTGTCCGGCCGCCACGACCTGGCCGATGCCGCCCCCCGGCTGCGGCCGGCGGCGATCCTGCAAAAGCCTTTTTCCATGCGCGCCTTCCTCGCGACAGTCGTGCCGCTGGTCGACGTCCCGGCCGTGCCCGGCGGCACCGCCTTGGATGTCGCGGCCCGCGATTAGGGAGGAGCGGCGCCCCCCGGGCGATCTGGCGTGTTTGCGTTCACGACAGCAGACAGCCGAGGGAGATCCGCCGTGCCCGACGACATGCTCCTCGCCACCCTGCGCCATCTGGTCCTGGCCGACATCGACGCCATCACCGCCTATACCCAGGCCATCGACCATTGCGGCGACGAGGCCCTGGCCCGTACCCTCTCCCAGTTCCGCGCCGACCATCACCGCCACGTCCGCAACCTGGGCGACGCCATGGAACGCCTGGGCGGACGGCCGCCCAGGCAGACCGACTTTTCCGGCTTCGCGATCGCCTCGTTCACCGCCATCGCCGCCGATGCCGGGCGGGCGGGGGCGTTGACCGCCATGGAAAGCAACGAGGCCGCCGCCAACGACGCCTACCGGCAGACCCTGTCGCGTTACCTGCCCGACGACATCCGCCGCATCGTCGAACGCAACCACGCCGACGAAGAGCACCATCTGGCCACCATTCGCCGGGAGCTGCACCAGATGGGGGTGGCCGGCGAGATGCCGGCGCCGGCCGCCGCCGACCAGGGATGGGCGAGAGCCACCTGGACGACCG
>JAKAFA010000018.1 GCA_021818185.1 Pseudomonadota bacterium | reverse complement strand
GGATCAGGGTGGCCGGCCTGACCCCCGAGGATATGGGGGCGCAGGCCATGCCGGACGCCAGCCCGTTCAAGTGGCACCTGGCCCACACCACCTGGTTCTTCGAAACCTTCGTCCTGGCGCCGCACCGCCCGGACCGGCCGCCCTTCGACCCGGCGTTCCGCCAGCTGTTCAATTCCTATTACGAGTCGGTGGGGGAGCGCCCGCCCCGGCCGGAGCGCGGCCTGCTGACCCGCCCGGCCCTGGCCGCGGTGCTGACCTGGCGGCGGGAGGTCGATGACGCCATGGCGGCGCTGCTGGCCGAATCCGGCCCCGGCATCGCCGCCCTGCTCGACCTGGGACTGGCCCACGAGGAGCAGCACCAGGAACTGATGGTCACCGACCTGCTGGCGCTGTTCGCCCGCCACCCGCTGGAGCCCGCCTGGCGAAACGCGCCGCCGCCCCAGGCGCCGCTGCCCGCCGCCGGCTGGATCGCCGGCGAAGCGGGCGTGGCGGAGGTGGGCCACGATGGGCGCGGCTTCGCCTTCGACAACGAGGGGCCGCGCCATCCGGTGCTGCTGGCCCCCTACCGCATCGCGCGGCGGCCGGTGACCAACGGCGAGATCCTGGCGTTCATCGCCGATGGCGGCTACCGCAATCCCCTGCTGTGGCAGGAGGAAGGCTGGGACGAGGCCCGGCGCTCGGGTTGGACCGCACCCGGCACCTGGCGCCGGGAGGCCGAGGGGCACCGCGACTGCGGAGCCTGGACGATGATGACGGTGGCCGGCCGCCTTCGCCTGGACCCCGACGCGGCGGCCACACATCTGTCGTGGTGGGAGGCCGACGCCTATGCCCGCTGGGCGGGGGCCCGCCTGCCCACCGAGGAGGAATGGGAGGCGGCCTGTTCACGCTTTCCCTACGGGCAGGTCTGGGAATGGACGGCCAGCGCCCACCGCCCCTATCCCGGCTGGCGGGCGCCGGGAGGTGCCTTCGGCGAGTACAATGGCAAGTTCATGGCCGGCCGGTTCGTCCTCAAGGGCGGCAGCGCCGCCACCCCGCCCGGCCACAGCCGCCCCAGCTACCGCAATTTCTTCCCGCCCTCATCCCGCTGGCAATTCACCGGACTGCGCCTGGCCGAGGACGCATGAGCGACGGGTTCGGACGCGCCCTGGTGGCCGGCCTGGCGCGGCGGCCACGGCGCATTCCCTGCCGCTACCTGTATGACGAGGCCGGCTCGCTGCTGTTCGAGCGCATCACCCGGCTGGACGGCTATTACCTTGCCCGCGCCGAACGCGCCCTGCTGCGCCAGGCGTCCGGACGCATCGCCGCCATGGTCGGCCCCGGTTTGCGGGTGGTGGAACCGGGAGCCGGGGCCATGGTCAAGACGCGCCTCCTGCTGGCCGCCCTCGACCGGCCGCACGCCTATGTCCCCATCGACGTGGCCGGCCCGATGATCACCGCCGCCGGCCGCGCCCTGGCCGCCGAGATGCCGGAACTGGCCGTCACCCCGGTGGTGGCCGACTTCACCCGCCGGCTGCCGGTACCGACCGACAGCCGCGAACCGGTCCTGGTGTTCTTTCCCGGCTCGACCATCGGCAACCTGGCGCCCCCCGCCGCCGTGCGGCTGCTGGCCCGCCTGCGCGCCGCCGCCGGAGCCGGGGGCTGGGTGCTGGTGGGCGTCGACCCGGTGCGCGATCCGGTGCGCCTGAAGGCGGCCTATGACGACCCCGAAGGCGTGACCGCCGCCTTCATGCTGAACCTGCTGGTCCGCGCCAACCGCGAGCTGGGCGCCACCTTCGACCCCGGCGCCTTCCGCCACCGCATGCGCTGGAACGCCGAGGCCGGCCGGGTCGAGCATTTCCTCATCAGCCGCCGCCGGCAGAGCGTAGGCGTGGCGGGGCGCCGCTTCCATTTCCGCCCCGGCGAGGCGATCCATGCCGAGGACTGCCACAAATACCCGCCGGCCGCCTTCCACGGCCTGGCCGCCCGCGCCGGGCTGGCGCCGGCCACCACCTGGCTCGACGCCCAGGAGCTGTTCAGCCTGCACCTGCTGCGGCAGGTATAAGGGCTATCCCGGCGCCCCGGCCGGCAGCCGCACGGTGACGGTGGTTCCCTGGCCGGCGGCCGATTTCAGTTCGACCCGCCCGCCGTGCAGTTCGACGAAGCGTTTGACCAGGGTCAGGCCCAGGCCGGCCCCATGCCCCTGGGGCTGGCGGCCATGGACGAAGCTGTCGAACACCGCCGCCTGGTCGGCCAGCGGAATGCCGGGACCGGTATCGGCCACGGTCAGCAGCACCTCGCCGCCGCGCCGTTCGGCCGCCACGGTGATGGCACCGCCGGGCGGCGTGAATTTGACGGCATTGCCGATCAGGCTGAACAGCACCTGTTTCAGGCGCCGCTCGTCGGCGACGATCCAGCCGATATCGAGCGGGCAGTCGAAGGTCAGGTGCAGCCGGTTCTCGCGCAGCCGCTCGCGCACCAGGCCAAGGACCGCCGACAGCATCGGATGGATGTCGGCGGCGTCCAGTTCCAGGGTCATCTGGCCGGCCTCGATGGTGGCGAGGTCGAGGATGTCGGAGATCAGGCCTTGCAGCGACTGGCCGGCTTCGGTGATCCCGCGGGCGTAGTCCTGCTGGCGGGGGTTGAGGCTGCCGAAATACTCGGCCGACAGCATTTCCGAAAAGCCGATGACCGTGGTGAGCGGCTTGCGCACCTCGGCCGAGACGTTGGCGATGAATTCGCTCTTCAGCAGGTCGGCGGCGGCCAGCGCCTCGTTGCGCTCGACCAGGGCGCGCTCGACCCGCGCCGTGTCGGTGACGTCGAGCCAGGCGAGCAATTGGGCGCCATCGGGCAGCGGCACGGAGGTATAGTCGAGGATGGTGCCGTCCTGGCGTTCCAGCCGCAATTCCGCCGGGTGGCGTTCGGCGAACAGGGCGAGCAGGCGCTCGCGCACCGCCGCCCAGTCCGAGGCGCGGTCGGGACGGCCGGTAAAGAACGGCGCCAGCCGCTCCACCACCTCGGCGATGTGCGGCTCGCCGGCCAGATCGGCGGCATCCAGTCCCCACAGCCGGGCGAAGGCCGGATTGGACAGTTTCAGGCGCCCGTCGCCGCCGAACACCGCCAGGCCCTCGTGCAGGTGGTCCAGGGTCTCGCGCTGCACCGCCATCATGGTGTTGAACGACCGTTCCAGGGCCAGGGAATCGGTGACGTCCTCATAGGTGAAAATCAGCCCGCCATAGGGATGGGCCGAGATCACCCGGCGCAGCGTCCGCCCGTCAGGCAGGTGCAGCAGGGTCTCGACCGGCTCGATCAGCGAGATGAAGCGCCGGAGCTCCTCTTCCTTGTAGGCGCGGAAATCGGCAACCTCGGGCAGCAGCCGGCGTTCGCGCAAGGCGTCGATGATGGCGCCGAAGGTCGGCTGCGCCGCCAGCCACTCGGTGTCCAGGCGCCACAGCCGCTGGAAGGCGGTATTGAAGAAGGCCAGCCGGGTGTCGGTCGAGAAGATGGCGATGGCGGTGGCCAGCCGCTCCAGCACCTCGCCATGCGCGGCGACGTGGTGGTCGAGTTGGGTCCGCAATTCCTCGACCCGCGTCTGGTCGAGGGCGAAACCGGCGGTGAGAAGCCGGTCGCCCATCGGGAATGGCGCCTCGGTGATGGCGGTCAGCCGGCGATGGCCGCCGAGGACCAGGTGGAAGCTCTCGGTGCGCGGCTCGCCCGCCGCCCGCGCCCGCGCCGCCAACGCCCGCGCCTCGCGCACGAAGCCTTCGGAGGCCAGTTCGATCTGCTGAGCGACCACCATCTCGGCGCTCTCGGCCTCGACCGCCGCGGCATAGGCGCGGTTGGCAGCCAGCAGTGACAGGTCGTCGTCGCGCAGCCAGACCGGGACCGACAGGGCGTCCAGCAGGCCGCGCACATGGGCGGTGTCGGCGGCCAGGGCGCTCAGGCGGGCCTGCAAATCCTCGACCGCCGCGGCGGTGGCGGTAACGTCGCGCATCCACAGCAGATCGGCCAGCCGCTCGCCGTCCGGGGTGGCGGAGCGCACCCCCAGCGCCCCCACCCGGCGTCCGCCTTCCGCCAGTTCCAGGTCCAGTTCGAAACCGATACCGTCGGAATGCAGGAAATCCACCGCCTCGGCCAGCCGCGCCGCATCGGCCGGGGCGACCGCCGCCAGCACGTCGCCGAAGGTCGATTCGGTGCCGCGCCCCAGGGAAAGGAGCACGGCCAGCCGACGCGAGCACAATTCCCGCTCGGGCCCCATCCAGGCATAGAAACCGTCGGGAGCCGACAGCAGCGCTTCGGACAGGCGGCGGATTTCGGCTTCCTTGCCGTCCGCCCGGCGCTCCTGGCGTACCAGGCGCCAGCGCTGCCAGGCCAGCAGAACGGCCGCCACCGGCAGGACCATCGCGGCCCCCGCGGCCATCCCGACCAGCGGATCGGCCAGGACCGGCAGCGCGTCGGCCGCCGACAAGGCCTGGGCCTGCACCGACTTCGCCGCCGCCGTCAGCATCGCAGCGAGGACAACCCGCATCGAACTCCCTTCCTCCCCACCGCGGGCAGAGTGCCCAGGCGGCGGCCAAAAGACAAGGGTTGCGACCGACCGGAAGATTCATCAGCCAGGGCCGGACAGATCATGCACTTACCCTGTACGGCCCCTTTTGCGGCGATTGCCCGCACCGGGGCAAGCTGCTACACCTCGCCGCAGCTTGCGAAGGGACCGGGCGATGCTGCACAAGACCTACGACTGGATGATGGACAGGGCGTCGCATCGCCACGCCCTGGCATGGCTCGCCGCCATCTCCTTCGCCGAAAGCTCGTTCTTCCCCATCCCGCCCGACGTCATGCTGATTCCCATGGTGCTGGCGGCGCCGTCGCGCTGGTGGCGCATCGCCGCCCTCTGCACCCTGGCCTCGGTGATCGGCGGCTATTTCGGCTATGCCATCGGCGCCCTGGCCATGGACACCGTGGGGTGGCACATCCTGAACTTCTTCCATCTGGCCGAGAAGTTCGCCCAGATGAAGCCCCTGGTCGACCGCTACGGCGCCTGGGTCATCCTGGTCAAGGGGATGACGCCCATCCCCTACAAGCTGATCACCATCACCGCGGGTGCCTTCTATTTCGATCTGGTGAAATTCACCTTCGCGTCGATCATCGCGCGCGGCGTGCGCTTCTTCCTGGTCGCCGCCCTGCTGTGGAGGTTCGGCGTGCCGATCCGCAGTTTTGTGGAAAAGCGTCTGACCCTGGTCACCACCGCCTTCGTCGTCCTGCTGGTGGGCGGCTTCATGGCGCTGAAGTTCCTGTAGGAGGCCGACGCCTCGGTGCCGCCTTCGTGCGCCGAGACGCACGCTCAACTGTCGGCCGAGGGTAAAATGGATGTCGAACGAAGACGGCACCAAGATAATCTACCGGAAGACGGCGGAATCAGCGGCCATGCTGGCAAACGTCAAGCGGGCAATGGCGATCACCGCTACGCTTAACCGTTTGACCTTTGATGATGCCGACGAAATTCGGGCCCTGTTCAGCCAGCTCATCGGCAAGAAAGTAGACGAGAGCTTCTTACTGATTCCGCCGTTCTACACCGCCGGCGGCGACGAAATCCGCGTCGGGCGCAATGTCTTCATAAATCAGAACTGCACGTTCTACGATCTTGGCGGCCTCGACATCGGGGATGACGTGCTGATCGGGCCGAATGTGAGCGTCATCACGGCGGGTCATCCCCTTGACCCATCCTCTCGCCGCGCCGCCACGATCGGAAAGCCGATCGTGATCGAGAGGAACGTCTGGATCGCGGCCGGCGCAACGATTATCGGCGGGGTGACCGTCGGCGAAAATGCGGTTGTGGCTGCGGGTTCGGTCGTCACCAAGGACGTTCCCCGCAATACCCTTGTCGGAGGGAATCCGGCGCGGGTCATCCGTTCGATCGGCAAAGACGAACGGTCATGAGCGGATATTAGCCAAGGACGTTGCCAGATCCACGCACCCTTTGTCGGCACCGGAGCACTGGGGTACCATCGGGCGGGAACTCTGCCGGGGAGACCGCCGATCGCCATGAACCGCAAGCAGCGCCGGGCAGCCGGGTCCTCCGCCGCGGATCACGGCGCGGTGAGCGAGATGTTTGCCGCTGCCGTCGTCCTGCACCAGCAGGGTCGGCTGAACCAGGCGGTCGCCGCCTATCGCCGGGCGCTCGCCGTGGCCCCCTCCGTCGCCGCCCTCCACAACAACCTCGGCCTGGCCCTCAAGGGGTTGGGCCGCCTGCGCGAGGCGGTGGCCGCCTTCCGTCAGGCCATCACCTGCGACCCCGCCCTGGCCGAGGCCCATAACGGTCTGGGCAATTCCCTGGCCGATCTGGGGCAACACCCCGCGGCGGTCGCGGCCTTGCGCCAGGCCATCGCCCTCCGCCCGGACCAGGCACCGGCCCACAACAATCTGGCCATCGTTCTGCGCGAGATGGGCCGGCTCGACGAGGCGGAGGCGGCCGGCCGCGCCGCCCTGGCGCTGGCCTCCGACGCCGCCGAGCCTCACAACACGATGGGCACCATCCGGCGTGACCAGGGCCGGCCGGACGAGGCCGAGGCCTGTTACCGCCAGGCCATCGCCCGCGATCCCGCCCACCCTCAGGCCCATGTCAACCGGGCGGCGGTGCTACGGGCGATGGGCCGCCACACGGACGCGCTGGCGGCCGGCGAAGGGGCCGTCACCATCACACCGAAATCCGCCGAGGCCTGGAACACGCTGGGGGCCTGCCGCTGGGACCTGGACGACATCGAGGGGGCGGAAACGGCCTGGCGCCGCGCGGCCCGGCTGGCCCCCGGCCTGGCCGCCGCCTGGGCCAACCTCGCCAATGTCCGGCGCGCCCGGGAAGACCTGGAGGAAGCGGAAGAGGCGGCGCGGCGGGCGGTCTCCCTCGACGCCGGTTCGGGATATGCCCACAACGTGCTGGGCATGGTGCTGCGCGATGGCGGGCGGTTCGACGAGGCCGAGCGGGCATTCTGCCGCGCCGTCACCGTCGCGCCCGCGGCGGCGGAGGCCCACGTCAATCTCGGCATGATGCTGTTGCTGCGGGGCGACTATACCGCCGGCTGGGCCGAATACGAGTGGCGCCGGCGAGCCGCCGCTGGCGGGCCGATGCGCCCCTTCACCCAACCGCCCTGGGGCGGCGAACCGCTGGCGGGGCGCAGCCTGCTGCTGCATGGGGAACAGGGGCTGGGCGACGTTCTCCAGTTCGCCCGCTATGCCACCGTTCTGGCCGAACGCGGCGCCCGCGTCGTGTTGGAGGCGGATGCGGCGTTGACCCGCCTGCTGACCGGCGTGCCGGGAGTGGCGGCGGTGATCGCCATCGGCGCGGAACGACCGGCCTGCGACTGGCACCTGCCGCTGATGAGCGCGCCCCATGCCCTGGGGACCACCCTGGCGACCATTCCGGCCGCCATCCCCTACCTGCGGGCCGAGCCGGGCGACGCCGCCCGCTGGTCGGCGCTACTGGCCGGCCGGCCGGGGCCGAAGGTCGGGCTGGCCTGGGCCGGCAACCCCAATCTGGGCGATTGCCGCGGCGGGGCCGCCAACCGCCGCCGCAGCATCGCGCCGGAACGGCTGGCGCCGCTGCTGCGCCTGAGGAACATCACATTCGTCAGCCTGCAAAAGGGCGAGGCGGCGGCGCAGATCGCGGCGCTCCCCCCCGACCTGCGGCCCGTCGACCTCATGGGACGGGTGGACGACTTCGCCGACACCGCGGCACTGGTGGCCGGGCTGGATCTGGTAATCGCCGTCGACACCGCCGTCGCCCATCTGGCGGGAGCGCTGGACAAGCCCCTGTGGCTGCTGTCGCGCTTCGACGGCGACTGGCGCTGGCTGCGCGACCGCGACGATTCACCGTGGTACCCGACCGCGCGGATTTTCCGCCAGCGCCGCGCGGACGACTGGGACGAGGTGGTCGGCCGGGTGGAAGCCGCGCTACGGGAGCGCTTTCCATGACCGCACCCCAATTCCCGGAGTCACAGGCCCCGGAGTCACAGGCCCGGGTGTCACAGGCCCGGGTGTCGCACTTGCTGACCGCCGCCACCGCCAAGCAGCGGGCCGCCGCCGATCCCGCCGCCAGCGTCTGGGTGGCGGCCAGCGCCGGCACCGGCAAGACCAAGGTGCTGACCGACCGGGTGCTGGCCCTGCTGCTGGCCGGCACCCTGCCCCAGCGCATCCTGTGTCTGACCTTCACCAAGGCGGCGGCGGCCGAGATGGCCAACCGCATCGCCGGCCGTCTGGCCCGCTGGGCCGTCGTCCCCGACGAGGCCCTGACGGCCGAACTCGCCGAGCTGCTGGGCCGCCGGCCCGACGCGGCGTTGCGGGTGCGGGCACGGCGGCTGTTCGCCGCGGTGCTCGACACCCCGGGCGGCATGCGGATCGAGACCATCCACGCCTTTTGCCAGTCGCTGCTGCGGCGTTTCCCGCTGGAGGCCGGCCTGGCGCCCCACTTCCAGGTGATGGACGACCGCGATGCCGGGGAATTGCTGGAACAGGCCAAGGAGGAGGTGCTGGCACGGGCGCGCGACAACGCCGATCCATCCCTGGCCGCCGCCCTGGCCCTGGTCACCGCCAGCATCCACGAGACCGGCTTTCCCGACCTGCTGGCCGAGCTGGCCGGCGACCGCGGCCGCCTCAAGCGGCTGATGGAGCGCGAGGGCGGGCTTGACGGCACGGTGGCGGCGATGCGCGCGACCCTCGGCCTGAAACCGGGCGACACCGCGGAGAGGCTGCTGGCCGCCGGCTGCGAGGATACGGCGTTCGACGCGGCCGGCTGCCGCCGGGCCATCGCCGCCCTGCTGGCCGGCATCAAGACCGATATCCAGCGCGGCGAGGCGATGGCCGCCTGGCTTGCCGAGGAGCCGGCCGGCCGGGCTGCGGCCTACGCCGCCTACCGCGCCGCCCTGCTGACCGAGAAGGGGGCGGTGCGGGCCAAGCTGTGCACCAACGGAGTGCGCGATGCCTGCCCCGGCATCGCGGAGGTGCTGCAACAAGAGGCCCAACGCCTGCTGGACCTGGAGGGTCGCCGGCAGGCCTGCGCGGTGGCCGAGGCCACTGCGGCACTGCTCGCCCTGGGCGGCGCCCTGCTGGATTCCTATGCCGAACGCAAGGCGCAGCGGGCGGTGATGGATTACGACGACCTGATCCTGGCGGCCCGCGCCCTGCTGGCCCGGCCCGGCGTGGCACCGTGGGTGCTGTTCAAGCTGGACGGCGGCATCGACCATGTGCTGATCGACGAGGCCCAGGACACCAACCCCGACCAGTGGGCGGTGGTCGGCGCGCTGACCGGCGAATTCTTCGCCGGCGAAGGGGCCCGTGCGGCGATACGCACGGTGTTCGCCGTGGGTGACGCCAAGCAATCCATATACAGCTTCCAGCGGGCCGACCCTCGCGCCTTCGAGGAAATGCGCCGGCATTTCGCGCAACTGGCCGCCGGTGCCGAGCGGGTTTGGCGCGAAGTGCCCCTCGACCTGTCGTTCCGTTCGACCCGCGCCGTGCTGGACGCGGTCGATGCGGTGTTCGCCGAGGGCCGGCCGGGGCGCGACGGCGTGGCCGCGCCCGGCGAGGTGGTGCGGCATCTGGCCCGCCGCATGGGCCATGAGGGACTCGTCGAGATCTGGCCACCGGTCGAACCGCGCGCCGTGGACGAGCCCCCCGCCTGGAAGCCCCCCGTCGAGCGCATCCGCGGCGATTCGCCCCGCACCCGGCTGGCCCGCCTGATGGCGTCGCGCATCAAGGCCATGGTCGGGCGCGAGGAACTGCGCTCCAAGGGCCGGAGCGTGCGGGCCGGCGACATCATGGTGCTGGTGCGCCGGCGCGGCGCCTTCGTCGAGGATCTGGTGCGCGAGTTGAAACGCCACGAGGTCGCGGTGGCCGGCGCCGACCGCATGGTGCTGACCGAACAGATGGCGGTGATGGACCTGATGGCGCTGGGCCATTGCCTGTTGCTGCCCGAGGACGACCTGACCCTGGCCACCGTGCTGAAAGGTCCGCTGATCGGCCTGTCGGAGGAGCAGTTGTTCCGCCTGGCCTGGAACCGCGGCGAGGCGCGGCTGTGGAACACCCTGCGGGACCGCCTGTTGGACGACCCCGCCTACGAAACCGCCTGGCAGACCTTGTCCGACCTGATGGCGCAGGCTGACCGCCTGCGCCCGCACGACCTGTTCGCCCATGTCCTGGGGCCGCTGGGCGGCAAGCGCCGCCTGCTGGCCCGGCTGGGCGCCGAGGCGGAAGATCCCATCGACGAATTCGTCAGCCTGTCCTTGGCCTATGAACGCGGCCGGCCGCCGTCGCTGCAAGGCTTCCTGCGCTGGCTGGAAACCGGCGCGGTCGAGATCAAGCGCGACCTGGAGCAGGGCGGGCAGGACGCGGTGCGGATCATGACGGTGCACGGCGCCAAGGGATTGCAGGCGCCCATCGTCTTCCTGCCCGACACCCTACAGGTGCCGACCCGCGGCGACCGGCTGCTGTGGACCGGCGAACGCGAAGGCGAAATCCTGCTGTGGCCGCCCCGCGCCGCCCTGGAGGACGAGGTCTGCCGCCAGGGGCGCGCGGCGCAGAAGGCGGCACGCGAGCGGGAATTCCGCCGCCTGCTCTACGTCGCCCTGACCCGCGCCGAGGACCGGCTGGTGGTCTGCGGCTGGCGCGGCCAGCGCGCCGCCCCCGACGGCTGCTGGTACACCCTGGTGCGCGAAGCCGTCGCGCCCCTCGCCGCCGAGGCCGACGACCCGTTCCTGGCGGCGGCGGGCGAAACCGCCGGGTCCCGCATCCTGCGCCTGGCCTGCGCCCAGCAGGAGCCGCCCGACCCGTCGGACGCCGCCGCCAGCCCCGGCGTCCCGTTCGAGCCCCTGCCCGCCTGGGCCCTGGCGCCGCCGCCGGCCGAACCGATGCCGCCCCGCCCCCTGGCCCCCTCGCGGCCCGAGGGCGAGGAGCCGCCGGTCCACTCGCCGCTGGCCAAGGGGGACGGCGCCGCCCGCTTCCGCCGCGGCCGCCTGATCCATCGCCTGTTGCAGACCCTGCCCGAACTCCCGCGGGACAAGCGGGCCCGCGCCGCCACCCGCTGGCTGGGCCAGGCCGCCCCCGATCTGGAGGCCGGCGAGCGGCTGGCCATCGCCGCCGAGGTCGACGATGTGCTGGCTCACCCCCGCTTCGCCGCCCTGTTCGCCCCCGGCAGCCAGGCCGAGGTGCCGGTGGTCGGGCGCATCGGCGACCGCGCCATTGCTGGGGTGGTGGACCGCCTGGTGGTCACCGCCCGCGAGGTGCTGGTGGTGGATTACAAGACCAATCGCCGCCCACCCGCCGCCGACGAGCCGCTCCCCGAGCTTTATCTCCGCCAGATGGCCGCCTATCGCCTGGCCCTGGCCTGCATCTATCCCGGCCGCACCATCCGCTGCGCCCTGGTGTGGACCGATGGACCGTCGCTGACCGAGTTGGACCCCAAGGCGATGGATGACGCCCTGGCGACGATGATGGGGGGATGAGGCGGCCCGCCATGACTCGCTGCGGGGAGTAACGGTTCCGCCCCCTCACTCCCCCGCCGCCAGAAACGCCCGCGTCACTGCCACGGCCTCGGCCAGGCCGACCTTTTGCACGGAAATGCCGGGAGGGAAGGCGCCGAACAGACGGGACGGCATCATCGGGTCGAGCAGCACGAACACGCCGTGGTCGCCGGCCCGGCGCACCAGCCGTCCATAGGCCTGCTTCAGGCGCAGGCGGGCGATCATGTCGTCATAGGCCTTGCCGCCGAAATGGGCGCGCCGCGCCTTGTGCAGGATGTCGGGCCGCGCCCACGGCACCCGGTCGAAGACGATCAGGCGCAGGCTGCGCCCGGGCACGTCCACGCCGTCGCGCACCGCGTCGGTGCCCAGCAGGCAGGTGTCCTCCTCGGCGCGGAAGATGTCCACCAGGGTGGCGGTATCCATCGTGTCGACATGTTGGGCGAGCAGGCCGAGGCCGGCCTCGTCCAGGGGGCCGGCGATGCGCTTGTGCACCGCCCGCAGGCGGGAGATGGCGGTGAACAGGCCGAGTCCGCCGCCACGCGCCGCCAGAAACAGTTCGCGGTAGGCGGCGGCGACCTGCTCCATGTCGTCCTTGCGCACGTCGCCCACCACCAGCACGCGGGTCTGGGCGGGGTAGTCGAAAGGCGAAACCATGGCGGCGCGGATCGCCGGCTCGGCCAGATGGCAGGCGCCGGTACGGCGTTCGGCCGCCACCCAGTCGGCCTCTGTCCCGCCCGACCCGTCGCGCAGCGTCGCCGAGGTCACCACCACCCCATGGGCCGGCTCCATCACCGCCTTGGCGAAGGGAATTGTCGGATCGATCCAATGGCGGTGCATGCCGACATCAATGTCGCGCCCCTCGATCCGCTCGACCCCGAACCAGTCGACATACTGGGCGGGCGGCCCCTCGCCGGCCAGATCGTCCAGCATGCTCTTCCAGCCGGCCGCCGGCAGCAGCACCCGGCGGTCGATAGAGCGGACCAGCCCGTCGATGCGGGCGCGGGTGGCGCTGTCCAGTTCCGCCGCCTCGTCGGAGAGCAGGCGGGCCAGGCTGCGCGACAGCGCCAGCAACGGCGTGCCCAGCCGGCCCAGCGCATGGCCCAGATCCGCCGCCGCCGCCGCCACCTCGTCGGCGACCGGATGGCAATCGGTTTCCAGGTTGTACGGCCCATGGGCGTCGCGGCTGCGGGCATAGACCTGCTGCCGCAATCCGGCCAGGAAGGTTTCCGCCGGCCCGGCCGGAGCCCCCTCGGCTACCCGCTGCGCCCAGCCCGGCCCCGGCAGGGCGCGGGCGGCGGCCAGGGCCTGATCCAGGGCCTCCGCCGCCTCCGGGGCGTGGCCGGCCAGATCCTCGGCGCGGCGCCGCAGGCCGCGGGCCCGCGAGCGTGTCCCCTCGCCCTCGGCACCCAGCAGCCAGCGGCGCATCTCCGCCGCCTCCAGCCCGGTGAGATGGGCGGAAAAGGCGCTGTCGGCGGCATCGAACACATGATGGCCCTCGTCGAACACCAGGCGGGTCGGGGTGCTGGCATCGTCCAGGCCGCCCAGCGCCGCCTGCACCATCACCAGGGCATGGTTGGCCACCACCAGATCGGCGCGGCGGGCGCGGCGCACCGCCCGCTCGATGAAGCAGCGGGAATAATGCGGGCAGGCGGCATAGATGCACTCGCCGCGGCGGTCGGCCAGGCCCAGGCTGCGGGCGCGGCCCAGCAGGTCGGCCAGCCAGGCCGGGAAGTCGCCGCCCACCATGTCGCCGTCGCGCGTCGCCAGCACCCAGCGGGCCATCAGCCCGGCGGCGACGGAATCGGCCGGGCGGTTCCGCCCGACCATTTCCTCGTAATTCAGCAGGCAGACGTAGTTTTCCCGTCCCTTGCGCACCACCACCCGCCGGGCCTTTTCCCGCGGATCGGGAAACAGCCGGTCCAGTTCGGAATCGAGCTGCCGTTGCAGGTTGCGGGTATGGGTCGAGATCCACACCGGCGCCCCATTCTTTTCCGCCCACAGCGAGGCGGGCGCGATGTAACCCAGGGTCTTGCCGGTACCGGTGCCGGCCTCGGCCAGCACCACCCGGGGGCAATCGGCCCGATCGCGCGGCTGGAAGGCGTGAGTCACAGCCGAGGCGTAATCGGCCTGGCTCGGCCGCTGTTCCGCCCCCTCGCCCAGCAACCGGGCCAGGCGGGCGCGGGCTTCGGCCGGCTCGACCGGGATATTGCCGGGCGGCGGTTCCGGCGCATGCTCCGACCATTCCGGCAGCCGCTCCCAGACCCGCAGCGCGCCGCCGCCGCGGATGTCGCCCTCCACCCCCAGGGCGGCGAGCACCGCGCTGCCCCAGCCCCAGCCGGCGCGAGCCATGGTCCAGGCGAGGCCGCGTGTGTCGGCCGCCTGGGCCGCGCCGGCCCCCGCCTGGGAGCCGGCCAAATCCTCCAGCAGCCGGCGGGCCAGGCGCGGCAGGGCTTCGGCCTCGTCCTCCAGGTCGGCGGGACGGACCATCCCCAAGGCTTCGGCCAGTCCGCGCACGGTCGGAAGGCAGAAGCGGGCCGGCCGCACGAAGGCGAACAGATCCAGCAGGTCCAGCCCCACCGGTCCGTCGAGCCCCAGCCGGGCGGCCACCGCCGGAGCATGGCAGAGGATGGGCACCAGGGCGCGGGCCTCGCGCGCCGCCTGGGCCAGAGTCAGGCGGTGGAACTCCCCTTCGGGGTCGAGCAGTACGGCGCCGCGCCCTCCGACGGCAAGGGCGGGGACCGGCGGCAGCAGGATGCGGGCAGCGGCGAGGGTGGTCATGGCCGGAGTATAGGGGGGAATGCCCGCCATCCGAAGTCTCCTTCTCCCTCCGCGCGTCTCCCCCAAGGGTGCTTGCGCCACCAGATGTTGAAGAGGACTGCCGGAGGAGGAAACCCATGCGCGCCCCTCTGATCCGTTCGCTCGCGACCGGCTTGGCCCTGGCGGCCGCCGTTCCGCTTTCTGCCCTTCCGCTTGACCCCATCCCGCCGGCCTGGGCGGCGACCGTCCCGCCATCGGCGGTGGAACGGGCGGCGTTGGCCCGTTTCAACACCCTCGACGTCAACGGCGACGGCGAAGTGTCGCATTCCGAACTGGCGCCGCTGGGCCGCCGGCGGGCGGCCGATGCCCTGTTCGCCCTGCTCGATCTTCGGGGTAACGGCAAGATCCGGTTGGCCGACGTGGCGCGGCGCGGCAATTCGGCGCTGCTGGCGCGTTTCCGCGCCTACGATGCCGCCCATCGCGGTGTCGTCACCCGTCGCGACTTCCCCAATTTCGTCGATCCCGCCCTGTTCGCCGCGCTGGATACCAACCACGACGGCCGCCTCAGCCTGGCGGAACTTCGCCCGGAATTCGCCGGCAGCCGGGCGGCGGCGCCCGCCGCGCCGCCGTCCCCGGCGCCGCACCGGACGGCCCCGGCACAAACCGCCATGCTGTGCTGGGTTCCCATCGTCAATGCCCACGGGGTATGGGGACAAGGGCCGGGGATCTACATCCCGTGCCGGCCGTGATCAATCGGCGGGCTCGGCCGGCCAGGGCGAGGCGGTGCGGACCAGCCGGGCGAAATCGTCGGGCGGCAGGGCCCGGCTGAAATAGAACCCCTGGGCCTCATCGACCTTGTGGGCGATGAGGAATTCCAGCTGCTGGCGGGTTTCCACGCCTTCGACGTTGACGCGGGTGCCGAGCGAGTGGCCAAGGTCGACGATGGCCTTGACCACCGCCTCGTTGCCGGGATGCCGGCCAATATCGACCACGAAGCTGCGGTCGATCTTCAGCTTGTCCACCGGAAAACGCTTCAGATAGTTGAGCGAGGAATAGCCGGTGCCGAAATCGTCGATGGAGATCACTGCCCCCATGGAGCGAAGCTGGCGCAGCACCTCGATGGTCTCATCGACGTTCTGCATGGCGATCCCTTCGGTGATCTCCAATTGCAGCAGGCCGGACGGCATGCCGGTCTGGTCGAGGATATCGCCGACCATGGCGACCAGGGCCTGGGAATTCTTGAACTGGGCCGGCGACAGGTTGACGGCGACCTTGAGCGGCGGCAGGCCGCTCCGCGTCCAGGCCTGGGCTTGCAGGCAGGCCCGATGCAGAATCCACCGGCCGAGGGGCTGGATCAGGTCGCTGCGTTCGGCGACCGGGATGAATTCGGCGGGACTGAGCCAGCCGCGGGTCGGATGGCGCCAGCGCAGCAGCGCCTCGCAGCCCAGGATCGCGCGGGTTTTGACGTCAACCAGCGGCTGGTAGTGCAACTCCAGCTGTTCGGTTCCCAGCGCCAGGCGCAGGTCGCGCTCGATCACCTTGCGGGCCTGCACCTCGGCGTCCATTTCCGCGATGTAGAAATGGTAGTTGTTGCGCCCCTCCGCCTTGGAGCGGAACATGGCGAGATCGGCGTTGCGCAGCAGCGGGTCGGCATCGTCGGCATCGTCGGGGAAGATGGTCACCCCGATGGAGGTCGAGGTCAGCACCTCGTGCTCGTCCAGGCCGAACGGATCGGCCACCGAGGCGATGATCGCCTCGGCCACCGTGCCGGCATCGGCCGGGTCGGCCAGATTGGTCAGTACCACGGCGAATTCGTCGCCGCCCAGGCGGGCGACGGTATCGGTTTCGCGCACGCAGCGTTGCAGGCGCTTGGCCACGGCCTTCAGCAGCAGGTCGCCGACATGGTGGCCGAGCGTATCGTTGATGTCCTTGAACTTGTCGAGATCCAGGAACATCAGCGCCACCCGGTGGCCGGCCCGCTTGCCCTGGGCCAGGGCCTGGCGCAGGCGCTCGTGGAACAGCACCCGGTTGGGCAGGCCGGTCAGGGCATCGTGATGGGCCAAGTGCTGGATGCGCGCCGCTGCCAGCTTGCGTTCGGTGATGTCGTGGCCGATGGCGACGAACAGGCGCTGGCCGCCCAGTTCCATGGCCGAAAGCGACAGTTCCAGCGGAAACGATGTGCGGATCTTCCGCCGCCCGGTGACCTCGCGCCGCTCGCCCAGGAAGGGTTCAGCGGCAACGGCCGGCAGCGCCCCGCCGCCCGCCGTCCGCCTTTCGGCGGCGGCCAGTTCGGGAATCAGCAGGGTAACCGATTTGCCGACGATATCGTAGGGATCGTAGCCGAAGATCCGCTCCGCCGCCGGATTGTAGGTGCCGATGGCACCGTCCTCGCCGAAAGTGACGATGGCATCGGCGGTGTTGTCGACGATGGCCCGGTTGTGCAGCTCGGACAGCCGGTAATTTTCCGCCAGCGCCTCCATGGTGCGGGCCTGCTGGCGCAGCAGCGTCTCGCGGTGGGCCATGTTGGTGACGTCGAACACCTGCACCAGGCAGGCGCGGCCGGCGTCGATGGCCAGCGGCTTGACCACGACGATCTGCTGCATGGCCTCGACCCGGGCCGGCTGGCGGCCGGTATGGCGCAATGGGAACAGCTGCTTGTTGAGCGAGGACGACAGAATCGCCGACAGCCCGTCGGCGAGGGCCTCGTCCACCGCGCCCACCACCCGCGAGCCCGCCAATTCCGGGAAGATTCCGTCCAGCCGGCACCCCAGGGCCGCGCCGCCGCCGATGCCGGACGCCGCCGCCATCCATTGATTCCACAACGCCACCCGGCCATCGGCCCCGACCAGGCAAAGGCCGATCTCGGCCGCGTCGGACAGCGCGTTGAGCAGATCGCCGGGAACGAGGGGAGGGGGGCTCATGATCCGGGTCAGCCCGCCAGATGTGCGGCCACATGCAGCCGCACCGCCTCGATGAAGTGCTGCGCCGCAGGAATGTCCATCAGAAAGGCCACGTATCCGTTGACGTCGTTCTTCAGCATGGCGAAATCGACATGGACGAACAGGACCATTTCGCCGGCTTCGGCGGGCCGGGCCGCTCCGGCTTCGAGAATACGGTGGCCGCGGCCGCGCAGATAGACCGGCAGCGAGCTTTCCAGCGCCAATCCCAGTTGGTTCGCCAGACTGCCGAGACAGGCGTTGAGGATGATGTTGCCGACCTCCAGCAGGGCCTCCTGTTCCAGGTCGGTCAGTTGATCGAGGGGAACCTGCGCCCCCAGCATCGACCGCACCAGCGCGAGCGACCGGCGTTCGGGGAAGATCAGCAGAATGTCGCCGGCCAGCCTGCCGTCGAAATGCTGGCGGACGGCCACGGTATCGGCGCCGCCGGTCTCGAGGTCCAATTGCTCGGCGGCTTCTTCCGGCGTCAGGAAATCCAGGTGGGGCACCGACAGGCGGAGTTCGTCGCCCACCAGCGCCGACAGCGACGCTGCCGCCCGGCCGATGGCGATGTTGATCATCTCGGTGACGGCGTCGCGCTCGATCTCGCCGATGACCAGGGTCATAACGGTGCCGCCCCGGACAGAAAGACGCGCATGGCGGCCTCGTCGGTCGGCTTGGAGAGAAAACCGATACCCAGCGCCGCCGCCTGCTGACGCACCGGCTCCTGGATGTTGGCGGTCAGCAGGGTAATGGCGCTGTCGGGCAGCATGGCGCGCAGGCGCCGGGCCGCCTCCATCCCGCCGATTCCCGGCATGTTGACGTCCACCACCACGAAATCGGGCCGGCCGGTGCGGGCGGCCTCCAGCGCCTGCTCGCCATCGGCCGCCTCGATCACCGTCCAGCCGGGATGGGAGCGCTCGATAATCGCCCGGGTCATCATGCGCGCGACACGGCTGTCATCGACCAGCAGCACCGTTCTTGTCTTCATGCCCTCTCTCCAACCCTGCCCACAATCCGGCGCTCCGCCGCGGCATTGGGCCTACCTCGGAAGGCCCCATCCGGAATCTATGCTTGACGCTGTGATGCGCGGCAAGCGTAAAGTCCTGTCTGGCAACCAGCGGAGAGACGTTCATGATCAGTCATCACGCTGCGCTGATCTACGTGATGGTGATGGTTTCGGCGGCGGACCGGAACATGACCGACGCGGAACTGGGAATGATCGGGGAAATCGTCAGCTTTTTGCCGGTTTTCCGCGACTATGACGCGGCTCTGCTGCCCAGGACCACCGCCGCCTGCGCCGAACTGCTGGATTCCGACGACGGCCTTGACCGCTGCCTCGACGTCATCCGCGCCTCGCTGCCGGCCCGCCTGCGGGAAACCGCCTATGCCGTGGCCTGCGACGTCGCCGCCGCCGATGGCGAACCGCATCAGGAGGTCATCCGCCTGCTCGACATCATGCGCCGCCGCCTGGATATCGACCGCCTGGTCGCCGCCGCCATCGAACGCGGCGCCCTGGCCCGCTTCGCGCTGGTTCCGGACGCCGAACGGTGAGGTGTTACCCCACCCGGGACGCTTGCTTTTCCCAGCCGGCGGCGTTACTTTCGCCGCCGTCTCGGAGCACCGCCCGGGGCCGACCGTCCGCGGTCCAGGTGCCGGCGTAGCTCAGTTGGTAGAGCAGCGCATTCGTAATGCGCGGGTCGGGAGTTCGAGTCTCTTCGCCGGCACCATACTTTTCAAGGGCTTAGCGGTGACACGCTAGGCCCTTCGGTGTTTCTTGAGGGTGGGTTTCGGCAATTTGTCCCCCGCCTGTCCCCCGCCGCAACGTAGCGCCCGATGATGACCCATGACACCAAGGCGAGTTGTTCGGCCATATGGAGGGCAGGGGCGTTGCGAACGCCGTTCGCCGCCCCGGCGCGTTGGAATGTAGCAGCCATGCAAATGCGACGCATTCGCATGGCTGCGCCGGGTGCCGCGAGGCCGCCCAGGACGGCAAGAGCCGTGGGCGGGGCGGCTGGGAGCCTTCCTCACTCCCCCAGCAGGCGATAGACGGAGGCCCGGCCGATGCCGAGGCGCTTGGCGATATCGGTGGCGCCCAGGCCCTCGCCGCCCTCGGCGGCCGGCCGGTGGAGGCGGCGCACCTCCTCGGGATCGATGGTCGGCTTGCGGCCCCTGTAGATACCTTCGGCCTTGGCCTTGGCGATGCCCTCAAGCTGCCGCTCGCGCCGGATGTTGGTTTCGAACTCCGCGAACACCCCCAGCATCCCCAGGAACGCCTTGCCGGCCGCCGTGGTGGTGTCCACCGGCTGTTCCGTGCAGGCCAGCCCGGCGCCCTTGGCCTCGATCTGGCGCACGATGCCGGCCAGGTCGCCGATGGAACGGGCCAGGCGGTCAATCCGGGTCACCACCAGCACGTCGCCCGGCCGCAGGAAGTCGAGGATGGTGGCAAGCTCGGTGCGGCCGGCGGTGGTGGTGCCGCTCGCCTTCTCCTCGCGGATCACCTCGCAGCCGGCGGCTCGCAGCGCGGCCACCTGTACAGCGGTGTCCTGGTCGGTGGTGCTGACGCGGGCGTATCCGATGCGGGGCATGGGGAGGTGTCTCCGGTGTCTCGTTAGGCTCTAGACCACCTCCTTGTACCGTCTCATAAGCTGGAAAGCAACCCTAAAAAGACGCGGAAAGTGTCTCACGGCGGCGCGTTGCTGGGGTATACCCAAACAATGCACCGGGGCACCCGGAAGGCGTCGTGCGAATGCGTCGCATTTTCATGGTTGCTGCGGGGCACCGCCACCAGGCGGCAGACGACCGCCGCACGGGCGGGCGGGCATGGCTGGTCCCAGAATGACGAAGGCCCCACCGTCGCCAGCGGCGCCTATCTGAACCTCGGGGCCTTGTCATCGCCTCCCCCGAGGCAGAGCGGGAACCCGCCCCTATTCCGCCGCGTGGCTATGGCCGGTGTGCGGGTTGTCCTGGGGATGGGCCTCGAACCACAGGGCATCGGCGCAGAAGTCGATTTCCCCCGGCCATTCCAGCGAACGGCCGCGCCGCCCGACCGCCACCTGGCCGAAGAACGCCGGATCGGCCAGCGGTGCGAACACCCCCTTGCCGGCCAGGTGATCGAAGCGGGCGACGGTGGTACTGCCATCGGCCCACGCCAGGCGCACGGACAGGCTGGCGGCATCGGCTTCCGCCCCCACGATCACGTTCTTGCCCATCTCGGCCATGGCCGCCCTCACAGTTTGTCGGGTTGCATGTGACTCTGGCACTTGACCCAGTTCAGGGCAAGGGCCGCCTGCCGGGTGGACGCCCATTCGCGCACCTTCCGCAGGACGGCCGGCGGCAGAGAGCCGGCCAGCACTTCCAGGGTGGCGATGGCAAGCTCCGCTTCGTCGTCGCCGTACTCGACATGGAAGTGGGGCGGCAGGTGGTCCCGGTGGAACATCATCACCCGGACGCCCCCAAACTCCGCGATGGTGGGCATCAACCGGCCTCGCCCTTCAGCCGCACGCCGGGGCCGCCCTCGCCCTGGTAGGCGCCGGCCGGGATGAAGGCGACACCTGCGGCCGTCAATGCCGCCTCGATCTTGGCGAGCGTGCCGCCCATCGCGTCGGCGCCGTTCTCGAACCGGCGGATGGTATTGACTGCCGCGCCGGAGTTGTCGGCCAAGTCCTGAGCCGTCCAATTCAGCAAGGCGCGGGCGGCGCGAACCTGTTCCTTCGTGATCATAGCGGCCTCTGGGTTTGAAAAATGCGAACGTTGGTGTTTTACACCAACATAGGGCTTGCGGCAACCATTCTGGAATGATATGTTTTTACCCATAGACGGGATGAAAACACCAACTGAGGCCCCGTAAATGACCATCGACCGCCGCCAGATCCTTACCCTCGCTTGGAAGCGCGCCAAGGCTCAACGCGAATGGTTCCCGACCATCCGTGCCGCCTTCGCCGCCGCCCTGCGGTCGGTGTGGGCGCTGGCGAAGGCCGCCGTGGCGGCCGAGGCCGAGGTGAAGGCCCGTCCCGTCGTCAACCCGGCCGGCTGGGAGCGGGGCGACATGCACCGCGCCCGCGCCGTCGCCGCCCGCGCCACCCGCCTCGGCACCGCCTGCGGCGCCGCCGGCTGGTAAGAACCACCCCGAAACAAGGACTCGATCATGACCAGGATCACCCAACCCGCCCCAGGCGGGAACGCCCCCACCTTGCCCTCGCGCCGCCGATTGCTGGCCGGTGCCGCTGCCGCCGCGACACCGCCACCACGGGTGCCCTTGCGGCGACCGCTGTTACCGCAGGGCTGGCCCTGGGGAATGACGCCCCTCTGGCCGCCCTGCTCGCCCGCTGGCGGGCTGCCTGCCAGGTCAGCGCGAAGATGGTGGACGAGTTAGACGCGGCATGGGGCAACCTTCCGTCCGGATTGTGGACCCCGGAGGAAATGAAAACGCTCGGCATCCGGGAGAATACGGACGAGACGCGCCGCGTATCGCTGGAGGAAATCGAACAAACCGACACGCGGGACAAGCCCAGCGGTAGCCACAGCATAGCGAGCGTGAAAACTGAGCAAGGCTTGATAGAAACCCTGACCATCACCTCCCGCTATACATCGGTACCCGAAGAGGACCTTGCCGCCTGGCGCGACCGCTGCGCCGCCCGCCGGGCACTGTATGACGCCAAGGAAGCGGCATTCTGGTCGGCGTATGCGGCGAGCGGTCTTGACGCCATGAATGAACGGTACAAAGACGCCGAGGATGGGCGCGTGCCCTACTTGCGGCGCCACGGGGCTGGGGGCGGCCCGCGCCGGGCGCGACGCCCGCTACGCCGCGCGCAAGGCGAGGAAATAAGTTGGAGGGGGGCCGCCTGTCCGGCCGGCATCCCGAACGCCTGGCGGGCATGGGCAGCCCTGTGGTGCTGAGCCAGCCCTGAACAGGGAAAAACATGGCAAAAGCCACCACGCCCCTTAAGCGCTGCGGACATGGTGGCCGTCCCTCCCCCTATTTATAGTCGGCGGCCAACGAGGCGAACGCCCGTCCGATAATCAACGGGAGAAGAGATCCCATGCCCCGCCCCACCTACGCCGAGGCCATCGCCGCCTTCCGGCTTGACGACGTCGCCGCCGATCTGTCGGGCAGCCTGAACGGCGGCCTCAATGCCTGCGTCGAATGCTGCGACCGCTGGGCCGACGGCCCCGACCGCCCCGCCCTCGACTGGGAAAGCCACGACGGCCGCCGCGCCACCCTGACCTTCCGCCAGCTGCGCGATCTTTCCGCCCGCTTCGCCCGTTTCATCACCGCCCGGGGCGTCAAGCCCGGCGACGTGGTGGCCGGCATGCTGCCACGCACGCCCGATCTGCTGGTGACCATCCTCGGCACCTGGCGGGCCGGCGCCGTCTATCAGCCGCTGTTCACCGCTTTTGGCCCCAAGGCGGTGGAACACCGCCTGACCATGAGCGGCGCCAAGCTGCTGGTGACCGATCCCGCCAATCTCGCCAAGCTGGCCGACCTCAAGGCCCGGCCACCGGTGGCGCTGGCCTTGCGCGCCGACAAGGGCGAAACCGCCCCGGAGGGCTGCGACGACCTGCATGCCGAACTGGCGGTCCAGCCCGCCGATTTCGCCCCGGTGCCGCGCGGCGGTGACGATCTGTTCCTGATGATGTCCACCTCGGGCACCACCGGCCCCGCCAAGGGCGTGCCGGTGCCCTTAAAGGCGCTGATCAATTTCCGCCTTTATATGAGCGACGCCGTGGACCTGCGGCCCGAGGACAAATTCTGGAACATCGCCGATCCCGGCTGGGCCTACGGCCTTTACTACGCCGTGACCGGACCGCTGGCCCTGGGCCATGCCACCACCTTCTACGATGGCCCCTTCACGGTGGAGAGCACCTACCGCATCATCCGCGAGCACGGCATCACCAATCTGGCCGGAGCCCCCACCGCCTACCGCCTGCTCATCGCCGCCGGGCCCGACGCCGCCGCCCCGGTGAAGGGGGGCTTGCGCGCCGTCAGCAGCGCCGGCGAGCCGCTGAACCCCGAGGTGATCCGCTGGTTCGACCAGCATCTCGACGTTACCATCCACGATCACTACGGCCAGACCGAACTGGGCATGGTGGTCAACAACCATCACGGCTTGGCCCACGACGTGCTGGTGGGCTCGGCCGGGCTGGCCTTGCGCGGCCACCGCGTCTGCGTGCTGGACGAGGACGACCGCGAACTGCCCCCCAACCAGCCCGGCGTGCTGGCGGTAGATATCGCCCGCTCGCCGCTGCTGTGGTTCTCCGGCTACTGGCAACAGCCCACCCCGGCCATCCGCAACGGCTATTACCGCACCGGCGACACCGTGGAACTGGAGCCCAACGGCCATATCAGCTTCGTCGGCCGCGCCGACGACGTCATCACCTCGTCGGGCTACCGCATCGGCCCCTTCGACGTGGAAAGCGCCCTTTTGGAACATCCCGCGGTGATCGAGGCGGCGGTGATCGGCAAGCCCGACCCCGAGCGCACCGAGATCGTCAAGGCCTTCGTCATCCTGCGCCCCGGCCTGCAGGGCAGCGACGCCCTGGCCGAGGAGTTGAGCCAGTTCGTGAAAAAGCGCCTGTCGGCCCATGCCTACCCGCGCGAGATCGCCTTCGTGACGGAACTGCCTAAAACCCCCAGCGGCAAACTGCAGCGCTTCCTGCTGCGCAATGCCGAGGCCGCCACGGCCACCTGACACCCGAAAGCCCGGCCCACCCGGAAACGAGTGGGCCGCATTCGCCCGCCCTCGGCGCGGCAGGCCGGGGCGGCCGGGCTGTTTCCTTCCGCCCCGTCACGCGGTCAGTTCGACGAACAGGGCCGGCAGCTTTTCCGGCAGGCGTTCGACCCGGTCGACGATGGTGTAGCCGTTGGCGCCGAAGATGCGTTCGACATAACGGTCGGCCAGGGGATCGAGGGTCAGGCAGAAGGAATGGACGGCGCGGCTGGCCAGGTCCTCGACGGCCTTCTTCGCATCGTAGCGCAGGTATTGCGGATCGCGCTCGTCGATATCGGCCGGTTCGCCGTCGGTCACCAGCAGCAGCAGCTTGCGCCGTTGCGGCCGGCGCAGCAGGTGTGCGCCGGCATGGCGCAGCGCCGCCCCCATGCGGGTGGAAAAGCCGCCGTCCATCCCCGCCAGACGCGCCTGGGCGATGTCGCCGAAGCGGTCGTCGAAATCCTTGAAGCGCAGGTACTCGACGTCGTGGCGCCCGCGGGAGCGGAAGCCGTGGATGGCGAAGGGATCGCCGATGGCCTGGATCGCCGAGCCCACCAGCGACGCCGCCTCGCGGGTCAGGTCGATGACCGTCTTGTCGCTGCCGTGCACCAGGTCATTGGTCGATTGCGACAGGTCGAGCAACACCAGCACCGCCAGGTCGCGCTGCTTGAGCACATAACGCATGGTGATGCGCGGATCGTGGTCGTAGCCGGCACGCAATGAGACCATGGCGTCGACGGCGGCATTGAGGTCGATCTCGTCGCCGTCCTCCAGCTTGCGCTCGCGCACCACCCCGCGGGGACGCAGGCGGTCGACGATCTGGCGCAGGCGGTGGGTTACCGGCTTGTGGGCGGACAGGATGTCCGCGATACGGCCGGGATCGCCGAGTCGCGGCCGGTGCTCGAACACCGTGGCCCAATCGGGGCGGAACATTTGGACCTGATAATCCCATTCGTGATAGGCGAAGGGCTCCGAAACCGGCGGCCTGCCTTCGCGTTCGTTGAAGGTGGTGCCGTCGTCGTCGTACAGCTCGCCGTCCAGCACCCAGACCTCCTGGGCGTCGTCGCCGGCGGTCTCCACCTCCACCTCGTTGATCATCTCCATCGGCGACACCCGGCGGCGGGTCTGGGCATCGCGGCGCGGCGCCTCGTTGCCGCGCTGCCAGGAAAAGTCCTCGAAGGCCCAGACGAAGCGGTTGTCGTCGCGATAGGGCAAGCGCAGCGACTCCAGCACCCGGAGCGACGGCAGCGCGCGGCGGCCGGCCAGCAGATGATAAAGCGCCATGCCCAGGTGCCACGACACGCCGTTGTCCAGGGGCGCGGCGGCAACACGGTCCCGAAAGCGGGCGGCCAGGTCATCCAGCCCGGTATCGCCGGTCGGCGTCGCCGGGTCCAGCAGATGGAGGGCCAGCCGCTCCAGCCATTCCACCGTCTCGTGCTCGGCGGCGCCGGCCGGCGGCAGCGTCATCAGCCCGCGCCACAGCGCCCCGAGGCCGGGCAGGTCGCGCACGGCGTTGTATTCGACGCGGGCATCCTCCATGAAGGCGATCAGGGCCATCTGCGCCGGGTTGAGTTCCTGCGCCGAGAGCGGCTGGCTGGTGTAGACCAGATGTGCCGCCATGTGGGCGGCGGTCGCGCGGAACACCTCAAGCCCCGGGATGCCGCCGCGGCCGTCGACCGCGTCAGGCAGGTGCAGCACCCCGCCATCGAGATAGGGCTTGAACTCGGTACGGTCGGCTGCCGCCGGGCGCAGCCAGAAATCGCGGCCCCACAGGGCACGCAGGGTCGCCGCCAGCTTGCGCTGGTGGTCGATGAACAGCACGCCCTTGCGTTCCTTCTGCAGCATCGCCCGGCTGTCGGCGGTCTCCAGGGCGAAATAGGCGGCCAGGGTCCGCAGATCGGTGCGATGGGCGTCGGCGCCGAAGAACGCCCAACGGCGCAACCCGCCCAGCGGCAGCTTCGACAGCAACTCGTCCAGGACCCCGAACAGGGGGCGCAGGCCGCGCGGGGCGCGGGCCGCCAACTGGTGCAGGAACAGCAGATAGCCCCGCAGCAGGCCGATATCGCCCAGGCGGCGGGCGGCCACCGGCAGGGTGGTAAAGAACAGACCGATGACCTCGCCCGAGGTCATGGAGGACAGCTTCATGGCGGCGACGATGGATTCGGCCACCGCCTCCTCGCCCACCTCGCGCGCCACCGGCACCATGGCCTCCAGGTAGACGGCCACCAGGTCGCTGCCGCGCCCCAGGCTGCCCAACGCGCGGGCGCCATCCAGCCAGTGCCGGAGACCGGCCGGGGTCATGACCCGGCACGCCTCGTGGAACGCGGATTCCAGAACGCGGTGCAGCTCGGGGGCGACCTGCTCGATGGCGTCCCGGTAAGGCTCCAGGCTGATGCTCATGACGGCCTCCCTCGCGGGCGGTGGGAGTTCAGGCGAAGAAGGTGGACACCGCCGCGTCGAGGGCGTCGCGCATGTCGGGGTCGTCGGTCAGCGGCCGGACCAGTGCCAGCCGGCAGGCATCGCAAGCGGGGATGCCGCGGGCGATCAGGGTTCCGGCATAGACCAGCAGGCGGGTCGAGATGCCCTCGTCCAGCCCGTGCCCCTTGAGGTTGCGCGAGCGCGCGGCCACCTGGGTCAGCTTGCCGGCGGTGACCGCGTCGACCTTCGCCTCGTGGGCGACGATCTCGGCCTCGGCCTCGGGGGCGGGATAGGCGAAGTCCATGGCGGCGAAGCGCTGCTTGGTCGACTGCTTCAGGTCCTTCATCAGGGACTGGTAGCCGGGGTTGTACGAGATCACCAGCTGGAAGTCGGGATGGGCCGCGACCAGCTCGCCCTTCTTGTCGAGCGGCAGGACGCGGCGATGGTCGGTCAGCGGGTGGATGACCACCGTGGTGTCCTGGCGGGCCTCGACCACCTCGTCGAGATAGCAGATGGCGCCGACGCGCGCCGCACGGGTGAGCGGCCCGTCCTGCCAGCGGGTGCCGTCGCGGTCCAGCAGGAAGCGGCCGATCAGGTCGGCGGCGGTCATGTCCTCGTTGCAGGCCACGGTGATCAACGGCTTGCCCAGCCGCCAGGCCATGTGCTCGACGAAGCGGGATTTGCCGCAGCCGGTGGGGCCCTTCAGCATCATCGGCAGACGGGCGTCATAGGCGGCTTCGTACTGCTCGATCTCGCAGCCGGTGGGACGGTAGTAGGGTTCGGCCCTGACACGATACTGGTCGGCGACGTCGTTCATGGCGGGGTTCTCCGGGAGAGGCTTCGGGGGCGCGGCGCCGGCCGCGCCCTTCGGCTGAGGATCAGACGGCGGCACCGCGGTAGATGACCATCTCGGCCCCCTTGGTCTGCCGGTAATTGTCGTAGCCGACCAGGCGGACATGGTGGCCGGGATTGGCGCGATGGCAGGACTCGCACTCGGCAAGAATGCGGTCGACGTCGGTCTCTCCGAACATCGGCAGCTTCCACATATACCAGTAATGGCTGCGGGCATTGGCCGGCTCGGTGTGCTCGATGCCGGGATTCCAGCCCTTGGAGACGATGTACGCGACCTGCTTGCGGGTCTCCTCCGGCGTCATCGCCGGCAGATACGAGAACGTGCCGAACTTGCGGCTGGCCGGATCGGACAGGCGCGACTTGTAGTCTTGGATCTCGCTCATGGTTTCGGTCCTTGTCGGGTGAGGGGCGATCAACGATGGACGGTGTCGAGATCGGAA
>JAKAFA010000232.1 GCA_021818185.1 Pseudomonadota bacterium | reverse complement strand
GGTGCCGGCGCGGCCGGCGGCGGCGGCCGTCCACGCCGAGACGGTGGCGCCGTGACCCGCCTCGCCCATCTGTCCGATCTGCATTTCGGCCGTACCGACGGCCGCGTGGTTGACACTTTGGTTGACACTCTGGAGCGGCTGGCCCCCGATCTGGTGGTGGTGTCGGGCGACCTGACCCAGCGGGCCCGCGCCATTCAGTTCGCCGAGGCCCGGGCTTTTCTGTCCCGCCTGCCCGCCCCTGCAATGGTGGTCCCCGGCAACCATGACCTGGCGCCGCTGTACCACCCGTTGAGCCGCCTGTTCCGGCCGCGCGCCCGCTTCCGCCGCGCCCTGCCCAACCACCCGGACTGGCCGGTGTGGCATGGCGACGACCTGGTGGTGATCGGGCTGGACAGCACCCGGCACATGCGCTGGATCAGCGGCAAGCTGCGCGACAGCCATCTGGGCCATGTCGAGGACGTGCTGGCCGCCGCACCGGCCGGGGCCTGCCGCCTGGCCTTCCTGCACCATCCCCCGGCCACCGCCCTGTCCGGCCATCCGTTCGAGGCGTTGGCCGAGCGCGGCATCGACATCGTGCTGACCGGCCATATCCACCGCGCCCATGTCGAGGTGATCGTCGGCCAGGGGCCGTCCTCCTGCATCCTGGCCCAGGCCTCGACCGCCTGTTCGACCCGTCTGCGCGACGAGGCCAACGGATTCAACCTGATCCACGTCGCCCCGCCCCTGGTGGAGATCACCCAGCACGGCTGGACCGGCGACACCTTCCACCCCCACCGCCATTACCACTTCCTGCGAGCGGGCGGCATATGGCGAGCGGCGGAATAGCCCCCGGCTGGCGCCATACCCCGCCTTGACAAGCCTTCTCCATCCCCGCAGAAGACCGCCAACGGAGGATGGATGGCCGATCTTGACCGTGAGATGCTGGGGGCCGTGGCGCTGGCGCAGGCGGGCCGGTTGCGGCAGGCCATCGCCGCCATGGCGAAGCTGGTGGCGCGGGCGCCCGATGCGCCCGAACCCCGTTACAACCTGGCCTTGATGCTGTTGCAGGCCGGGCGTCTGGCCGAATCCCTGCCCCATCTCGACCGCATCCTGGCCCGCAGCCCCGAGCATCGGCCGGCCCGCTACAGCAAGGCCCAGGCCCTGCTGGCGCTGGACCGGGTGGCCGAGGCGCTGCCGTTGCTGGAGGGGCTGGAATCCACCGGCGATCCCGAAATCCTGCTGTCCCTGGGCAACGCCTACCGCCGCCTGGGGCGGCTGGACGACGCGATCGCTGCCGGCCGCCGCCTGACCCGCCTGGCGCCGCGCTATCTGCCGGGCCACCGCAATCTCTGCCAGTTGCTGGCGGAGCGCGACCCCGCCCTGGCCCTGCCCGCCCTGGACGAGGCGACGGCGCGGCACCCTGCCTCGGCCGAACTGGCCGGCCTGCTGGGCCAGTGCCTGCTGCGCCTCGGCCGGCCGGAGGAAGCCGCCGCCGCCCTGCGCCGCGCCCTGGCACTGGACCCCGGACTGGCGGCTGCGCGCGGCGCCCTGCTGCGGGCCTGCCGCGAACTGGCCGCGTGGGACGAAGAGGACAAGCTGTTCGCTGCCCTGCGCGCCGACCTGCGCCGACTTGCCGCCGAGGGCGGCCAATTGGCGATTCCCACCCAGGACGCCCTGTTCTTCCCGTTCAGCGGTGACGAATTGCGCCGGATCGCCGCCGCCGAGGGCCGCTTCCGGGTGGGTCCTCCCCCCCGTCCGCTGGCCCGCGCCGCCCCGGCCCCGCCGCCGCCGCTGGTGGTGGGCTATCTGTCGCCGGACTTCCGCGAACATGCCACCATGCATCTGGCCGGCGACCTGTTCGGCTGCCACGACCGGAACCGGGTACGGCCCATCGCCTATTCGGTGGGACCGGACGACGGCTCGGGCTGGCGGGAACGGATGGGCCGCGATTGCACCGCCTTCACCGACCTGTCCGGCCTGGGGGACAGCGCCGCCGCCCGGCGCATCGCTGCCGATGGCGTCCATATCCTGGTGGATCTGGCGGTCTATACCCGCTTCGCCCGGCCGGGCATCGCCGCCCTGCGTCCCGCCCCGGTGCAGGCCGTCTGGCTGGGTCTGGCCGCCACCAGCGGGGCGACGTGGTTCGATTACCTTATCGCCGACGCGGTGGTGCTGCCCCCTGAGCACCGCTCCCATTTCAGCGAAAAGATCGCCTTCCTGCCCCACACCTACCAGCCCAACCTGGCCTGGACGCCCCTCGGCCCGCCCGCCGACCGGCCCGCCCTTGGCCTGCCGGCGGAGGGCCTGGTGTTCTGCTCGTTCAACGGCCCCCGCAAGCTCGACCGCGCCAGTTTCGCCCTATGGCTGGAAGTGCTGGCGGCGGTGCCCGATTCGGTGCTGTGGCTGCTGGCTCCGCCCCCGCCGGCCCGCGCTCGGCTGGCGGCGGCGGCGCGGGCGGCCGGACTGGACGACCGGCGCCTGGTCTGGGCTCCCACGCTGCCGCGCGCCGACCACCTCGCCCGCCTGTCGGCCGCCGACCTGTTCCTCGACGCCATCGTCTGCGGCGCCCATACCACCGCCGCCGATGCCTTGCGCATGGGAGTGCCGCTGGTCACCGTGGCCGGCCCGCGCTTCGCCGGCCGCGTCGCCGCCTCGCTGCTGCGCGCGGTGGGCCTGCCGGAGTTGGTGGCCGCCAACCCGGAGGGCCTGCGCGATCTCGCCGTCGCCCTGGGGCGCGACCGCTCGCGTCTCGCAGCCGTGCGGGCCCGCCTGCACGCCGCCCTGCCCGCCTGCCCGGCCTTCGATCCCGCCCGTACCGCCCACGACCTGGAAGAACTCTACGCCGCCATGTGGGCGCGCCACGCCAGCGGGCGTAAACCGGTTAACATTCGGCTTTCTTAATGGGGCCGGGGCGAGTCCGTTCACCCCTTTCCTTGGCTGCCGTTCCCTCCTATCCTCGGCATGGGTCCATCGCCGCACGGAAGCGGGGCCCGAAGATCGGGTCCGGGAGGGCGCATGGAGCGAGGGTCTGCGACGGCCCCTGGCGCGGGAGAGGCCGGGAGCGACGAGAGAGACGCCTTTGACGCGGCGCTGATCCCCGGCATTCGCGACCGCATGGCCGAGGCTTACAGGGCCCTGCGTCTGACCGAAGCCGAACAGAGCGCCGCCGTGGTCGATGACCGCGGCAACCTGCGTCCTGGGCTGTTGGCGGCCAGGGATTGCCCGATCTGCGGCGCGGATGGCGGCGGGGCGACGCCGTTCCTGAAAGCCCGCGGCCTGGATTATGTGTCGTGCCACGAATGCAGCTTCACCTATACGCGACAGGGACCCGACAACGGGTACTTCAGCCTTTCATCCGAAGACGACGCCAGAAGCGCCCAGGTGATGCTGGGGTTGAAGGGAAACGAGGCGTACCGCAGCCTCGAACAGAGGAAGGTCGCCTACATCCTTGGCCGAATCGCACGGCACGGCGGATCCCGCGGCACCCTTCTCGACATCGGCCCGGCCAACGGCGCCCTGCTGAGTCTGGCTCAGGCGAAGGGGTGGACCGCCTGGGGACTGGAAAGCAATCCGGCCTACGTCGCCGAATGCCGCCGGACCGGATTGCGGGTCGAACAGGGCATCTTCCCGCAGGACCTGCCCGCCGAATGGCCACGTTTTAATGCCGTGGTCATGCTCGATGTCCTCGAACATGCTCCCGCCCCTCTGGACTTCCTGGGCCGCGTGCGGGATCGCCTGGAGCCCGGAGGAATATTGGCCATCCAGGTCCCTAACCTTGATAGCCTCCGCATCCGCCTTGAAGGGGCGGCCAACAACAACTTCATCCTTGGGCACTGGTCGTTCTTCTCCCCTGAAACCTTGGACGGCGTCGTGGCGCGTGCCGGATTCGTCCAGGTCGGCCGGGAGACGATCATTTCCGAGCTTGACCGTATCCTGCAGCATCCCCCGGCCCTTATCCGGCGGATGATCGCCGACTTGCGTGGGGTCCGGATACCGGACGGCGACGTCATCGACAGCGCCCTGATCCACAAATTCGAACTGGGCTATAAAGTTCTGGCGCTTTTCAGGACGGCGTGACGGCGGGTCTGGGCGACGGCTACCGGGGTGCGGACATTTTGATTGCCGGACGGGAAAGCGAACAAGTGTTCATCACCCGTTCGTATGAGCCGGACAATCTGACCGCCTTCGTGTCATGCCCCCTTGCCGGCGGCGCCGGCCGATTCCGGGGGGGGGCGCGCAGCGGCCGCGACCCGGGAGGGCTTTTCTCCCCTCTGAAGGCTAGGCAAACCGTCCCGGCGGCGGCATGATGGCCGCCTTGCCCGGAGACCCGCGATGATGACCGTCCTGATCACCATTTTCTGCCACGACCGTACCGGCCTGGTATCGTCCATCACCGGCCGGCTGTTCGAGATCGGCGCCAATCTGGGCGACACCAGCTTTGCCATGCTGGGCGGCGGCGGAGAATTCACCTCGGTTTGCGACATCCCCGCCGACATCGCTCCGGCCGACATCGAGGCCGACCTGGCCAGCCTGCCGGAACTGGCCGGCGCCCGTGTCGCGGTACGCCCCTTCGACCTGGAGGCGGCGGCGGGGCCGCAGGGGCGCATCACCCACCGCATCGTGGTCAGCGGCGGCGACCGGCCCGGCCTGATCGCCCGCCTGTCCGAGGTGTTCGGCCAGTTCAACGCCAACATCGTCCGCATGGATGCCCAGCGCCTGCCGGAACAGGGGCTCTACGTCACCCGCTTCGCGGTGTCGCTGACCGAGCGGGTCGAGGCCTGCCTGGCGACGGTGGCCAACACCGCCGGCGAACTCAACCTGGCCTGCCACGTCGAAGCGGCCTGAGGTCTGCCTGTAGCGGCCGCCTCTCCGGGCGGGCCAGCTCAAGCGCCGCGCGCCCCCTTCGGCTGGAGATGGCGCTGATTCGGTCCAATGGCGCGTCGCGCCAGGGCGACGCGGTAGAGTGCTGCCGCGATTCGACGCCCAAGCCCGCCTCTACCCCTAAACGAAACAGCCGATCTCGGTGAAACTTTCCGCCGCCGCGAAACCCGTCACCTCCACCCCGGCGGCGGCCAGCCAGGCATGGGCTTCCAGCCCGTCCCGCGGCGTGCGGGCGACGCCGAAGGAAAGGACGGAAACCACGCCGCGCCGGCCCAGCATCGCCTTGGCGGCCATGGCCTGGGGCAGACAGACGGCCTTGAAGGGGACGAGGCGGGCGGCCAGCGTCACCGCCCAGCCGACATCGCGGGCAAGTTCCGAAGGCCCGGCGGGAGGGGCAAGAGGGAATCCCCGGAGGCGGCCTTCGTCGGGGGGCACGAACCGGCCAAGGCGAGGGGCGATGCGGGAGAATGGCACGGTCATCAGCGCAAGCCGCGCCAGCAACAGCCACCATCCCGCCTCAACCAGCAGGGCGCGGCGGCGGGAATCGAGCCCGGCGAACCGGCGTACCTGCCGCAGCCGGCGGCCAACGATCCGCCGGATCATCGTAAGCGCCGGCATTCTTCCTCCACGGATCATCGTCGGCTTGCCCAACACCGCGTATGGTAGCGCCTATTGGCTTTGCGGACCAGCGGCGAGAGGCGCAAGGCTCTCCTGGTCCGCCGCCAACGGGCGCTTACGGAAAATGGCCTCATTGCAGGGGATTGGCGGCAGCCGGCGATCATCCCGTCCATAGAGCGGGACGTCCTCCGGTTGCCGCTCACGGCCAAGGTGGAACACGGGGTCGTAGCTGCCGGCCGGCGCATGCTGGACGAAGGCAAAGATTCTGGGGTAGCGGT
>JAKAFA010000231.1 GCA_021818185.1 Pseudomonadota bacterium | reverse complement strand
TGCGCACACCCGGCCTGGAAAGCCATCTGCGGGCCCCGTCCTTCCGCGACGGCGTGCTGCCGCGCATCCTGTCCGGCTTGCCGATGGGCCGGCTGCTGTCGCCCGAAGACATGGTCGGCCCGGCCATTTTCCTCGCCTCCGACGCGGCGGCGGCGGTCAACGGCGTGCTGCTGCCGGTCGATGGCGGCAATCTCGCCATGAATGCCGGCGGCAGTCATGCGGCCCCGCTGCCCGCGCCCTCCTAATCCGCCGACGCGACCACCCGCTGGCATTGCTCGCCGAGGCCGTCGACGCCCAGCCGGACCACGTCACCGGCCTTGAGGTAGCGGCCGGTGGCCATGCCGATGCCGGGAGGCGTTCCGGTCAGGATCACGTCGCCCGGCTTCAACACCATGAAGTGGCTGACATAGCTGACCAGTTGGGGCACGGGGAACAGCATGTCCGCGGTCGAGGATTCCTGCATCCGCTCGCCGTTCACCTCCAGCCACAGATGGAGCCCTCCGCTGTCGCTGATTTCGTCGGTGGTCACCAGCCAGGGGCCGAGCGGGCAGAAGCTTTCCCAGGATTTGCCCTTGATGATCTGGCCGCACCGGCGGTCCGACTGGAAATCACGCTCCGAGACGTCATTGGCGACCATATAGCCGGCGATGTGCTCCATCGCCCGTTCCACCGCGACCCGGCGGGCGGGCCGGCCGATCACCACCGCCAGTTCGACCTCCCAATCCACCTTCTCGGCGCCCGGCGGCATCAGGATGGGATCGTCGGGACCGGACAGCGCGCCGGTATGCTTGGAGAAAATGATCGGCTCGGCGGGCAGCGGCACGAAGCCCGCATGGCTGCGATAGTTGACGCCGATGGCGAGGATGTTGCCGACCCCGGCGACCGGCACCCCCAGGCGCGGCCGGCCCTCCACCCGGGGCAAGGACCGAGGGTCGATGCGGCGCAGGCGCTCCAGGCTGTCGGGCGCCAGGGCGGCGCCGTCGAGGTCGGAAAGGAATCCGGCCAGACACCGCAGGCGACCTTGGCCGTCCAGCAATCCCGGCCTTTCGGCGCCGGGGGGACCATAACGCAACAGCCGCACGGTCACGGACCTTCGCAATTTCAGGCCCACCGAGTATATGGGCCTTCCCGGCGAGATTCCATGCAGCGCGGCGAGCCGGACGGCATGCCTACCACGTTTTGATCGGCCCCCATCACAGGCAGATGCTCCAGCGAGCATCTGCCTTTCCGCGTTTGGAGCGCGTCCCTTTCACATATCGTCGAGAATGGCAGCCACGATCAATTCCGCCGCCTGGTCGGCGCTGGTCGCCATGGTGTCGATGCGGATCTCGGGGGCCTCCGGCCTTTCGTAAGGCGAATCGATGCCGGTGAAGTTCTTCAGGTTGCCGGCCCGCGCCTTCTTGTACAGGCCCTTGACGTCGCGGCGTTCCGCCTCCTCCAGCGGCGTATCGACGAAGATTTCGACAAACTCGCCGGCCGGCACCATGTCGCGCACCATCCGGCGCTCGGCGCGGAACGGCGAGATGAAGGCCGTAAGCACGATGAGCCCAGCGTCGGTCATCAGCTTGGCCACCTCGCCGATGCGGCGGATGTTCTCCACCCGGTCGGCCTCGGTGAACCCCAGGTCCTTGTTGAGGCCGTGGCGCACGTTGTCGCCGTCCAGCAGGAAGGTGTGCCGGCCCAGGGTATGCAGTTTCTTTTCCACCAGGTTGGCGATGGTGGACTTTCCCGAGCCCGACAAGCCGGTGAACCACAGGATCTTCGGCTTTTGGCTCTTCAGCCCCGCGCGGGCCTCGCGGCTGATATCCAAAGCCTGCCAGTGGATATTCTGGGTCCGCCGGAGCGCGAAATGCAGCATGCCGGCCGCGACGGTGGCGTTGGTCATCTTGTCGATCAGGATGAACCCGCCGAGATCGGGGTTGTCCTGGTAGGGCTCGAAGACGATCGGTTTATCGGTGAACAAATTGCAGGTCCCGATGGCGTTCAGCCCCAGGGTCTTGGCCGCCAGACGCTCCTGCGTGTTGACGTTGATCTGGAATTTGGGTTGCTGCAGGCTGGCGATGACGGTCTGCGTCCCGATCTTCAACCAATAGGGTCGGCCGGGCAGCATGGGGCTGTCCGCCATCCACACCAGCGTCGCCTCGAACTGGTCGGCAAGTTCGGGAGGCGAGTCCGCGGCAGCCAGCACGTCACCGCGACTGCAGTCGATCTCGTCCGCCAGGGTCAGGGTGACCGACTGCCCCGCCACCGCCTGCGGCAGGTCGCCGTCCAAGGTGACGATGCGCGCGACGGTCGAGGTTCGGCCCGAAGGCAGCACCCGCACCCGGTCGCCGGGGCTCACCCGGCCGCTCACCACCAGACCGGGAAAGCCGCGGAAATCGAGGTTGGGCCGGTTGACCCACTGCACCGGCATGCGGAACGGCGCCCCCTGCCCACGGGCCTGGTCCAGTTCGACCGTCTCCAGGTGGTGGATGAGGGACGGGCCGGAATACCAGGGAGTCCGCTCGGACGCGCTGGTGATGTTGTCGCCGGCCAGGCCGGAAATGGGGATGGCGAGAAAGGCGGTGATCCCCAGACTTTCGGCGAAATCGCGGTAATCGGCGACGATCCGTTCGAACACCGCCTGATCGTACCCCACCAGATCCATCTTGTTGACGGCCAGCACCACCTTGCGGATGCCGACCAGGGCGACGAGATAGCTGTGCCGCCGGGTCTGGGTGAGGATTCCCTTGCGCGCGTCCACCAGAATCACCGCCAGATCGGCGGTGGAGGCGCCGGTGACCATGTTGCGGGTGTACTGCTCGTGACCGGGGGTGTCGGCGACGATGAACTTGCGTTTGTCGGTGGCGAAAAAACGGTAGGCGACGTCGATGGTGATACCCTGCTCGCGCTCGGCCGCCAACCCGTCCATCAGCAGGGCGAAGTCGATGTTCAGCCCCTGGGTGCCCAGCTTGCGGGAATCGGCTTCCAGGGCCGCCAGTTGGTCTTCGAAGATGACCTTGGAATCGTAGAGCAGGCGGCCGATCAGCGTCGACTTGCCATCGTCGACCGAACCGCAGGTGACGAAGCGCAGCAGGCCCTTGTGCTGGTGGCGGCGGAGATAGCCTTCGATGTCCTCGGAGACCAGATCGGGTACGTTGTAGCTGCCCCCCATCAGAAATAGCCCTCCTGCTTCTTCTTCTCCATGCTGGCGGCCTGATCGTGGTCGATGGCGCGGCCCTGCCGCTCCGAGGTGGTGGTCAGCAGCATCTCGCGGATCACCTCGGGCAGGGTCGCCGCCGTGCTTTCCACGGCCCCGGTCAGCGGGTAGCAGCCCAGCGTGCGGAAGCGGATGGAACGCATCACCGGCTCCTCGCCATCCTTCAGCGGGAAGCGATGGTCGTCCACCATCAGCAGCAATCCGTCCCGCACCACGGTGGGGCGCGGCGCCGCAAAATAAAGCGGCACGATGGGGATGTTCTCCAGGTAGATACCATGACGGGTGGATAGCGATCAGCTCTCTGGCAGAGTGCGATTGCAACATCCACACTCTGGAGACGAACCGTGAACGCTGCCCTTCCCCGTGCCGCCGAGCAGACCGCCATCCGCACTCAGCTTGGCGCAATTTTCGTGTCGTTGGAACTGAGCCGCTCGACCTGGCTGGTAACGTCGATGTCGCCGGGCGGCGGCGAGAAGATGTCGAAGCATTCGGTGCATGCGGGCGATGTCGCGGGCTTGCTCGGACGATTTTCGTCACTGACGGAAAAGGCGCGTAGCCGGACGGGCGAGACGTTCCGGATCATCGTCATTCAGGAGGCCGGTCTCGACGGCTTCTGGGTGCATCGCGCGCTGGTTTCCGAGGGTATTGAGAGCTGGGTCGTCGACCCGGCCTCGATCGCAACTTCGCGCCGCCGGCGGCGCGCCAAGACGGACAAGATCGACGGCGAGGCGCTGGTACGGGCGCTCCTGGCCTATAAACGCGGAGAACCGCGGGTCTGCGCGATGGTGCGCGTGCCGTCTCCGGAAGAGGAGGATCGGCGCCGCATCGGCCGAGAGCGCAAGACGCTGGTCGTCGAACGCAACAAGCATATCAACCGCATCAAGGGGTTGCTGTTTACCCAGGGGGTTTTCGGCTACGAACCGATCCGCCAGGACCGTCGGGCAAAGCTTGATGAACTGAGGACTGGTGATGGGCGGCCCCTGCCGCCGCTGCTCAAGGCAGAGATTGGCCGCGAACTCGATCGGCTCGAACTGCTGATGCAGCAAGTCAAGGCCGTCGAGAAGGAACGCGACATCTTGGTGGCGCCGACCACTGGTGGCCAAGACGTCCCGACAGCGGTGGCGATGATCCTGAATCTCAGAGGGATCGGGCCGGAGTTCGCCAACGTGCTGTATTCCGAAGGCCTGTTCAGGCATTTCGACAATCGCAGGCAGGTTGCGGCGTATTCCGGTCTTGCGCCGACACCCTGGCAGAGCGGATCCATCGACCGCGAGCAGGGTGTTTCCAAAGCCGGCAACCCCAGGCTGCGATCGACCATGATCGAGCTTGCGTGGCTCTGGACGCGCCACCAGCCGGGCTCGGCCCTTAGCCAATGGTTCCGCGAAAGAGTCAAGGTCGATTCAAGACGGAAGGCGACCATCGTGGCCTTGGCGCGAAAACTGCTAGTCGCGCTGTGGAAATACGCGACCGCGGGAGTCACGATCGAGGGGGCCGTCATGAAGACCGCGTGAGGCGATCACACCCGCGCGCCGGCAGCAGCAGCGCACGGTGGAACGTAATTGCCGGGTAACTGATCATTCCCGGCAACCCAGGGTGGGCGAACCGGCTGTGTACATGGCTTCAAATGCCGTCAGGTAGAATGGTCCCGTCCGCCTGAGTCTTTACCGCACGCAAGCGGGATGTTGGTGCGGCCGATCCCGATCGGCGACCGTATGTGAGTTTGGAACGGCAGGGCGAAGTAGCGCCACCGGGCCTTGCAACTGGGCTCAGACCTTGGGTTGATGCGCAATATCGGAGCGGCTTCGCCGCGAGTCATTATCCCCGGGGGGGGCGCAGCCCCCAAACCCCCGGGATATTTGGAGCACAATGATGTTGTCCTTCGTGTATCCTCATCACACGGTGCAGCCGGGGACGGCGATGACCGTGCACGATGATGAGGCCCGACGCCGCGGCGTCGGGCCTTCCTGAGCAAGCCCCTTGCCCAACCACCCCATGTGAGTACACAGGAGGGCCCCGCCCCCGCCGCGCAGCGCGTCAGCGGTTGCGCGGAGCGGCGGGGGTGGGAAGCGCCTGTGGACCCCCCTGGGCAACCCGCAGGGTGGGGTCCGGGGAGGGATTTCGACGGGATGATGCGGCTTCAGGCGGCGGCACCATCGGCCGTGGCGCCAACGCCGCCGCCCTCGGTTGTGGTGATCCCGGGACGCATGGTCTTGCCCTTCAGGTCGAGGCGATAGGCGTTGTGGACGAGCCGGTCGAGGATGGCGTCGGCATAGGTCGGATCGCCGATCATGTCGTGCCAGCACTCGACCGGCAGCTGGGTGGCGATGATGGTCGAGGCCCGGCCGTGGCGGTCGTCGATCACCTCCATCAGGTCGCGCCGCTGTTCGGCGGTCAGTTTCTGCATGAGCCAATCGTCGAGGATGAGGACCCGCGTCCTCGCCAGCGCGGTCAGGGTCCGCGCCTGGCGGCCGTGCAGGCGGGCGACCGCCAGTTCGTCGAGCAGGCGGGAGAGGCGTTTGTAGACGACGGAGAAGCCGTCCCGGGCCGCCTGGTTGCCCAGCGCGCAAGACAACCAACTTTT
>JAKAFA010000230.1 GCA_021818185.1 Pseudomonadota bacterium | reverse complement strand
ACGCATTTGCCAAACGCCAGGCTGGCCGCATCCCCGGCCATCAAGGCCATCGGCACGACAAGGCGCTGAAGAACCGGCCGCACCCGATGGCCGCTGGCGAGGGTCGTCCTGGCATCGATGCTCATCACAACCGATCCGCTGCCGCGTTCCCGACCGGATGGCTCGGACAGGCAAGGCCGGACGGCGGATACCCCCCCCGGGGGGCCGCGACGCGAAGCATGGCGACCGAATGGGACATCGCCGCCGGCGGAGTAGGCCACCGCTGCCTGTCGTCGCGCAAGCCCCGCCCCCCATGCCACGACCCGAACCGCCGGATCGCTCCCCAACACTATACTGGCCACGACAACGGCGGCGCGGGTACCGTCGGATCTGGACCCGCCCCCCGACCCGCCGCTGGCGGCTTTTGCACAATCAGTCACGAAGTGAAGGGGCCGGGGCACCCGCCGAAAGCGGTTGCCCCTCCCCAGCCACCAACAAAGCGCCGCCGCCCAGCGGTACCGCCGACGCCTTAGTTTGCCGTAACCGTGGCGGTGGCCGTCGGGGTGCTGACGGTGGTTCCGTGGTTGTTCTGACCGCCAACAGCGGCGATCGCCGCCCCGGCTACCGCAGCGGCCGCAGCAGCGCCGGCCGCCACCGCGCCGGCGGTCACGCCGCCGACCGCCGCGGCACTGGCAGCGGCCGCACCAGCGGCAGCGCCCGCGGCACCGGCGGCGCCTGCACCCGCAGCACCCGCGGCACCCGCGGCACCTGCACCCGCCCCCGCGGCACCAGCACCTGCCCCCGCGGCGCCAGCGCCAGCGCCAGCACCTGCCCCCGCGGCGCCAGCGCCAGCGCCAGCACCAGCACCAGCACCCCCGGAGCTAACGCCGGCCCCGGCTCCGGCGCCGCCGATCGCCTGCGCGAAAGACGGAACGGAAGTGGCGAGGAACGCCACGGTGGCTACCGCCCCAACCAAGGTCTTGAACATTGCTCGATCCCCATTTTTGCCTGCAACCATGGCGCTCGACCGAGTGGCCCCCGGCTTCACCCAACTGTGCGGAAGGATGGCAAAATCGTGGTAGGGCGGCAAGTCAATTTTGGCAGATCAAGTGCCGCCACGGTGGAAACCGGTTGCATTGTGGCAGTTCGGCATCGTTCCCAAATTCCGAACGACTATGGGCCTGGAGAAGCCACATCCCGGCAAGGTATTACCTCTTACCCGCGGCCGGCTATTCGGCCTTCACCGGAATCAGGTTCGCGCATTTTTCATAGACTACCGCCCCGATCTTAGCGTCGAAGTAACCGGCGGCGGCGGTGTCCCGCACCGTCGATTGCGGCCGGAGGCAGGAAGCGGCGATCGCTTTGGGATCAACCCCCAGCCTTTCGGCGTGTGCGGCGACGATATTCATGTGCTCGATGACCGAATCGGGATCGCCGAGATCCAGACTCGCCAAATTCAGCGCGACCGCCAAGCCGCCAAGGCCCAGGGCGGCGGCGGCCGAGGCCAGGAGCCCCGGAGAGGCGACAAGGGCGGCGATCAGGGCACTGATCGGTTCCATCGCCCCGGCCCTCCGTCCTCTGCCACCACCGCCAGTATCGCCGGTCGCCCTCGCCCTGTCTACTCCTCGGCTAACGGCCGAACTCGTTCCATCCCTGATGAATATTGCCGGCATTGGCGGCATCCACCGCCGGATAGAGCGGATCGGGCACGAAAACGCGCTGGCCGCCGTCACGGGTGAGCGGGCGGTATTCAGTGCTGCCCCAGGTGCGCGTGTCGCCACCGCTGAACATATCGAACGGAATGGAGATGGCGATACCCTTGTCGAAGGAACCTTCGCCGAACTGCGCCGCCGAGACATTGGTTTTGGTGGCAAAAACACTCATGGTAATGCCGTCGTCGAACTGCCGCCCAAGCGTCACCGTGGCGCCGTAATCGCCGGCCAAATAGCGGCCGACAGCCAAACTTGAGGTCAGCCCGTAGATCGGCCATTTGTAATAGAGAGTCGCGTGCCCCGTCGTGACCTGATAGTCCCGAAGACGGAAGGCGCCGGAATAATCGCGCTGATAGACGTGGGTCATCTCGTAGCCCAGCGCCACCCGACTGTTCGTTGGATAATAGAGCACTTCTCCGGCCACACCATCGTACATCCACTCAAAGACGCCACCCGTGACCTTGGCATACAGGCCCGGCGCCAAACGAGTTTGATAGTTGGCATACAGGTGGTCGATCCAGGTCTGGGCGTCCTCCAGATAAAACCGGATGTCCGATCGGACGTGTGGCAAGTTGGATTCGGCGGGAGTGTTAAAGTTGTTAAAATTATTGTAAATATTCCTGCCAATTCCCGTCCCGAACGACCAATTATCATTCAGATACATGGTGCCATCGAGCCCGGCATAGAGCTGGTACATGAAGAAATTAGTTGGACCTCCCATATCCTCGCGCATATGCGGCGCGATACCCCAATCGAACCAGGGATAGAGCTTATGATTTTGGACCGTACCGGGCGGGTCCACCATCGGGGTATCGGCAACCTGAAGATGCTGGAACACTTCCTCCGGACTCCCCTGGCCCTTGCGCATCCGCTCGATGTCGCCCCGCATCAGGGTGGTGCTGCTGCCCGCAAGGCCATCCTCGTTCAGCCGCAGATCGAATTGTTCCACGGTGGCGGGCACCGTATTGGCCATGATTTCGGCGGCGCGTCCCAGGGCGACCGCGGATTCGCGGTAGCCGGTGTTCTCGAACTCCAGCGTCGCGGTCAGTTTGGTCATGGCGAATTTCCGGCCGCGCAGATTGTACTTCGCCAGGTTCTTGAATAGCCTCTGGGCGGTCGCCTTGACCACCTTCGACGAAACCGGCCCGTCGACCGGCGGCTTCGGGACCGGCCGCACCACCGGATGGGCCGGCGACATGGTTCGCTGTGCCACCGCCCGCACACCAGAGGCCAGGCGCCAGCCGCCGTTCGCCACCCCGTCGATGGCCCGGCCGGTGATCGCCTGGCCGCGGGCCAGGTCGGCAGCGGCGAAGGTGGCCGTGCCGGCGGTCCGGCCGGCGGCCACCGCCTCCACCTCGACCGTCGGGCGCTGCCCCGGATCGGCGCGGTCGGCCGCCAGGGCCAGTTCGGCGGCAGCTCCCAGATCCGGCAGGCCACCGGCCCCGTCGACCGTCACCCGCAAGCGGCTGCCGGCCGAGGACACACTGGTGACCGCCAGGCCCAGGGACTTGCCCCGCTGGACGATATCGTCCAGTTGCGGCGTGGTGGCCGCAACTTCCGGGATGGCCGGGGCCGGGTCGGCCGCCATGGGAGCGGCAGCGGCAACGGCCGGCCGGGGCATCGGCGGCGGCGGTGGGTCCTTGTGGGGCAGGCCCATCGCCGTGTTCATGTTGGTGTGGAGCGCCGCCTTGACCATCAGGGTGTTGCCACGCTCGTAGCCCACCGACAGGTCGAGGGCATCCCACAGGCTGTAGTTGACTTCAAAATTAAACGGCAAGGAGACCGGCTGGTTGTCGCCGAAGATCTCATTCTGGAAATTGTTGCCGTCGTGCTCGACCTTCAGCACCAGCCCGTCGATGGGGGTGGCGTACTGGACGCCCCCCACCAGCGCCACCCGCGGCCCGGTGAATTCCGGCAAGGAAAAGGCGCCGGGAATGGACGAGGCGTCCCCCGCCCGGTGGGCGAAGTGGGAAGACAACAGGGAAAAGGGATTGCCGAAGGTGCCGTTACCGGCGCCATTACCCCAAGCCAAGCCGGCGGTGATGTCGAAATTGTAATACCGGCGGGTCGCCGTCAGGTATTCACTGCTGAACAGCGAGGTTCCGGTCAGATCGTCCCGCAAGGTCAGCGACAGGTCCGGCGTATACGGCCCTTCGCGCATCAGCCGGAACTTCAGGTCGCCGCTCTTGTCCTTGTAGTTCTGGTTACCCGACCACGACGCCGGGCCGTAGGCGACATTCATGATGTCCGTGTAGCGGTAGGCGAACATCAGCCACGGCAGGGCCTGCACCGCCAGGGTATAGCGGTCGTAAGGCCACACCGCCGAGCCCACGATGGCCATGTCGCCATCGGGGCGCATGCGCCCGCTCGGCACCTGCATCAGGCCGGCGCCGCCCCAATCGTCGTAGGTGATCGGCATCGGCCGATAGCCGGTCATGGCCTCGGCCGCCGCCGGGTCGGCGTCGGCGGCCGAGGCGCGCCCGGCCACGGCCATCGACAGGATCGTCGCGGCCGTCACGCCTCGCAGGAAAGGGCCCATGGGATGCTCGCGGACCGGATGCGCGCGGACCTTGCCCTGCCTAGTAATGAGAGATCACGACGAGCGAAGCGGCGGAAAGTGCGATATTGCCCACCACCCCGGCGATATCCTTGGTCATCAGCCAGCCATCGGGGCTGAGGTCCGCGGGGACGACGATGGTGGAACCGGGCGGCAGACGGACCGGCGTGAAATTCCACGACGACACCGACAGCGGCCGCGCCACGCCGTTGGGCAGAATGGCGTAGATGTGGCCGCTGTCCGCCTGCTCCGACAGGCCGCCCGCCTCCCGGATATAGTCGGACGGATCGCGTCCCGCGATGAATTGCAGGGCACTGGGATGGAGAACCTCGCCGGCCACCGCGATATGGTTGGGCCGCTTGGGCACGGTCAGCGCATCCCCCGGTTCGAGCACCGTATCCAGTTCCGGGTGCACCGACAGCACCACCGGATCGGCCTCGACGACCACGCGCCCGATCAGCGGCGCGCTGCGAATGGTGCCGGCCAGCGCCACCAGCTTGGCCGTATCACTGCTGCCGCCGGTGGATTCCGTACCGGCGGTGGCGACGGCGGCCCGCCGCAGGCCGGCGTCGAAGGCCTGCATCACCTCGTCGCGGGCCCGCTCCTCCTGCTGACGGACGCTGGTGCGGGTGAACACCGCGCCCAGCGGATAGGCCTCGTCGGTCAGGCCGCCCGCCCGGGCGATCAGGTCGGACAGCTTCTCGCCGCGATAGATGTTGTAGAGGCCGGGACGCTTGACCTCGCCCCGCACCATCACCGGCCCGGCGTCGCGATTGGTGAAGACCGGGTTGAAGCGCAGGATGTCGCCCGGTTGCAGCAGCGCCTGCTGCAAGCCGCCGCCCCGCCCGTCGATGATGACCCGCGACGACCCGCCGTTCTTTTGCCGCTCGTCCTGGAAGCGGGACAGTTCGATTTCGCTCATGTCGGCATCGCGCCCGACGCCGCCGGCCACCGCGATGACCGAGGACAGCGGCGTGCCCGGCAGCAGCGGGTAGGCGCCCGGCCGCTGGATTTCTCCCTGCAACGCCACCACGTAATCCAGCGCGAAGGGCAGCAGGTCGGGGTACTTCTCGAAGATCTGCGGGCAGGCCATCAGGTCGGGGATGTCGCCGGCGCGCCCCCCTGCCGCGGCCTGCGGCGGCGCACCCTCCATCGCCGAGGAGAAGCGCTCGGACTGGGCCGAATTGACCACCGTCGCCAACTCCTTCAACGATTCGCAGACGCGGTGCCCCTGCGGTATCGCGCTCTGATTGCGAGCCTGCGGTACACCGGCTCCAGCTTGGCCCGGAGCCGCCGCGGTATTGCCGTCCGTCCCGCCACCGGCATCCGCGCCGGTGGAGCGGTTGCCGGGCAGCAGATAGGGGAGCAGGCCGCTGCCGGATCCGGCCCCGGCTCCCGCAGCGGCCCCGGCCGGCGCCTTCGGCGGCATGGCCACGCCATGCGCGGCGCTGACCGCCGCCATCTGCTCGGTATCCTCCTCCTTGTAGGCCAGCAGGGTCGGGGGCAGGTTGTGGCTCAGCACCGCCTCGACATCCG
>JAKAFA010000229.1 GCA_021818185.1 Pseudomonadota bacterium | reverse complement strand
CCGTTATGTAGGTCTCAAGCCGGTCCACATAGAGCTTGAATCACTTTTCGTTCTCTTTGCAAAGCCCTTTTTTGCAACTCAAACGCCAAAATGAGAACCGCTGTGTTGGGTCGCGAGGCGGGGAGGTCCCTCCGCGGATGGGGCTGCGGCCGTCGCGCGAAGGGCATCCTTGCGGGCAAGCAACCAACGCTTGCGGCCGAGTCCCCCGCCGGAGCCGGTGGCCGAGCGATCGGCGCCGATCCGCATTGGAAGATTCTGCAATGTCCCCAGAGAATTTAAATCGCCCCTATTCATAAAATTTTCTTCACACAATAATCTGCGCGACTCAGATTGGTTTCAAGGGTGCCAATATGAATATTAATAATTCTTTATTAATATTCATTATTGTGCGATTGACACGCCATAGCCCCACCAATATCGTTCAAAAGCGTTTCGCCCCATGCATAGGGCAGAGGAAACAACACGATATGCTCGATGCTCGACCCCCGGCCAAGGGGAAGCCGGCCGCGCCTCGCATGGACTCGGCGTCCGATGCGCAATCCGGTCAGGCCGTTGAAGCCGCCGCCGTCGATGCGGCTCCCCGAAGGCTGAACCTAGCCCTTCAGGGCGGCGGCAGCCACGGTGCCTTCACCTGGGGTGTCCTCGACCGCCTGCTTGAGGAGGACGACCTCGCGATCGAGGGCATCAGCGGCACCTCCGCCGGGGCGATGAACGCCGCCGTGGTGGCGCAGGGCATGGCCCTCGGCGGCCGCGAGGAGGCCCGCCGCCTGCTCGGCCAGTTCTGGGATCGGATCGGCCGGGCGGCCGATTGGAATCCGGTACGCCGTTCGCCCTTCGACGTTCTGCTGGGCAACTGGAACATCGACGCCTCGCCCGCCGCCATGGTGGCCGACCTCGCCCATCGCATGACTTCGCCCTACCAGTTCAACCCGATGAACATCAGTCCTCTGCGCGACGTGCTGGAGACGGTCATCGACACCGACCACATCCGCAACAGCCCCGTGAAGCTGTTCGTCTCAGCCACCAACGTGCACACCGGCCGCATCCGCGTGTTCGACCACACCGACGTATCGGTCGAGGCCCTGCTGGCTTCCGCCTGCCTGCCGACCCTGTTCCAGGCCGTCGAGATCGACGGCGCCCCCCATTGGGACGGCGGCTATATCGGCAACCCGGCCCTGTGGCCGATGATCTACGGCTGCGACAGCCCGGACATCGCTGTCGTCCAGATCAACCCCCTCGTCCGCGACGGGACGCCCCGGACCGCGGCGGAGATCGTCAACCGCCTGAACGAGATCAGCTTCAACTCGTCTCTGATGAACGAAATGCGCGCCATCTCCTTCGTCGAGCGCCTGATCGCCCAAGACCATCTCGATGGCTCGGCGGTCGAGCGGTACAAGAAGATGCACGTCCACCGCATCCACGCCGAGGAGGAGATGCGCGCCCTCGGCGCCACCTCCAAGCTGAACGCCGAGCGCGCCTTCCTCCTGCACCTCCACGCCGTCGGGCGCGCCACCGCCGGCCGGTGGCTGAAGGAACACGGACAGGACATTGGACGGCGTTCCACCATCGACATCCGCACCACCTACCTCTGAGGAGGTTCCGTGAACCGCGACCAAATCCTGGCGGCCCCCTCGATGCCGCCGACCTGCCCCTCCTATCCCAAGGGGCCGTTCCGCTTCGTCAACCGCGAATACCTGATCATCACCTACGAGACCGACATGGAGGCCGTCGAGGCGGCTCTGCCGGAGCCGCTGGAGCCCATCCCTGGGCGGACGCCGGGTTCCGCCCAGGTCTTCTTCGACTGGATGAAGATGCCGGACAGTTCCGGTTTCGGCGATTACGAGGAGGCGGGCTGCGGCATCCTCGCCACCCTCGACGGCGAGCCGGTCAACTACACCGCCCAGATGTACCTCAACGACGAGCCCCCCATCGCGGGCGGTCGCGAGATCTGGGGCTTCCCCAAGAAGTACGGCGAGCCGCGCCTCCGGGTCATCAAGGATACCCTGACAGGAACCCTGCACTACGCCGACGAGCTGGTGGCCATGGGTACCATGACCTACAAGACCCGCTCCCTCGATCCGGGCGCGGTGCGCGCGACCCTGACCCACAAGCTGAACATCAACCTCAAGCTCATCCCCGACGTCGACGGCTCCCCGAAGATCGCGCAGCTGGTTGGCTACCGCATGGAGGACGCCGTCGTCCATGGCGCCTGGGAAGGCGAGGCGCGCCTGCACCTCGTGCCGCACGTGAACTGCGCGGTGGCCGACTTCCCGGTGCGCCGGATCGTTTCGGCCCGCCACCAGATCATCGACTTCACCCTGCCCTACGGCAAGGTGCTGCATGACTATTGTGCCGAGCCGCGCCCCGCGCGCGGCGGCACCCACGAAATCACCGACTAGCGAGGAGACCGCCGCCCATGTCCCTGCACGGCAAGACCGCCATCATCACCGGCTCCACCTCCGGCATCGGCCTGGGCATAGCCCGCAGGCTGGCTGGCGCCGGGGCCAACATCCTGTTGAACGGCTTCGGCGCGGCCGCCGCCATCGACGCCATCAAGGCCGAGTTGTCGGCACTCGGCGCCAAGGTCTCCTACTCTCCCGCCGACCTGACCAAGGCCGAGCAGGTCCGCGCCATGGTGGCGCAGGCCGTCTCCGAGCTTGGCGGAGCCGACATCCTGGTGAACAACGCCGGCATCCAGCACGTCGCCCCCATCGAGGAATTCCCCGACGACAAGTGGGACGCCATCATCGCCCTGAACCTGTCGGCGACCTTCCATGCCGTCAAGGCCGCCCTGCCCGCCATGAAGGCCAAGGGCTGGGGCCGCATCGTCAACATCGCCTCGGCCCATGGCCTGGTGGGATCTCCCCACAAGGCCGCCTACGTGGCCGCCAAGCACGGCCTGGTCGGCCTGACCAAGGTAATCGCCCTGGAAACCGCCAACGACGGCGTCACCGCCAACGCGGTCTGCCCGGGCTGGGTGCTGACCCCGCTGGTCGAGCAGCAGATCGCCGACCGCGCCCGGGCCAACGGCAGCAGCGTCGAGCAGGAGCGGGTGGCGCTGCTGTCCGAGAAACAGCCGATGCACCAGTTCTCGACCCCGGACAACCTGGGCGACCTCGTCCTGTTCCTGGCCAGCGATGCCGCCGCCTCCATCACCGGCGCCGCCCTGTCAGTGGACGGCGGCTGGACCGCCCAGTAGCCCCGCCGTGCTGCGGTGGCCGGGGATTGCCGCCGTGCCAGACAACGCAGCCCCCTTCGATATCGAGGTTCAAGAGGTCCACGCTCGGAAACGGACACCAATTGGCGCCGCCCTCCTTTCGCGCATCACTCGCGTACAGCCGAAACGCCTTCGCCCTACCGCCCCCGCTCCGCGGCAAAGGCGGCGGCCAGGCGGGTCAGGCGCGGGTCGGCGAGGAGATCTTCCACCTCGACCGGAAAGCGCCGGCGCCAATTGGGGTGTTCGGTCGTGGTGCCGGGCAGGTTCATCTGGGTTTCCAGGCCCAGCACGTCCTCGATCTGCACCATGGTCAGCCGGGCGCGCGAGCGGTTGAGATAGGCGTGGGCGGCGGCGGCCAGCGCCTCGGTGTGGGCGTCGTCGAGGGGCGGTGCGGCGTTAAAGCCCTGGGGCAACAGGCCGTGGCGGATCAGGGCGGCCACCAGGGCGCCGCGGTCGTGGGACCGGGCCTGCCGCTCCTCCTCCGCCATGCCGGGGCGGGGATAGAGGTTCAAGGCTTCGCGGCGGTCGATGTCGATGCCGTTCCACCAGCCGCGCAAGCTGGGCAGGTCGTGGGTGGCGAAGATGGCCAGGGCCTGTTCGGTGAAATGCTCGGGCGGGCGGAACTCCTGGCGCTCGTCCTTTTCGAACACCATGACGCGATAGGCGAAGATCCCCATCCGCTCCATGCGCTCGCGGAATCCTTCGGGCACCGTGCCCAGGTCCTCGCCGATCACCAGGCAGCGGTTGCGGCGGCTTTCCAGCGCCACCAGCCGGAACAGGTCGTCGACCGGATAGCGCACATAGGCGCCCTGGTCGGCGCTGGCCCCCGGCGGCACCCAATAGAGCCGCTGCAAGGCCATGGCATGGTCCAGGCGCAGGGCGCCGGCATGGCGCATATTGGCCGCCATCACCCCGATGAACGGCGCATAGGCCGCCTCGCGCAGGGCGATGGGGTTGAAGGGCACCAGCCCCCAATCCTGCCCCTTCAGGGCCAGCGGATCGGGCGGCGCGCCGACCGAGACGCCCAGCGCCAGGCAATCCTGCTCCGCCCAGGCTTCCGCCCCGTCGCCGGCAATGCCCACCCCCAGATCACGGTACAGGCCGATGCCGCCCCCCGACTGGCCGGCGCGGTGGGCGGCGGCCAATTGCTCCTCGGCGACGAATTGCAGCCACCAATGGAACTCGACCCGTTCGGCCTTGTCGGCGGCGAAGCGCGCCACCGCCGGCGCGGCGGGATGGCGGTACTCCTCCGGCCACTGGCGCCAATAGCCCTTGCCCTCGGCCAGGAAGCGTTCGTGCAGGGCCTCGAAGGTGCAGAACAGCCGGGCGGTGCGGCCACCCGCCTGCTGGAAGCGGCGGAAGGCCTGGGAGCGCGCGTCGTTCTCCGCCAGATGGGTGTCGCGGAACACCTGATAGAGGTCCTCCAGCACCGGGCGGGAAAGATGGGCGACGTCGGGGTAATCCACCAGCTTGGCGCTGCGCACCCGCGACAGCGCCGCCTGGAAGCCCGGCGCGGCGATCTTGCGGGCCAACCGCCGGGCCTCGCGGTATTCCGGGATGGCCTCGACGTCGATGGCGGCGACGTTGACGCAGCGCCGCGACGACGGAGCATAGGGGCTGAAGCGGTCCGGCTGGCCGGCGAACAGGGCATGCAGCGGATTGATGCCGATTGTGGCGGCGCCCAGGGCGGCGGCCCCCGCCGCCAGTTTTTCCAGGGCGCGGTAGGTCCCCACCCCCCAATCCTCGGCCGAGCGCAGGGCATAGAGCTGGGTGGCGATGCCCCAGGCCTTGCGCCCCTCGGCCATCGCCTCGGGGAGATGGGCGCGGTCGGGGGCGACGGCCACCACCATCGCCGCTTCGGCCCCGTCGGGGGCGACGACCCGCAGGCGGTGATAGCCCAGCGGCGGCAGGGCCGGCAGCACCAGGCGCCAGCGCTTGACCAGCACGCCGTCCAGCCAGCGTTCCTCCTGCCACGGCAGGGTATCGACCTGGAAGCGCCCGGAATGGACGGCGCCCAGTTCCTCGGTCAGTTCCCAGGCCAGAGTCTCGTGGTCCCGCGCCGCCGGGATGGTCAGGCTGACGGCCGCCGCGCCGCCGGCATCCAGCACCGCCACCGGCTCCAGCCAGCGGCGCCACGGCCGGGTGTCCAGCTCGTGCAGGGCGGCGGCGATAGCGCCGTCGTCATGCACGGCGAAGCCCATGGCCGACAGGAAGGCCCGTTTGGTTGCGGCGGAAACCGGCCGCCAAGTGCCGAAGAAATCCCACCACCCGTCCTCGATGCCGGCCAGATTGGCCAGCCGGTCGAGCGCGTCCGTCCCCGTCATGTCCCATTCCCCCCCTCGTTGTTCCAGACCGCGAGATGCCAATCCACCCCCCAGGCGGGCAGCGGCGCGCCCGCCGCGGTGGAGCCGTAAAGCCGGCGGCCGGCGGCCGGCCCGTCCCAGTCCTGCGGCCGGTCGCCGAGATTGGCCCGCACGGTCAGCACCGCACCGTCGCCCAGCCGCCACGCGCAGTCCAGCCCGCGTTCCCCCACCCGCCGGACCCGGCCGCCCGCCGCGCCGGCCAGGTCGGC
>JAKAFA010000017.1 GCA_021818185.1 Pseudomonadota bacterium | reverse complement strand
CAGCTCGACGGCGATCTGGACCAGCAGGGCCACCAGCACCAGTCCGGTGGCCGCAAACCAAGCCAGGGCCGCCGCCCCGTGCGCCTCGGCCACCGCCAGGATGCCGCCGCCGGCCAGGGCGACGGCTACCACCCCCAGCAGCAGGGTGTTCTTGATCCGGTTGACTCTCCTCCAGGCGGCATGCGGCACGGGAAGGCGCCCCCGACCCTGTCTACGGCGACCCTTTTACGGCGCCCGAGGGCGCCTTAAACAAACGGGCCGCGCCGGGAAACGGTACCCGCCGCCCGAAAGCCGAACATGCGGCTCAGGCTGCCATGGCCGGCCAGCTGATGGAGGAAACCCAGCAGGGGATGCCCGACCAGATAGGCCCACATCAGCGGGGCGGCGGTTTCGTGCAGCTCGGCCACGGCGTGGATGGGCGCCGACTTGGCGCCGTCGGGGGCCATGCCGATGGCCAGGATGGTGCCGGTGCCCGCCATGAACAGGACCAGCAGCAGGCCCAATCCCTGCACGGCGGCCGGTAGCGGCCGCGGTTCGTCGTCGGGCGGCAGCTTGAATCGGGCCACGTCCCGCAGGGTGCCAAGGGCGTCGTCGCGCAGGTCCGCCATGCGGCGGCGCGAGAACCAGGGAAACAGCATGCCGCCGTCTGCGCGGCGGGCGGCGCGCGCCACCACCCACATCCAGTAGATCGCCACCGCCACCAGGACGCCGATGCCGACATTTTCATGGATTTCGAACCATCCATTGGCAAGCCGCCCCGGCTTGGGGGTGACCATCACCAGGCTGGTCAGCAGCTGCAAGGTCACTCCCGCCGCGACACACAGGTGCAGCAGGCGCGTGAGCGGGTCGTACTTCATGATCCCATATCCTCCGTTGGCAAGCAGCGGCCCGGCCGCGGGCCGGTGGGGCGCGGCCGGGCCGCCGTGCGGGGATTGGCCGTGGTGCGGCTCAATCCTCCTTGTCGTCGTCCTCACGCTCCTGCCCGCGTCCGCTATGCTCGTTGCGGTCGTCGGACGTGGCTTGCTCCCGCTCGTGGTCGCCGTCGGCCGATGGGCGAAGGGACTCGGCCTCCGCCGCGTGCCCCGCCTCGATGGCCGGTGCGGGAACGCCTGACGCCGACGGCGGGGTGTCTCCGCGCTCGCCCTGGGCCCAGGCGGCACCGGCCAATCCGATGGCGATCACCGCGGCAATCCCCAGCATTTTACCAGGCATGTTCCTGCTCCTTCGGTTTCGATGGCCGCTACCTTAGCGAAAACAGCCTGAACCGGTTCTGACCGGTCCGTTCATCCCCCGTTCAGGCGGGTTTGGCTAGGACACGGACCATGCGATACTGGATGGCGTTGGCGATGGTCGTGCTTGCCGCCTGTCGCCCCGCCGCGGCGGGCGAGGATCAGGATGCTGCGCGCCGGGCGGTGGAGGAGGGGCGCAGCCTGCCCCTCAGTGCCATCGTCTCCCATGCCGCCGAGGCCTGCCCGGGGCAGCTGATCGAGGCTGAACTTGAGGACAAGGGCGACAGGATGGTCTACGAGCTCAAGATCCTCACCCCGGACGGCCGGCTGGTGACGCTGTTTTACGACGCGCGGAGCGGCGCCCGGCTGGAGCGGGGGCGGCCGTGAGGGTATTGGTGGTCGAGGACGAGCCGGCGCTGACCTTCCGCCTGCAACGGGTGCTGGAGGAGGCCGGTTTCGTGGTGGATGTCGCCTATGACGGCGAAGAGGGGTGGTATCTGGGCGATACCGAGTCTTACGACGCGGTGGTGCTGGACCTGGGGCTGGCCAAGATCGATGGCCTGAGCGTGCTGAACCGCTGGCGCGAGGCCGGGCGGACCATGCCGGTGCTGATCCTGACGGCGCGCAGCCGTTGGTCGGAGAAGATGGCCGGCTTCAATGCCGGCGCCGACGATTACGTCACCAAGCCGTTCGAGATGGAGGAGGTGGTCTACCGGCTGCGGGCGCTGATCCGCCGCGCCTCGGGGCATGCACAGCCGGAACTGGCCTGCGGCGGCCTGCGCCTCGATACCCATTCGGCCCGGGTCACCTTGGACGGCGTCCCCGTTCAGCTGACCTCCCAGGAATTCCGCATCCTGGCCTATCTGATGCACCATGCCGGGCGGGTGGTCAGCCGGATTGAACTGGCCGAGCATGTCTACGACCGCAATGCCGATCACGATTCCAATGTCCTTGACGTCCTGCTCGGCCGCATCCGCCGGAAAATCGGCGCCGAGATGATCCGGACGGTGCGGGGGCAGGGCTATCTGCTGGCGGCGCCCGACCAATGACCGAGTCCCGCCCGCCCCGCCCGGCCGCGTCGCTGTCGCTGCGTCTGGTGGCGGGGGCGCTGGTCTGGCTGGTGCTGATGCTGGTGGCGGGAGGGGCGGTGCTGGCCCACGCCTTCCGCACCACGGTGGAAGGGGAATTCACCCACCGTCTGGATGCGCTGCTGCGGGCGATGATCGCCGCCACCGACATCGCCCCGGACGGCAGCGTCAAGGCGGTTCGGCCGCTGGGCGATCCGCGTTTCGACCAGATCTTCTCCGGCTGGTATTGGGAAATGGCCGAGCCGTCGGGCCGGCTGGTGCGGTCGCGCTCGCTGTGGGATGCGGCCATCACCCCCGCTCCCGGCGGTCCGGACGCGCAGATCCGCACCGTGGCCGGCCCGCGCAACGAGCCCCTGCTGGTGGTCGAACGCGACCTGGAATTTCCCGAAGCGCGTGGCCCCCTCCACCTGCTGGTGGCGGCCGACCGTAACGAGGTGGCCGAGGAGGTGCGGCACTTCGACCTGCTGCTGTTCACCGCCCTCGGCCTGCTGGGCGGCGGCCTGGCGGTGGCGGTGTTCATTCAGGTGGGGTTCGGCCTGCGTCCTCTGCGTTCGATGGCGGCGGACCTTGCCGCGGTGCGCGAAGGGGTGCGCCCGCGCCTGGAGGGGCGCTATCCCAAGGAGGTCCTGCCGCTGGCCGAAGCGATGAACGGCGTGCTGGACAGCGACGCCGCCTTGATCGAACGCGCCCGCACCCATGTCGGCAACCTGGCCCACGCCCTGAAGACGCCGCTGGCCGTGCTGGGGGCGGAGCTGAACGGCGACCCCGATCGGCAGGTCCTGTCCGATCAGATCCAGCGGATGCGCCGGCTGGTCGAACATCATCTGGCTCGCGCCTCCGCGGTGGCCGGCGCCGGGCGCGCCCTGGGCGTCAAGGTGAACATCCGGGGGGTGGCCGAGGCCCTGGCTGCCGTGCTGGCCCGCATGTTCGCCGATCGCGGGCTGGTCATCGACCTCCAGGTGCCCGATGGTCCCGGGTTCCGCGGACAGCGCCAGGACCTGGAGGAGATGCTGGGCAATCTGATGGAAAACGCCTGCAAATGGGCGAGGGCGCAGGTGCGGGTCTCGGCCGAGGAAGACCGGGCCGGGGTGAGCGTGACGGTGGAGGACGACGGGCCGGGCCTGTCGGAAACCCAGGCGACCGAGGCCTTGCGCCGCGGTCGCCGCCTGGACGAGGTGGTCCCGGGCTGGGGCCTCGGCCTGGCCATCGTCTGCGATCTGGCCGAGGTGAATGGCGGCACCTTGGAATTCGGGCGATCCGACCTGGGCGGATTGCGGGTGTTGCTGCGTTTTCCCGGGCGGAAAGCCGGGTTGTGACCGCCGCCATGAATGTGTCATTTTGCCGAATGGCGAAATGAGCGTATCATTTACTCCTGCGTGCCCTCCGCCGATCCCCACCGGGGCCGGCGGGGCGGATTGCCCAACGGCCAGGAGGTGTGAATGTCGGCGCAGTGCGAGGTGGCGGGCAAGGCTCCCATGGGGAGGTTCGAGCGCTATCTGACCCTGTGGGTGGGCCTGTGCATCCTGGCCGGCATCGGCCTGGGCCAAGTGGCGCCCGGCCCGTTCCGGGCCATCGGACATCTGGAGCTTGCCCAGGTCAACCTGCCGGTGGCGGCGCTGATCTGGCTGATGGTCGTCCCCATGCTGCTCAAGATCGATTTCGGCGCCCTCCACCGGGTCAAGGAGCACTGGAAGGGCATCGGCGTCACCCTGGCCATCAACTGGGCGGTCAAGCCCTTCTCCATGGCGCTGCTGGGCGGGGTGTTCATCGGTCACCTGTTCCGGCCGCTGCTGCCGGCCGGCCAGATCGACGGCTACATGGCCGGCCTGATCCTGCTGGCCGCCGCGCCCTGCACCGCCATGGTGTTCGTGTGGTCCAACCTGTCGGACGGCGAGCCCCATTTCACCCTCAGCCAAGTGGCGCTCAACGACGTCATCATGGTCTTCGCCTTCGCGCCCATCGTCGGCCTGCTGCTGGGCCTGTCGGCCATCACCGTGCCGTGGCAGACCCTATTCCTGTCGGTGCTGCTCTACATCGTCGTGCCGGTGATTGCCGCCCAGGCCTGGCGCAAGGCGCTGCTGGCCCGCGGGCCAACGGCGCTGGCCGCGGTGCTGGCGGCGCTGCACCCGCTGTCGCTGACGGCGCTGCTCGCCACGCTGGTGCTGCTGTTCGGCTTCCAGGGCGGGCAGATCCTCGCCCAGCCGCTGGTCATCCTGCTGCTGGCGGTGCCCATCGTCATCCAGGTCTATTTCAACGCCGGCTTCGCCTATCTCCTCAACCGCCGCCTGGGCGTCGCCCATTGCGTCGCCGGCCCGTCGGCGCTGATCGGCGCCAGCAACTTCTTCGAGCTGGCGGTGGCCGCCGCCATCAGCCTGTTCGGGTTCCAGTCGGGGGCGGCGCTGGCCACGGTGGTCGGCGTGCTGATCGAGGTGCCGGTGATGCTGTCGGTGGTGAAAATCGTCGGCGCCTCGAAGACCTGGTACGAGGCCGGGGCGGCGGTGCGGGCCGGCCTTACAGCCGGCGGAACCGGGCGAACTGGAAGCGCTGGACCTTGCCGGCGGGAGTGAGGTGCTCCTCGCGCCGCGCCTCCACCAGTTGGAAATGCGGGGCGAATTCGGCGGCCAGCCCGTCGGCGTCATAGCGGCGGATCGGCAGGCCGCTGCATCGCTCGGGGCCGTCCGGCGCGAAGGTTCCGATGATCGCCTGGCCGCCGCCGGCGACGGTCGCGGCCAGGGTGGCGGCATAGGCCGCCCGGTCGTCGGCCTCGGTCAGGAAGTGAAAGACCGCGCGGTCGTGCCATAGGTCGAAACCGGTCGAGGGGCGCCAGCGGGTCACGTCGGCGACCAGCCATTCGACCGCGTCCGCCCGCAGGCCGATACGGCGTCGCGCCCGCTCAAGGGCGGCGGGGGCGATGTCGAGGACGGCAAGGGCGCGCCAGCCCTCGTCCAGCAAGTGATCGACAAGGCGCGAGGCGCCGCCGCCGACATCGATGATCCGCGCGTCCCGGCCGAGCCCGCTGGCGCGGATCAAGGCCAGGGAGGCGGCGGGATGGTCCTGGTACCAGCTGACCTCGGTCTCGGCCTTGGTTTCGTATACCCCCTGCCAATGGGCCTGCCTGTCCATGGGTGCCTCCTTTACCTCAGCCGCATTTGGAATAGCCGCAACTGGTACAGGTGTCGCAGCCTTCCGACCGGATCAGTGCCGGCTGGCCGCATTTGGGGCAGGAGCGCAGGCGGGTAGTCCCCAGATTGACCACCTTGCGCTCCTCGCGCGCTTCCGGCGGCTCGCGGGCCGCCTTGGGATCGGGCAGGAAGCCGATGGCGATCATGTGGCGCTCGATCACCTCGCCGATGGCGGCCAGCAGCGAGGGCACGTATTTGCCGCCCACCCATTGGCCGCCGCGCGGGTCGAACACCGCCTTCAGTTCCTCCACCACGAAGGCGATGTCGCCACCGCGGCGGAAGACCGCCGAAATCATCCGGGTCAGTGCCACCGTCCAGGCGTAATGCTCCATGTTCTTCGAGTTGATGAACACCTCGAAGGGCCGGACGCGGCCATCCTGCACGATGTCGTTGATGGTGATGTACATCGCATGGTCGCTTTCCGGCCAACGCACCTTGTAGGTGGCGCCGGGCAGGGCCTCGGGCCGGTCGAGGGGGCGGGTCAGGTGGATCACCGCCCCGGCCTCCAGATGGTCCTCCGGGCGGGCCGGCGGAGCGCCCAGCGGCAGTTCCGGCTCCGCCGGACGCTCCTCCGCCCGCACTTCCAGCACGGCGCCGGTGATCTCGTTGGGGCGATAGGTGGTGCAGCCCTTGCAGCCCAGGTCGTAGGCCTGCTGGTAAACGTCCTTGAAGGCGTCGAAGGAGATGCTTTCGGGGACGTTGATGGTCTTGGAAATCGACGAGTCGATATAGCGTTGCACCGCCGCCTGCATGACCACGTGGTCGCCGGGGCTCAGGGACTGGGCATCGACGAAGCTGTCGGGCAGCGGCGCCGCCTCGCCCTTCAGGCGGCGGAACAGGTGGTAGGCGTAATCGGTCACCTCCTCCTCGCGCCGGCTGCCGTCGGGTTGCAGCACGTTGCGGCTGTAGCGGAAGCTGAACACCGGCTCCAGCCCGGACGAGACGTTGTCGGCGAACAGGGAAATGGTGCCGGTGGGGGCGATGGAGGTCAGCAGGGCGTTGCGCAGGCCGTGGGCGGCGATGGCCTCCCGCAGTTCGGCGTCCAACTCGCGCGCCGTCTCGCCGGCCAGGAACCGGTCCTTGTCGAAGAGCGGGAAGGCGTCCTTTTCCCGGGCCAGTTCGGTCGAGGCCAGATAGGCGGCCCGGCGCAGGGCGGCCATCCACCCCGAGGTCAGGCGGATGGCGTCCTTGCCGCCGTAGCGGGCGCCGCACAGGATCAGCGCATCGGCCAGGCCGGTGACGCCCAGGCCGATGCGCCGCTTGGCGCCGGCTTCGGCGGCGTGCTGGGGCAGGGGGAATTGCGAGCATTCGATCACGTTGTCCATCATGCGCACCGCGACGCGCACGATGTCCTCCAACCGCGCCAGATCGAGGCGGGCGTCCGGCTCGAACGGCCGGACCACCAGCCGCGCCAGGTTGACCGAGCCCAGCAGGCAGACGCCATAGGGCGGCAACGGCTGCTCGCCGCAAGGATTGGTCGCGTGGATCTCCTCGCAATACCAAAGGTTGTTGCGACGGTTAATGCGGTCGATGAAGATGACGCCGGGTTCGGCATAGGCGTAGGTGGCCCGCATGATCTTGTCCCACAGGGCGCGGGCCGGCAGGCTCTTGTAGACGGTGCCGCCGAAGGTCAGCTGCCAGGGCGCGTCCTCTTTGATCGCGGCCATGAAGGCGTCGGTGACCAGGACCGACAGGTTGAACATCCGCAGCCGTCCCGCCTCGCGCTTGGCGTCGATGAAGGCCTCGATGTCCGGATGGTCGCAGCGCATGGTGGCCATCATGGCGCCACGGCGCGAGCCGGCGCTCATGATGGTCCGGCACATGGCGTCCCAGACGTCCATGAAGGACAGCGGGCCCGAGGCGTCGGCGCCGACGCCCTTCACATAGGCGCCCTTGGGCCGCAGGGTCGAGAAGTCGTAGCCGATGCCGCCGCCCTGCTGCATGGTCAGCGCGGCTTCCTTCAGGTGCTCGAAGATGCCGGCCATGTCGTCGGGGATGTCGCCCATGACGAAGCAATTGAACAGGGTGACCCGGCGGTCGGACCCGGCGCCCGACAGGATGCGCCCGGCCGGCAGGAAACGGAAATCCCGCATGGTCTGGAAGAAAATCTCCTCCCAGTGGACGGGGTCGGCCTCGGGGGCGGCCAGGGTGCGGGCCACCCGGCGCCAGGTGTCCTCGACGGTTTTATCCACAGGCGCGCCATCGGGACCCTTCAGCCGGTATTTCATATCCCAGATCTGCTGGGAGATCGCCGCCATCGGGGTCATTCTTCGCCTCCGTACCTGCCGAAACCGGGATCGTCCCGCCCGTCCGCGGCTGCGATGGAAGTCTAGGCCCGGGGCGAACGGGGCGTCAAGGCGGATGTTCCCTCTTCGTTTCCACAGGACAAGTGCTTGATTTCCCGCCGACCGTTGGGGTTATCCCCGTTATCCCCGCCTCGGCAGCGCCCAGCTTTTCCCGGCAATCCACAAAACCATCCACAAGGGGGCGGCGGCCGCCACCCCAAAGAAAAAGGGCGCGCCCCCTCGGGCGCGCCCCTCTTCGGTTCGCCGTGACCGCGCTCAGCGGGTCGGCACCGGCTTCTCGCCGGAATAATCGTAGAAGCCGCGGCCGGTCTTGCGGCCCAGCCAGCCGGCTTCGACATACTTCACCAGCAGCGGGCACGGGCGGTACTTGGTGTCGGCCAGCCCGTCGTGCAGGACATGCATGATGGCCAGACAGGTGTCCAGGCCGATGAAGTCGGCCAGTTCCAGCGGCCCCATGGGATGGTGGGCGCCCAATCGCATGGCGGTGTCGATGGCGTCCACCGTGCCCACACCCTCGTAGAGGGTATAGACCGCCTCGTTGATCATCGGCAGCAGGATGCGGTTGACGATGAAGGCGGGGAAGTCTTCGGCCGAAACCGGGATCTTGCCCAGCCTGACGGCCATCTCGCGCACCAGGGCGAAGGTTTCCTCGCCGGTGGCGATGCCGCGGATCAGTTCGACCAACTCCATGACCGGCACCGGATTCATGAAGTGCACGCCGATGAACTTGGCCGGCCGGTCGGTGCCGGCGCCCAGGCGGGTGATGGAGATGGACGAGGTGTTGGAGGCGATCAGCGCCTCGGGCTTCAGCGCCGGGCAGAGCTGCTGGAAGATCTTGCGCTTGACTTCCTCGTTTTCGGTGGCCGCCTCGATCACCAGATCGGAATTGGCGAACGCCTGATACTCGGTCGCCGGCTGGATGCGGGCCAGGGTGGCGGCCTTGTCGGCCTCGCTGACCTTCCCTTTCGAAACCTGACGCGACAGGTTCTTGTCGATGGTCGCCATCGCCTTCTTAAGCTGATCGGCGTTGACGTCGAGCAGTTTGACGTCGTAGCCGGCCAGAGCGGCGACATGGGCAATGCCGTTGCCCATCTGACCCGCACCGATGACACCGATTTCCTTGATCATATCCTTGCTCCATGAACGCCGGACCGGCGGGTGAACGGAAGCTCAGCCCTTGTCCAGTTCCGCGGCGAGCTCCGGCAGGCACTTGAACAGGTCTCCGACCAGGCCGTAATCGGCGACCTGGAAGATGGGGGCCTCCTCGTCCTTGTTGATGGCGACGATGACCTTGCTGTCCTTCATGCCGGCGAGGTGCTGGATGGCGCCGGAGATGCCGACGGCGATGTAGAGGTCGGGGGCGACGATCTTGCCGGTCTGGCCGACCTGGAAATCGTTGGGCACGAAACCGGCGTCGACCGCGGCGCGCGAGGCGCCGACCGCGGCGCCCAGCTTGTCGGCCACGGCTTCCAGCAGGTGGAAATTGTCGCCCGATTGCATGCCGCGGCCGCCCGAGACGATGATCCGCGCGGCGGTCAGTTCGGGGCGCTCGGACTTGGAAAGCTGCTGCGAGACGAAGCGCGAGGTGCCGGGATCGCCGGCCGCCGCCACCGGGGCGATGGCGGCGCTGCCGCCGTCCTTGGCCGCCGCCTCGAAGGCGGTGCCGCGCACGGTGACCACCTTGACGCCGTCGCTCGACCGCACGGTGGCCAGGGCGTTGCCGGCATAGATCGGCCGCACGAAGGTGTCGGCCGACACCACCGCGACGATGTCGGACAGCTGGGCGACGTCCAGCAGGGCGGCGACGCGGGGCGCCACGTTCTTGCCGAAGGTGGTGGCCGGGAACAGGATGTGGCTGTAGCCGGCCGCCTGGGCCAGCACCAGCTGGGTCAGCGGCTCGGCCAGGGCATGGGCATAGGCCGCGTCGTCGGCGGCCAGCACCTTGGCCACGCCGCCAATCCTGGCGGCGGCCTCGGCCGCCGGGCCGACGCCCTGGCCGGCCACCAGCAGGTGGATTTCGCCGCCGGCGGCCTGGGCGATGGCCCGGGCGGCGGTGACGGTGTTCAGCGTCGCCGGCTTGATCTGGCCGGCGTCGTGTTCGGCAACGACAAGCACGCTCATGGGATGACCTTCGCTTCGTTCCGCAGCTTGTCGACCAGTTCGGTCACGCTGCCCACCTTGATGCCCGCCTTGCGCTTGGCGGGTTCCTCGACCTTGAGGGTGACCAGCCGCGGTGCGGTGTCCACGCCCAGCTCGGCCGGGTTCAGGGTGTCGATCGGCTTCTTCTTCGCCTTCATGATGTTGGGCAGCGACGCGTAGCGCGGCTCGTTCAGGCGCAGGTCGGTGGTCACCACCGCCGGCAGCGCCACGGACACCGTCTCCAGGCCGCCGTCGATCTCGCGGGTCACCGTCAGGCCGTCGCCTTCCACCGCCACCTTCGAGGCGAAGGTGCCCTGGGGCCAGCCCAGCAGCGCCGCCAGCATCTGGCCGGTCTGGTTGGAATCGTCGTCGATGGCCTGCTTGCCCAGGATCACCAGGCCGGGCTGCTCGCGCTCGACCACCGCCTTCAGCAGCTTGGCCACCGCCAGCGGCTGCAACTCGTCGTCGCTGGCCACCAGGATGCCGCGGTCGGCCCCCATGGCCAGCGCCGTGCGGATGGTCTCCTGCGCGGCCGACGGGCCCATGGATACCACCACCACTTCCGTGGCCTTGCCCGCTTCCTTGAGGCGAACCGCTTCTTCGACGGCGATCTCGTCGAAGGGGTTCATCGAAAACTTGACGTTGGCGGTCTCCACCCCCGAATTGTCGGCTTTGACCCTGATCTTGACGTTGTAGTCAACGACCCGCTTGACTGCGACCAGTAGCTTCATGGTTCAGATTTCCTTGGCGCGCTGACGCAGGACGAATTTCTGGATCTTGCCGGTCGAGGTCTTGGGCAGCGGGCCGAAGACGATGGTGCGCGGCAGCTTGAAATGGGCCATGCGCTCGCGGCAGAAGGCGACGATCTCGGTCTCGGTGGCCTCGCTTCCGTCGCGCAGGTTGACGAAGGCGCAGGGCGTTTCGCCCCATTTGGCGTCGGGCTTGGCCACCACCGCCGCCTCGACAATGTCCGGGTGTTTGTAAAGGACGTCCTCGACTTCGATCGACGAGATGTTCTCGCCGCCCGAGATGATGATGTCCTTCGAGCGGTCCTTGATCTCGACGTAGCCGTCGGCATGCCAGACGGCGAGGTCGCCGGTATGGAACCAGCCGCCCTTGAAGGCGGCATCGGTGGCCTTGGGGTTCTTCAGGTAGCCCTTCATGACGTTGTTGCCGCGCATGAAGATCTCGCCCAGATGGGCGCCGTCTTTGGGCACCGGCTCCAGGGTCAGCGGGTCGGCGACCATCAGGCCCTCCAGCATGGGGCCGCGCACGCCCTGGCGGGCCTTCAGCGCCGCCTTGTCGTCGAGCGGCAGGCCGTCCCAGCGGTCGTGCCAGACGCAGACGGTCACCGGGCCGTAGACCTCGGTCAGGCCGTAGACATGGGTAACCTCCCAGCCCATGGCCTCCATGCCGGCGATCACCGCAGCCGGCGGGGCGGCGCCGGCGGTCATCACCTTGACCGTGTGGCCGATGCCGGCCTTCAGCGCCGCGGGGGCATAGTTGATCATGTTGAGCACGATGGGGGCGCCGCAGAAATGCGAGACCTTTTCGTCCCGGATGGCCTCCAGGATGGGCTCGACACGGACATGGCGCAGGCACACGCTGGTGCCGGCAACCACCGCCATGGTCCACGGGAAGCACCAGCCGTTGCAGTGGAACATCGGCAGCGTCCACAGATAGATCGGCGCGTCGCCCAGGGTCCATGACAGCGCATTGGACACCGCGTTCAGATAGGCGCCGCGGTGGTGGTAGACCACGCCCTTGGGGTCGCCGGTGGTGCCCGAGGTATAGTTGAGGGCGATGGCCTGCCATTCGTCGGCGGGCGGCGTCCAGGGATGCTCGCCGTCGGCTTCGGCCAGCAGGTCCTCATAGGTGCATTGGCCGATCAATTCTCCGCCGCTGAAGCCGGGGTCGTCGATGTCGATCACCGGCAGCGGCCGGCCCCGCAGTTCCAGCGCCTTCTTGGCGACCTTGGAGAATTCGCGGTCGACGATCAGCAGCTTGGCCTCGCCGTGATCGAGGATGAAGGCGATGGCTTCGGGATCCAGGCGGGTGTTGATGGCGTTCAGCACGGCGCCGGCCAGGGGGATGCCGAAATGGCCTTCGAACAGCTCGGGGGTGTTGGCGGCCAGCATGGCGACGGTGTCGCCCTTGCCGATGCCCCGCTGGACCAGGGCCCGGGCCAGGCGGCGGCAGCGCGTGAAGGTCTCGCCCCAGGTGCGGCGCAGCTCGCCGTGGATCACCGCCACCCGCTCGGGCCAGATAGCGGCGGCGCGTTCAAGGAAGGTCAGGGGGGACAGGGCGACGAAATTGGCGTCGGTGCGGTCCAGGTCGCGCTCGTACGCGTTCAGGGCAGTCATGCAGCGTTTCTCCCTCGGTGGATCGCCGTCTGGCGTGCGGCCTGAGCGAGGGATCTAGCAGCCCGGCTTTGCCCAACTTTCTCCCGAGTATGACGAATTGTTACCGGGCGGGGCCGCGCCAGTGGACATCGGCGGCGAACAGGTAGCCGGCGCCGTAGACCGTCTTGATGAAGCGGGGCTCCCGGGGATCGTCCTCGATCTTCTTGCGGATGCGCGAGATACGCACGTCCACCGACCGTTCGTAGGCGAAGTCGTCGCGGCCCAGGTCGTCGCCCTGCAACTGCTCGCGCGACAACACCCGCCGCGGCGCCTTCAACAGGGTCATCAGCAGGCTGGCCTCGGCCGCGGTCAGGCCTTCCCGGCGGCCATCGGCATGGGTCAGCGTCAGGTCGCCGGGATTGAAGTCCCAATCGCCGAAGCGGCAGCCGCATTCCTCGTGGGCTGCCGCCGCCGCCATCAGCTGCTCGCGCCGGCGGATCACCGCGTTGACCCGCGCCACCAGCTCGCGCGGTTCGAACGGCTTGACGACGTAATCGTCGGCGCCCAGTTCCAGGCCCAGCACCCGGTCGGCGGTGCCGCCGCGGCCGCTCAGGATGACCACGCCGAAGCGGGTGTCTTCCCACAACTCGCGCACCATGGTCAGACCATCCATGTCCGGCAGGCCCAGATCGACGATACAAAGGTCGGGCGCGGCCCGGCGCAGGGCCTCGCGCGCGTCGCGGCCGGCGGCGAAGGTCCGCGCCTCGTAGCCGTAGCTGCCCAGCACCTCGCCGACCAACCCCCGGATGTCGGGATCGTCGTCGATCAGATAGATGAGCTTGCGAGTGGTCACGCCGTTTCCTCCTGCCCGGCCGGCCGGCCGATGGCGGCGACCAGTTCGCCGCGGTCCCAGGGTTTCCGCAGGACGGCCACGCCGTCAAGGTCGCAGCCTTCGACGGAAAAGCCGCTGACCAGGATGATGCGGATTTCCGGATGGCTGGCGCGTACCCGGCGGGCCAGCTCGGTGCCGCTCATCTGCGGCATGACGATATCGGAAACCAGCAGTTCCAGCCCCTCGACCTGTTCGATCAGGCGCGCCGCCTCGTCGCCGTTCTCGGCCTCCATCACCGAAAAGCCGAGATCGACCAACTGCTGGCGCATCACCCGGCGCACGTCGCCATCGTCCTCGGCGACCAGGGCCAGGCGCCCCTGCCAGCCGGACTCGGCGGGGGCGGCCGGGCCGGCGACGGCGGCGGGTTGCGGCGCCGGCTCGGCGCGGGGCAGCAGGATGGTCACGGTGGTGCCGGCGCCCGGCCGGCTGGCGATGTCGATATAGCCGCGCGACTGCTTGACGAAGCCGTAGACCATCGACAGGCCGAGGCCCGAGCCCAGCCGCTTGGTGGTGAAGAAGGGCTCGAAGGCGCGGACCAGGGCGTCGGGGGCGAAGCCGGCGCCATTATCGGCCACGCGGATTTCCAGGTATTCGTCGGGGCGAACCTTCTCGTCGAAGGCCAGCGGCCCGGCCACCGTACGGGTGCCGACCTCGATGGCGAGGATTCCGCCGTCCGGCATGGCATCGCGGGCGTTGAGCGCCAGGTTGACCAGGGCGTTTTCCAGTTGCGCCTGATCGGCGATGGTCCAGCAGGGCGGCGTGTCGCCCGGCACGCGGATGTCGATCGAGGGGGGCAGGGAGCCGCGCAGCAGCACGGCCGTCTCGCGCACCAGGCCGCAGACCTCGACGGGTTCGGGGCGCAGCGGGTGCTGGCGGGAAAAGGCCAGCAGCCGGCTGGTGATATCGGCACCGCGCCGGCCGGCCCGCAGGGCGGGTTCCAGGTATTCGTCCAGGCCGTCGACCGTGTCGAACCGGTCCCGGGCCACCGCCAGGTTGCCGATGACGATGGACAACAGGTTGTTGAAATCGTGGGCCAGCCCGCCCGACAGCTGGCCGACCGCCTTCAGGCGCTGCACTTCCATCAGCTGCCGTTCGGTCTCGCGCTCGTCGGTGACGTCCAGGGTCAGCACGAACATGCCCACCGTCTCGCCGCCGGCCCCCCGATGGGGGATCAGTGTGGTCTTGGTGACCAGGGTGCGGCCTTTGCGCGGGAAAGCGTACTCGAAGGTTTCCTCGTGTCCGGCCCGGGTGCGTTCGACCGTGGCGGCGACGCTGTCCCAGGCGTGGCGGCCGATCAGGGCGGCGAGGGTGGCGCCGATCACCTCGTCCTTGCCGCGCAGCACCAGTTCGGCCCAGCGGGCGTTGGCGAATTGCACCTTAAGGCGGCGGTCGAGATAGGCGATGCTGGCCGGAATGGCGTCCAGGATCAGGCGCTGGCGCGCTTCGACCTCCTCCAGCGCGGTGGTGCGCTCGGCGACCCGGCTGTCCAGGGTAGCGATGTTGTCGCGCACCCGGCGGATCATTCCGTCGAAGGCGGCGGCGAGAATGCCGATCTCGTCGTCGCGGCGGATGCCGCTTTCCGCCGTCAGGTCGCCGGCCTGGATCTGCGCCGCGGTGGCGGCCAGGCGGTTGAGCGGCGCCACCAGCCGGCGCGCAGCCCAGTAGCCCAGCAGGATGCCGCCCAGCAGTACGGCGCCGGCTACCGCCAGGATGCGGCGGCCCAGATCGTCGGAACTGCGCCGCAATTCGTCGACATAGACCGACGAGGCGATGTACCAGTCGAATCCGGGGAAGTGCCGGACCCAGCTGATCTTTTCATAGGCGTAATTGCCGGGATCGTCGGGCTTGTCCCAGCGATAGGTCAGGGGCTGGCCCCGCTCGGCCGCCGCCTTCAACTCCCTGGCGATAGATTGGCCGGTGGCGGGGTCGCGCAGGCGGCCGAATTCCGTTCCCTCGATGTTGGAATTGGGATGGATGATCATGTGGTTGGCGGCGTCGAAGATGTAGACGTAGCCGGTCCGGGCGATCCGGATGTGGCGCAACGCCTCGCGCAGGTCCGCGATGGCCCTGGCCTTGCGCCGCGCCGCCTCGGCGTCGATGTCGTCGAGATAGGCGCCGGTGCCCACCACCATGTGCCATTTCGGCAGATCGCGGAAATACGAGATCTTCGCCCCCTCCCGCCCGTCGCCCAGGCGCCGCCAGGGATAGGTGTAGAAGCCTTCGCCCTTGCTGCGGGCGATGGCGATGATGGCGGGCAGGATGGGATGGCCGTGCTCGTCCTTCAGCGCCGCACCGTTGCGTCCCTGGAAGCTGGGGTCAGGATGGGACAGCAGCACCGAATCGTAGTTGATCAGCCAGATATAATCGTTGTTGCCGTATTTGAAGGTGCGCAGGCCATCGTAGATCTGCCGCCGCGCCGTGGCTTCGGAAATCTCGCCGCGTTCGGCACGCGAGAACTCGTAATCGATATAGCTGGCCGCCACCGCCACCACGTCCTTGAGGCGTGCCTTGTAGGCCTCGACCGTGATGGCACGGCTTTCTTCCAGGTTCGCCTTGATGCGGCTGGCCAGCTCGAAGACGTTGTCCAGGATGGTGTGGCTGGCGTTCAACTCGATGTCGTAGGCCTTTTCCAGGACCAGCGGCACCGAGAACAGGTAGATGGCGGCCGAGAATAATCCCACCACCACGACGATGGTCGAGAACAGTTTGAGAAACAGGCGAGACCGGATCATGACACCGGATTATTTCATAAGGCCGCCCCCATCTCAACAGTCGTAAAAATATGGTCCTGGCAACAATTCGTAACAATTGGCGCCTATCCAGCATCGCCCCGCTGTTTGTCAATTCCTACTCTCGGTCGGAGGCGCGGTTTCGGCGCGGTTCGTCCGCATGCCGGCTAGAAAAACGTCACGCTGTCGTCGTCATTGCCGGCCGGCGCCGCGGCGGCGGGGATTCCGCCCGCCTCCTGGCCGGCGTCGAACAGATCGTGGAGGAGGCGCTCGCTTTCCATCGTGTAATGGTGCGCCAACAGGCGCGACACGTCGTCGCGGACCGCCGCCTCCAGCTCAGGGTCGCTGCCCAGCCCCTCGGCGATCTCGGACAGGCGGGACGACATCTGGCCGGCCGCCGCCGTCACCTCCTCGTGGAGCGAGAGCCCGCGGAAGGTCTGATCCAGGAGCTCGGCGATCGCCGTCCACACCTGAAGGATGTCCGCCAGCGACCGGTCGACCGCCTTGCCGAATTCGGCGAGGGATCCGGCCGAGTCCGCCACCGTGGCATGCAGGGCGGTCGCGTCGCCGTGTCCGGCCTCGATGCTGTCGGCCAGCCGTCGTGAGACGACGGCAGCGTCGGCGACCACCGAAGAGACGGCGCCGGCCGCCTCCTCGGTACGATGGCTGCACGCCCGCAATTCCTGCGCCACCACGCCGAGGGCGCGGCCGGCGGGACCCAGCCGGGCGCAGTTGAGGCTGGCGTTGAGGCCCATGATCCTCAGGTCGGCATCGACGGATTGGATCGTCTCCATGTCCGTTTCCAGGCCGCGCAGATCGTCCACCACCGTCGCGACCATGCCGCGGACTCCGGCCCTGGCCTCGGCGTAGGTCGCGAGCAGCGAGGCGGCGCGGCCGGCGTGGTGGCGCAGGTCGACGACGAACGACTGGCCGTCGGCATGGCCAAAGATCGCCGAGGCCCGGACCACCACCGCCGCCGCCTCGCCGGCCAGGGCTTCGATGTTGGCCTTGAGTTTGCCGACCTCCTCGACGAAGTCCCGGATCGCCCGGTCGAACTGACGGCCCTGGAGCCGGCAGACCGCGGCCGCCAGGGCCACCTTGCGGGGCGTGTCGAGGCCCTGCGCCAGTGCTGGAAGGTCGTGCGTGCTGCCATCGATCAGCGAACGGACGATCTCCAGCGCCAGGCGGACATGCGCCACCCGCTGGCTGGTCAGGTCGCCGATCTGCATTTCGCCGATGCAACTGGCGATGCGCGCGGCGACGGCCCGCGACCGTTCCCGCATCGCCGCCAGCGATTCGTCGGCCAGCCCGCGCCGCCGGGTGAGCGCGGCAAGGCTCTCCTCCAATTCGGCGCGCACGGCATCCGCCTCGGGGGCGCGGGTCCGCTCGAAATCCTCTTCGGCCGCGATCGCCGCGCGGATGGCGGCAAGCAGGCCGCCGATTCGCCGGGACGCCTTTCCCACCGCGCCATCGGCAAGGTCGCGCAGATGGCCGATCTCGCGGGTGAAGACCGAAAAGCCGACTCCGGCCCGCCCTACGTGGGAGGCTTGGATCTTGGCATTGATGGCCAGGGCCCCCACTTCGCCGACGATCTTCGTCAGGCCGGCCAGCGGACGGCCCGCCCCCGCGACCGCGCCGTCCATTTGCCGCAGGAAGGCGACGATCGTGTCGGAGCCGGCGGCGACGGTCGCGCATTGCCGGACCGCAGCGTCCAGGGCCGCGGCCGATCGCGTGGCCTCGGCGGCGGTCAGCAGGCGGGACAGCCGATCGAAATCCTCTCCGATGCCGCCCAGCACCGACGAGGCCCGCCACAGGGCGGCACCGACGCCGAGGAATTGCGCCTCCGTCGGCTGGAACACCGCGTCCAGGTCAGCGACCACGGCGCGCAGCCGGTCGATTGCCCAGGGCAGGTCGGACTGGCGCTCTTCTTCGTCACCTGCGCGCTCGAACATGGGGCCTCTCTCGGCTAGGCGAAATCCAGGCGGCAGATCCGGCCGGGGATGGCGGACAGCGGCAGGACCGTTCCGGCGGCTCCGAGGGCGATCGCCTCTTTGGGCATTCCGAACACCACGCAGCTTTCCTCGTCCTGGGCGAAGGTGGCGGCTCCCGCCTCACGCATCTCCAGCAGGCCCCGGGCGCCGTCGTCGCCCATGCCGGTCATGATGATGCCGGCGGCGTTGGCGCCGGCCGATTGCGCCGCCGAGCGGAACAGCACATCGACCGATGGCCGGTGGCGGCAGACCAGCGGGCCGTCTTTCACCGCGACGCGATAGCGCGCCCCCGACCGCTGGAGAAGAAGGTGGCGGTTGCCGGGCGCGATCAGCGCCTGTCCGCGCAACACCGCATCGCCGTCGGCGGCCTCCTTGACCGTGATGCGGCACAGGGAATCCAGCCGGTGCGCGAAGGCGGCGGTGAATTTCTCGGGCATGTGCTGGACGATGACGATGCCGGGCACATCGGCGGGCAAGGCCATCAGGATTTCGCGCAGGGATTCCGTGCCGCCGGTCGAAGCCCCGATGCAGACCACCTTTTCGGTGGTCCGGGCCATGGCGCGGCTATGCGTCGGCGGCGGCATGATGACATCGGCGGTGAGCTTCGGTTCCGGCCCGCGGGCGGCGGGACCGTCGAAGGCCCGTTTGCGCGGCCGGGCGTCGGCCGCCGCCTTGATGGTGTCGCAGATCTGCATGCCCGCTTCCAGCAATTGCAGGCGGGTATCGACCTTCGGCTTGAGGATGACGTCCACCGCCCCCGCCTCCAGCGCCTGCATCAGGGTCTCGGAGCCCTCTTCGGTCTGCGACGAGCACATCACCACCGGGATGGGGTATTGCGCCATCAGCTTCCGGAGAAAGGTGATGCCGTCCATGCGCGGCATCTCGACGTCCAGGGTGATGACGTCCGGCACCTCGTGCAGCATGCGGCGTGCGGCGGCAAACGGGTCCGGGGCGGTTCCGACGACCTCGATCTGCGGGTCGGTGGCCAGGATCTCGCTCATCGTCTGGCGGACACTGGCCGAATCGTCGACGATCAGAACCTTGATTTTACGCCCCATGGCCCGCCTATCTCCGCACGAAAACCGAAGTCGCCGCCTGATCGAACGGCAGGTCCAGGCCGGCCAGGCTTTCGCTGTGGCTGACGAAGAAATATCCGCCCGGACGGAGATGGCGGCAAAGGCGGCGCAACACGGAGCATTGGGTTTCCTTGTCGAAATAGAACAGGACATTGCGGCAGAAGATCACGTCCATGTCGTCGTCGATCGGGTAGGATTCATCCATCAGGTTCAGGCGGGCATAGCGCACCATCTGGCGGATGGAGGGGGACAGGCGCACGGTATGTTCCTTGGGGTCGCGCGCCCGCAGGAAGTGACGCTTGCGCATCTCGGCCGGAACCGGGTCGATCATCTCGGCGGGATAGATGCCCAGCCTGGCCTTGGCCAGGGCGGCGGTGCTGATGTCGGTGCCCAGAATGGCGAAGGTGAAGTCCCGCCGGCTGCGGTGGACGTCGTCGAACACCATGGCGAGGGTATAGGGCTCGGCCCCGGTGGAGCAGGCGGCGCTCCAGACCTTCAGCGGTCGCCCGAAGCCGGGGCGGTGGGAGCGGCTGAACAGGTCGGGCAGGACACGGGAGACCAGGAAGCGGAAATGCTCCTCCTCGCGGAAGAAGTCGGTCTTGTTGGTGGAAACGGCGTCGATCAGGCTGACCAGTTCGCCGTCCAGGCCGTCCTCCTCGAACAGCAGGCGGCAGTATTCGTCGAAGCCCGAGAGGCCCAGGGCGCGGAGCCGTCGGCGCAGCCGCCCCTCCACCATGGTCTTCTTGGCCGGCGGCATGCGGATGCCGCTGTAGCCATGGATGACGGCGGCCAGGCGCTGGAAGTCGCGGATCTTCATCCCCCCCGCCGGAAAGGTGCCGTCCTCGGTCATGCCGCCGTCTCCGCCGGCCCGATGAAGGCCGCCTCCTCGCAACCGAACAGGTGATCCAGGTCGAAGATGATGACGAAGGCACCGTTGCGCCGGCCGATGGCGCGGATGTAGTCCGACCGCCAGCGCGTGCCGACGTCGGGCGCCGCCTCCATATCCGCCGGCGACAGGGCGGCGACTTCGAAGACCCGGTCCGCCACCAGGCCCAGCACCCTGGGTTGGTCGCCGATGGCGACCTCCAGAACCAGGATTCGCGTATGCTCGGTCGGCGGGATCTCCGGCAGGCCCAGCTTGCGGCGCAGACAGATGACCGGCACGGAGTGGCCGCGCACGTCGATCATCCCCATCATGAACGGCGGTGCGTTGGGAATCCGCGATACCGGCCGCATATCGAGGATTTCACGGACCTTCTCGACCTCGACGGCGAAGGTTTCGCGGTCGAGGCCAAGGGTGACGTACTGGGCGCCGTTTCGGGCGGTTGCAATTTCGGCCATCGTCTCTGCTCCTTTTCCGCCAACCCTCCCCGCTCCCGCCGGTCAGTAGCGCTCGTAGGCGGCGTCGTGGATGTCGGGACCGCCGGTCTGCATCAGGTCGAGCCGGACGCCCTTGCCGTTGGGCTTGGCGGGCGCGGTGCGGCCTTTCGTCTTGAGCGAGCCGGGCGGCGGAAGGTGCGCGACCGCGGGTTGGTGGTGGGTCATTGGCATGGCCTTGGTGGCAATCCGTGCCGATTGCGGATCGAGGCGGAAATAGGAAATGGTCGTCTGAAGCTGGTCGGCCTGGGCCGCCAGTTCCTCGGAGGTGGCGCTCATTTCCTCCGACGCGGCGGTGTTCTGCTGGGTGACGGTGTCGAGTTGTTGGATCGCCTGGTTGACCTGGGTGGCACCGACATCCTGTTCCCGGCAGGCTGCGGAGATTTCCTCGACCAGTTCCGCCGTCTTGCGGATGTCGGGTACCAGCTTGGCCAGCATCTGGCCGGCCTGTTCGGCGGTCTTGACGGTGTCGGACGACAGGGCGTTGATCTCGGCCGCCGCCGCCTGGCTGCGCTCGGCCAGTTTGCGCACTTCCGAGGCCACCACGGCGAACCCCTTGCCATGCTCGCCGGCGCGGGCCGCCTCGACGGCGGCGTTAAGGGCGAGAAGGTCGGTTTGGCGGGCGATCTCCTGAACGATGGTGATCTTTCCGGCGATGGTCTGCATGGCTTCCACCGCCCGGGTCACCGCTTCGCCCGAGGCCTGGGCATCGCCGGCCGACTGGCGGGCGATCTTTTCGGTTTGGCTGGCGTTCTCGGCGGTCTGCTTGATATTGGCCGCCATCTGCTCCATCGAGGCCGAGGCCTCTTCCGCCGCCGCCGCCTGTTCGGTGGCGCCCTGGCTCAGCTCCTCGGCGGAGGACGACAGCTGCTGGCTGCCCGAGGCGACGTTGTCGGCGGCGCCGGCGGCGTCGGAGACCACCTCGCGCAGCTTGCCCAGCATGGTTTCAAGCGCTATGCCCAGCACGTCGCGGTCCGACAGGCGCTTGGCCTGGATGCTCAGATTGCCTTTGGCGATCTCCTCGGCCACGCCCGCGGTGGCCCGCAGGTTGGCGGTCATACGGTTGAGCGCGTCGACCAGATCCTTGATCTCGTCGTCGGAGGTGACGGTGACGTTCTGCGCCAGATCGCCGGCGGCGACCGCATTGGCCAGATCCACCGACTTGCCCAGCCCTCTGCTGATGGACAGCGCCAGCCAACTGGCGGCGCCGATGCCGATGGCCAGCGAGCCAAGGGTCACGACGATCAGCAGCAGGCGCAGCCGGATGTAGTCGTCGGTGGCGCCGGCCTTGGCCTGTTCCATGCTCTGCTGTTCGCCGGCGACGATGTCGTCGACCAGCTTGTGGATCTCCAGGACGGCGGTGCGGCCCTCGGTGACCGAGAGGGTGATGGCCTTGGCGTCGCCGTTGATCATCGCCAGATCCGCCATCCGATCGCCGACATGCTTCCAGGCGGCAAGGCGGCTTTCCACCACCGCGACCTGATCGCCGGCCGGGCCGTGGCGCAGGGCGTCCAGCAGCCGTGCGGCGCTGTCCATATGTTCGTTCATCTTGGCCAGGTATGCCTTGGTCTCGGCGTCGTCGCTGGTCAGCATCGCGTCGCGGACCGCTTCCTTCGCCTCTCCCAGCTCGGACATCGCCTGCTGCACCTGGAGGGCGATGCGGGTCTGGTCGGGGGTCGCGGTCTGGGCGATCAAGGGGGCTGCCGCCTCGAACACCGCGTCGCCGGCCGGTATGCCCTCCTTCTTCATCAGGTCGAAGGCGGCGGCGTTGCTTATCTGCCGGGCCAGGACCCATTCCTTGTCCTCGATGTCCGCCAGACGGTTCATGGCGGTCAGCACGTCGTCCACCCGGCGCCGGCCGGCGTCGTCGGCTATCGCCCGCAGGCGGGCGGCGGCATCGCGGAAGGCGTTCCGGTTCTTCACCATTTCCTCTTGGAACTTGGCGCGCGCCGCGACGGAATCGCCAAGCAGCATGTCCTTCTCGTCGCTGATCACCTCGTCGAGTATCGACTTGACGTTGAGGGCCAGGACGACACGGGCCGCGGATTGCGATGTCAGGCTGCCGATGGTTTCGTTCATGCCCGAAAGGCCGCTGATCGCGACGACCGCCGCGGCGGCCATCAGCACGAGGATGGTGCCGAATGCCGCGCCCAGTTTGGCTTTCACGGTGATGCGCATGGGTCTTTCTCCCCAGTGGATGACGGTCGCTGCCGAAATCAGCCGGCGGCGAAGATGTGTTCGATGGCGGGAATGAAAATGAAATCGTTGCCGTGTTTTCCGACGCCCTTGATGAAATCGGGGCGCCATTTCATGCCGATGGCCGGGGGATCTTCGATGGCGGCTTCGGTAAGTTCGGCGACCTCGTAGACTTTGTCGGCCAGCAACCCGACGATGGTGGCCTCACCGAACAGCTCCATCTCCACCACGACGATGCGGGTGTCCGGGGAGATGGCGGCCACCTCCATGCCGAATTTCACCCGCAGGTCGGCCAGCGGAACCACCCTGCCGCGCACATTGATCAGGCCGGGCACGAAATCCTGGGCTCCCGGCACCTCGGTGACCGGGATAATGTCGAGAATCTCGCGCACCATGTAGGCGTCCACTGCGAAGATCTCGCCCGAAAGGGCGAAGGTCAGGGCCTCGAACGACCGGTTGCCGCTGGCTGGGGGCATGCGAACTCTCCTTACGAGGCCTGGCGCGGCGGTTCGGCGGCCTGACCTTCGGCGACCAGATGGCCGACGTCGAGAATCAGCGCCACGGTGCCGTCGCCCAGGATGGTGGCGCCCGAGAAATTGGCGACGTCGGCATGCAGCCGGGACAGCGACTTGATCACCGTCTGGTGGTCGCCGATCACCTGGTCCACCACCAGCCCCACCCGGCGCTCGGCAGCGGCAACGATCACCACCTTCTGATAGGGATCGGCCGGCAGGGGCGAACGGAAGGTCTGGCGCAACCGGATGAAGGGGACCAGGTCGCCGCGGATGGACAGGAAATTGCGCCCGGTGTGGCGCAGGTCGTCGGCGGTCGACAATTCGACGCATTCCTCGACGGCCGACAGCGGAATGACGTAGCGGCCGTTGCCGACGCGCACCAGCAGGCCGTCGATGATCGCCAGCGTCAACGGCAGGGTCAGGGCGATCTCGGTGCCTTCGCCCGGCACGCTGGCCACCTCGATGCTGCCGCGCAGGCCGTCCACCGCCCGCTTGACCACGTCCATTCCCACGCCGCGGCCCGATACGCTGGTTACCTGGGCTGCGGTGGACAGGCCGGGATGGAAGATGGTCTGGAGCAACTCGGCATCCGTGATGGGGGCGCCGGGGACAAGCAGGCCCATCTCTTCGGCCTTGGCCCGCAGGCGGTCGCGGTCCAGGCCGCGGCCGTCGTCGCGGACCTTGACCAGGACCTGGGCGCCGGAATGGGCGGCGGAGAGCTGAAGGCACCCCTGCCGCGGCTTGCCGGCCAGTTCCCGGGCGTCGGGGTCTTCGATGCCGTGGTCCAGGCTATTGCGGACGATGTGCACCAGGGGGTCGTTGAGCCGTTCGATCACCGTCTTGTCGAGTTCGGTCTCTTCGCCCGACATGGTGAGGCGGACGTTCTTGCCGAGATCATGCGACAGGTCGCGCACCAGCCGGCGGAAGCGGTCGAACAGCGAGCCGATGGGAACGGTGCGGATGCCCATGGTCGTGTCGCGCAGGCCGTTGGACAGCCGTTCGATTTCCTCGGCGACCGCCTTGATGTGGCCGTCGTCGCAGGCGGCCACCAACTGCTTGAGGCGGGCCTGGGCGATCACCAGTTCGCCCACCTGGTCCATCAGGTTGTCCAGCCGCTCGGCCGGTACGCGGACCGAACCGATGGCCGCCGCCTGGGAGCCGGCGGCCTCGCGCACATGCTTCTGCTCGGCCAACGCCGAGCGCAATTGCGGCTCGCCGACCACGCCCTCCCTGACCAGCAGCGTGCCCAGCCTTTCCCGGCCGGCGGCGATCGTCTCCACGGTTTCGGGGTGCGCGTCGCCGCGGCGGACCAGGATGTCGCCCAGCCGTCCGCCGGCGTCCCCCACCGCTTCGAGTTGGAGTTCGCATTCGTCGGCGACAAAAATGAAGACGCCCTCGATGTCGCCCCGCGGGTGGTCGGTGGTCAGCATCACGTCCCAGCGGAGATAGCAGGCGACGGGATCGAGCTCGGCCAGCGGTGGGACGGCATCGGTGAGAGCGAGCACCGTGCAGGGGCCGAACGAACGCAACTCGTCAAGGAGCGGCAATGGATTGATGCCGCGCTCCAGGGAGTCTGCCGCAAGGCCGAAGCGGATGCGCCAGGTGACCATCGCCTCCCGCCGACCTTCGGCTGCCACCGGTGCGGCCTGCGATGGCGCGGCCGGGGCGCCGACCAACTGGGAAACCCGGCACAGGAGGTCGGCACCGGCGGCGGGGTCGGCGGCATCGGGGCCGCCGATCAGGTCGCGGATATGGTCCTTGGCGGCAAGCGCGATGCCGATCAGTTCGGCGCTCGGCGCAAGCTGGCCGTTGCGGACCCGGTCGAAGGCGCTCTCCAACTGGTGGGTGAACTCGGCCACCGCGTCGAAGCCGAACATGGCGCCCGACCCCTTGATGGTGTGCAGGGCGCGGAAGGCGGTGGCGATCAGTTCCCGGTCGTCGGGTGCCGCCTCGAGGCTGAGCAGCGCCGCTTCCAACTGGATCAGCAGTTCGGCCGCTTCCTCAAGGAAGATCTGGTGCGGGTCGGTCGCGGCGGCCATTATCCCAGCACCTTCCTTACGACATCGAGCAATTGCTGCTGCTGGAACGGCTTGACGATCCACGCGGTGGCCCCGGCCGCCTTGGCTTCGGACTTCTTGCCGCCGTCCGATTCGGTGGTGAGGAAGATGATGGGCACGCCCTTGTAGGCGGGCAGCTTGCGCAGTTCGCGGATCAGCGACAGCCCGTCCATGTTGGGCATGTTAAGGTCGGTCAGCACCATATGCACGCCGCCGCCCCCGGCCTTGGCCAGCGCGTCGCTGCCGTCGCTGGCCTCGATCACCTCGTAGCCGGCGCCGCCCAGGGTCAGCTTGACCATCTGACGCATGCTGGCGGAATCATCGACGGAAAGAATGGTCTTCGACATGGCTTTTCCCTTTCAGACCCCCCAGAACCGCCGCTCGTCGGGCGCTCCGCCGACGAAGCCGCCGCGGACCAGGATGTCGAGCAGCGCGCCGGCCGGCGGCGACGCCAGCCGCAGCGTTTTGCCGGCCAGGGCGGCGCCCCGGCACGAGGCCAGCAGGATCTGGATGAACGTGAGGTCGACCTCTTCCACTGCCGAGCAGTCGACCGTGACCCGGTCGCTGCCGGTCAGCGCCGCCCCGAGCGCCTTGAGCGTCGTGGCGGCGTTCCGGATGGTCATCGCCCCTTGAAAGGTGACGGTCGTCGCTTCGGTCATGTCGCCCCCCCCCTCGGTGATCGGCGGGGAGAGCGTGCTCGGCCGGCCGGTCGGGCGGCAAGCTCGCGGATGCGACTGACCTAAGTCAGCTTACTTTCGGTCGGGGAGGAAAGGTGGCTGGCTGGTGCCGCCCAGGCCGAGGCGGGCGGCGGTCACCGCCGCCTGCGAGCGGTTCTTCACCCCGAGACGGCGGAAGAGGCGGGTGAGGTAGAATTTCACCGTGACCTCCTGAAGGGCCATCTTCCGGGCGATTTCCTTGTTGGAGGCGCCGCTCGCCATCATCCGCATCAGTTCGACTTCCCGCGGGCTGAAATCGGCGGCGGTTTCCTCGCCCTCGGCCGGGGCGGTCACGGTCACCGCCTGTCCGACATGGGGAAGGTGGCCCATGAATTCGGCCGGAACGTAGGTCCCGCCGTGCAGGACGAGCGCGACCGCATCGGTGAAGACCTGGGCGTCCATGGTCTTGGGCAGGAACCCTTTGGCACCCGCTGCGATGCAACTGCCGACCTGGCTGCCGCTGGCAATGCCCGACATCACCACCACCGGTGCCGCTCCGGCCGCCGCGACGGCGCGCCGCACACCGTCCGTTCCGTCCATGCCCGGCATCGAATAATCCAGCATCACCAGATCGGCCGAGTTCTGGGCAAGAAAGGCCAGAGCGTTATCGAGGGTCGAGAAAAAATGCAGATCAGCCCCACGGAATGCGCGGGCGAGGTGGCCCCGAACCGCATCCAAATACAAGGGATGATCATCGGCAACGACCAGTCGCATCGCGTTTCCCTGGGACTCTTGCATTACCCCGGCAAAGGGGTAGCAGCAAAAGGTCGTGTGATCAATGTCCTATAAGCGGCCGCCCGGAGGACCCATTCTTTTGGATTGGTTGCTGGCCCACCGATCCCGCCGGCCATCGGAAGCTTCGTCTTATAGCAAACCGCAATGTAACGGGGTGTTTCTCAATACATTCGAGCAATCTAATTAAAAAAAATTTACAGAAACAATACGGCGCTTTTATAGCCGCACAGATGTATGTCGGGTGTGGAAGGAAAAAACGTCTATTGGTAAACCATATATGTGGCCGAACTTGGAAGTATTCCTCCAAGAAGAAAACTTCTAAGGACCCTAAACAAATCTATCTTGTTGGGGAGTACGAAAATGGATTGTGACGACACCGGATTCCGTCGGCGGATGGCGATGGCCGCCGAACGCGCCGGGAACGCCTCCCGTCTGGCACGAGCATCGGGCATCTCCCGACGGGCGATTGGCGACTATCTCGCCGGCAGTGCCGAACCCGTTCGCTCCCGCCTGTTGGCCATGGCCAGGGCGGCGGGCGTTTCGGTCGGGTGGCTCGCCGCCGGCGAGGGGAGCGGCCCTTCCGCCGCGGGGCCGGCGGCCTGGGAGGGCTTCCACCAGGTGGTGACCGACGCCCTGCTGGGTGTCGAGGAATATCTGGCGGAGCAGCAGATGACGCTGGCGGCCGACAAAAAGGCGGAACTCGTCGCGCAGCTCTGCCGGCTGGCCGGATGCCCCGGTCTGGCGCTGGAAGCGGAAGTCCAGGACCGGGTCGGGGAAATCCTGGCCTCTGCCAAGCCGGCGCCCTCCTGAGCCCGGCCTATCGGGACGCGGCCGCCTCCCGTGGCGTGGCGCCTTGCCATCCCGCCGACATGGCCATAAGGTTTCAACGGGGTTGGCGACGGGCACGGAAGGCACCATGGACAGGATGCCGGCCACGGGGGAAGAAGGCCACAGCGCGATCCGGCACCGTGGGCGCGGGTGGCGCCTGCTGCTGGGCGTTCTGCGTGCGGCCAAGGCGAAGGTCGGTCCGGCGCCCCTCGTCGCCCGTCGGCCGCCGCCGACGGGCGACGAGGGCGCCGGCTTCGACGGGAACACCTCTTTCTTCGCGACCCTGCTGCGGACGATGGCCGAGGGCGTGGTGGTCAAGGATACCTTCGGCCGCATCGTCTTCTCCAATCCCGCGGCCGACGCGATCCTGGGGTCCGACCGGAGGACGCCCCTCGCGGCGTCGGCCGAAAAGCGGGACTGCGTCCGCGAGGACGGCACGCCGTTCCCCCGCGGCGAGTACCCGACGGCGCGCTCGTTGCAGACCGGCTTGCCGCAGCGGGGAATCGTCATGGGGGTTTCCCATCCCCGGCGCGGCCGGATCTGGATCAATGTCAATTCCGACGTCGTCGAAATGTGCGACGGCCACCCGGCGCTGGCCCTGGCGACCTTCACCGAGATTACCGAGTCGATGGCGACCCGGCACGCGCTGGAGGGGCTGAACCGGGTGCTCCGGACCATGGGCGCCGGCAACGAGGTCCTGATCCGGTCCACCGACGAAGGCGACCTGTTGCGGCGGATGTGCGAGACGATCGTCGTCACCGGCGGTTACCGCATGGCCTGGGTCGGACTGGCCGAGGAGGACGCGGCC
>JAKAFA010000228.1 GCA_021818185.1 Pseudomonadota bacterium | reverse complement strand
TTCGGGCTCGGCGACGATGCCGCGGATCCAGTCGATGGCCCGCTGCGCCGCGTCGGCATCCGACGAGGCGACCTTGATGGTGCCGTCGTCCTCGATGTCGATCTTGGCGCCGGTGGTCTCGCAGATTTCGCGGATCACCTTGCCGCCGGTGCCGATCACCTCGCGGATCTTGTCCTTGGGGATGTTGAAGGTGGTGATGCGCGGCGCGTTGGACGACACGCCGTCGCGGGCATGGTCGATGCCCTTGGCCATCTCGCCCAGGATGTGCAGGCGGCCGTCGCGGGCCTGGCCCAGGGCGATCTTCATGATCTCCTCGGTGATCGAGGTGATTTTGATGTCCATCTGCAGGGCGGTGACGCCGTGTTCGCTGCCCGCCACCTTGAAGTCCATGTCGCCCAGGTGATCCTCGTCACCCAGGATGTCCGACAGCACGGCGAAGCCGCTGTCTTCCTTGATCAGGCCCATGGCGATGCCGGCCACCGGACGGGCCAGCGGCACGCCGGCGTCCATCAGCGCCAGCGACGAGCCGCACACCGTCGCCATCGACGACGAGCCGTTGGACTCGGTGATTTCGCTGACCACGCGGACGGTGTAGGGGAAGGCGTCCTTGGCCGGCAGCATCGGGTGCACGGCGCGCCAGGCCAGCTTGCCGTGGCCGATCTCGCGCCGGCCGGGGCTGCCCATGCGGCCCGCCTCGCCCACCGAATAGGGCGGGAAGTTGTAGTGGAGCATGAAGTGCTCGCGGTATTCGCCTTCCAGCGCGTCGATGATCTGCTCATCCTGCCCGGTGCCCAGGGTGGCGACCACCAGGGCCTGGGTTTCGCCACGGGTGAACAGGGCCGACCCGTGGGCGCGGGGCAGAATGCCCACCTGGGCCTCGATGGGGCGCACCGTCTTGGTGTCGCGACCGTCGATGCGGACGCCGGTCTTCAGGATGTTGCCGCGCACCACCTCGGATTCCAGGTCCTTGAGGATGCCGGGGGCGACATCCAGTTCGGCCGGCTCGGTCAGGGTGGCGAGGGCGCTCTTCTTGACCTCGCCGACCTTGGCATAGCGCTCTTGCTTGGCGACCACCTTGTAGGCCTCGGCCAACTGGGTGTCGATGCCGGCCGCCAGGAACTTCTCGCGCACCACGGCGACGGCCGGCGGCGGAGCGGGCAGGTCCCACGGTTCCTTGGCGCATTGCTCGGCCAGCTCGATGATCGCCGTGATCACCGGCTGGAACTCGCGGTGGCCGAACATCACGGCGCCCAGCATCACTTCCTCCGACAGCTCCTTGGCCTCGGATTCGACCATCAGCACGCCCTCGGCGGTGCCGGCGACCACCAAGTCGAGCTGCGAACGGTCGATATCGGCGGCCACCGGGTTGAGCACGTACTGGCCGTCGATATAGGCGACGCGCGCGGCGCCCACCGGACCCATGAAGGGCACGCCGGAAACGGTCAGGGCCGCGGAGGTGCCGACCATCGACACGATGTCGGGGTCGTTCTCCAGGTCGTGGGACAGGACCGTGCAGATGACCTGCGTCTCATTGCGGAAGCCATCCGCGAACAGCGGGCGGATCGGGCGGTCGATCAGGCGGGAGACCAGGGTCTCCTTCTCGGTCGGCCGGCCTTCGCGCTTGAAGAAGCCGCCGGGGATCTTGCCCGCGGCAAAGGCCTTCTCCTGGTAATTGACCGTCAGCGGAAAGAAATCCACCCCGGGCTTGATCGTCTTCTGGGCGACCACGGTGCACAGCACGGAGGTGTCGCCGTAGGTGGCCATCACGGCGCCGTCGGCCTGGCGGGCGATCTTGCCGGTTTCGAGGACGAGCTTGCGCCCGCCCCACATGATTTCCTTGCGATAGGTCTTGAACATCGACATCAGGTCTTTTCCTTATCCAACGGATCGCCGCCGGATTGCGGCGGTCCTAGCGGTCCTTCTTTCATTGCAAATACGTCAGCCCGCGCGGAACCATTTCCACGCGGGCCCAAACTTCCGAAGGCAGCGCGCCGGGGCCGTAAGCCCGGCGCAAGCCAATTTCGCGACGCGGCAACTGGCCGTCGCCTGGCAAGGGGTAATCCCTACTTGCGCAGACCGAGGCGGCCGATCAATGCCTCATACCGCGAGGTATCCTTGGCCTTGAGGTAATCCAGCATGCGCCGACGCTGGCCGACCATGATCAGCAGGCCGCGGCGCGAGTGGAAATCCTTCTTGTGCTCCTTGAGGTGCTCGGTAAGGTTGCGAATCCGTTCGGACAGGATCGCCACCTGCACTTCCGGCGACCCGGTATCGCCCTGGACGGTGCCGTATTCGGAAATGAGCTGCTGCTTGCGCTCTTGGGTAATCGACATCGTGCGTCACTCCTGTGAATCGCGTTGGCTATGGATGACGCGCACCGGGCGGACCTCGCCGCCCTCGACACGCGCCAACGCCACCAGCCGCCTGCCTTCCATCGCCCGGACGACGATGCCCTGGGTGATCGCGGCAAGGGGATTGCGGGCGGCCACGCGCAACAGCGACACGGCCTGACCGCTCTGGAGGCGTCGGGCCTCCGCCTCGGTCAGGGCCAGGGCCGGGATGTCGTCCAGCGCGGTCTCAACCGGAAGCAGGTAGCTCCGAAGGGCGGGACCTTGCCCGACCTCGGCCAGAGTTTCAAGCGAAATCGCATTGTCCTCGCGAAACGGGCCGCAGGCGATGCGGCGCAGGCGCGAGACGTGGCCGACGGTGCCGAGCGCCAGAGCCAGGTCGCGGGCCAGCGAGCGGATATAAGTGCCCTTGCCGGCCACCGTCTCGAAATCGGCATGGTCGGCGTCGGGCATGGCCAGCAGGGTGAAGCGGTCGATGCGCACCCGGCGCGGCGTCAGGTCGGGGGCCGCCCCGGCCCGCGCCAGATCGTAGGCCCGTTCGCCTGCCACCTTGACCGCCGAGAAGGCGGGCGGCACCTGCGCGATCTCGCCATGAAAGGCGGCGAGGGCGGCTTCGATGGACGCGGCATCGGGGCGGAGCGGCGAGGTGCCGGTGACCTCGCCCTCGCGGTCGTCGGTGGACCGTGCCTCACCCCAGCGGACCTGCCAGCGGTAAGTCTTGGCGCCGTCCATGACGTACTGCACCGTCTTGGTCGCCTCGCCCAGCGCCACCGGCAATACGCCCGAGGCCAGGGGGTCCAGGGTGCCGCCGTGGCCGACCTTGGCGGCGCCGGTCAGGCGGCGCACCGCGGCCACCACCTGGGTCGAGGTCATTTCCAGCGGCTTGTCGATGGCTAGCCAGCCGTCGATGGCGAGGCCGCTGCGCTTACGAGGCATGGGGCATTCGCAGGGGAGGGACAAGTCGCGGGCCGGGCGCCGCGGTGCCGTCACTCGCCATCGTCGGCCCCGGAATCCAGCCCTTCGGCGTCGGAATCAAGGTCGCGCTGGACCTCGGGGGAGCGCAGCAGGCGGTCGATACGGCCCGCCTCGTCGAAGGTGGTGTCGGCCTGGAACCACAGGTCGGGTACCACCCGCAGCTCGACGGCGCGGGCGATCTCGTGGCGCAGGAAGGCCTTGGCCCGCTTCAGTCCGGCCAGCAGCGGGGCGGAATCGCCGCCGCCCAACGGCGTCACGAACACCGTGGCGTTGTGCAGATCGGGGCTGACCCGCACTTCGGTGACGGTGATGCCGCGCCCAACCAAGTCGGGGTCGCGGAACTCGCCCCGTTCGATCACATTGGCGATGGCGTGGCGAACTTCCTCGCCGACGCGCAGTTGGCGCTGCGAGGGCGCCTTGTTCCCCCGTGGCATGCGAGTCCCTCCGCGGGCCGCCCTCCCCGTTACAGGGTGGCGGCCACTTCCTCTATCTCGAAGCACTCGATCACGTCGCCGGGACGGATGTCGTCGTAATGGGCGAACGACATGCCGCACTCGTAGCCCTCGCGCACTTCGCGGACGTCGTCCTTGAAGCGTTTGAGCTGGCTGAGCTCGCCGGTGTGGATCACCACGTTGTCGCGCAGCAGGCGCACGCCGGCGCCGCGCTTGACGATGCCCTCGGTGACCATGCAGCCGGCGACCTTGCCGACCTTGGTGATGTTGAACACCTCGCGGATGTTGGCGTAGCCCAGGAAGTGCTCCTTGAGCGTCGGTGCCAGCATGCCCGACAGCATCTTCTTCAGGTCGTCGGTGACGTCGTAGATGATCGAGTAGTAGCGGATATCCACGCCGTCGCGGCGCGCCATGTCGCGGGCCTGCGGATTGGCGCGGACGTTGAAGCCGATGATCAGGCCACCCGAGGCCTTGGCCAGGGTGATGTCGGATTCGTTGACGGCGCCGACCGCGGCATGCAGCACGCGGACCTTGACGTCTTCGTTGCCGATCTTCTCGACGGTGCCGGTGATGGCCTCAATCGAGCCCTGCACGTCGCCCTTGATGACGATGGGCAGCTCCTTGGCCTCGCCGGCCTTGATCGCCGAGAACATCTGCTCCAGGGTGCCGCGCGACGCCAGCTTGGCCTTGGCCTCGCGGTCCTTGCGCTGGCGGTAGCCGGCGATTTCGCGGGCGCGGCCCTCGTCGTCGACCGAGACGAAGTCGTCGCCGGCCGCCGGCACGCCGTCCAGGCCCAGCACCTCGACCGGGGTCGAGGGACCGGCCTCGTCGACCCGGTTGCCCTTGTCGTCGATCAGCGCCCGGACCTTGCCCCACTCGGCACCGGCCACGAACACGTCGCCGACCTTGAGGGTGCCCTTCTGGACCAACACGGTGGCCACCGGGCCGCGGCCCTTTTCCATCTTGGCCTCGACGACGGTGCCCTGGGCGGCGCGGTCGGCGTTGGCCTTGAGGTCGAGAATCTCCGATTGCAGGAGGATGGCTTCCTCCAGCTTGTCGAGATTCATGCGCTTTTTGGCCGAAACCTCGATCGCCAGCACGTCGCCGCCCAGATCCTCGGTGACCAGTTCGTGTTGCAGCAGTTCCTGGCGGACCCGCTGGGGGTTGGCGTCGGGCTTGTCGATCTTGTTGATGGCGACGATGATCGGCACCTGCGCCGCCTTGGCGTGGCGGATCGCTTCGACCGTCTGCGGCATGATGCCGTCGTCGGCCGCCACCACCAACACCACGATGTCGGTCACCTTGGCGCCGCGGGCGCGCATGGCGGTGAACGCCTCGTGGCCGGGGGTGTCGATGAAGGTGATCTTGCCGCCCGAGCTCAGGGTCACCTGATATGCGCCGATATGCTGGGTGATGCCGCCGGCCTCGCCCGACACCACGTCGGTCTCGCGCAGGGCGTCGAGCAGCGAGGTCTTGCCGTGGTCGACGTGGCCCATGATGGTAACCACCGGCGGGCGGGTGGTCAGCTGTTCGCTGGTGTCCACCTCGCCTTCCAGGCCCACCAGCACGTCGGCTTCGGACACCCGCTTGCTGTTGTGGCCGAATTCGGCCACCACCAGTTCGGCGGTGTCGGCGTCGATGGACTGGTTGATGGTCGCCATCACACCCATGCGCATCAGGGTCTTGATGACATCGCCGCCGCGCTCGGCCATACGGTTGGCCAGCTCCTGGACGGTCAGGCTCTCGGGGATGATGACGTCGCGGATGACCTTCTCCGCTCCCTTTTGCAGTTGTTTCAGCCGCTCGCGTTCGCGGGCGCGGCGGACCGAGGCCAGCGAACGCCCGCGCTCGCCGCGCTCGTCTTCGTCCAGGGCCGCGGTGATGGTCAGCTTGCCGGTACGGCGGCGCGGTTCGGTGCGCTTGACCGGCGCCGGCTTATGGGCCGCGGCGCGCTTGCGAGCCCGCTCCTCTTCCTCTTCGTCCTCCTCGGCCGCGGTCTTGGGACGCGGCGCGGCGGCGGCCGCAGCGGCACCGGTTCCGGCGGCGGCGCCAGCGGCCGGCGCGCCGGCCGGCTTGGCACCCTCGGCGGCCGGTCGGGC
>JAKAFA010000016.1 GCA_021818185.1 Pseudomonadota bacterium | reverse complement strand
CCGATCTAAGGCGATGCTGGCCAGCACCCGCAGCGCCGCCAGATACATGCCGAGCGCCGTGTCGAAGATGTAGAGGTCCACCGGGATCCACAGCGGGGTCAACACCGCAAAGGTGGCGGCGACCAGACGGACACGGGAAAGAATCAGCAGGGAGCGCCGACGCTGAACGAAAGCGGATTGCCGGGTCGGCACCAGGAGATCGAAGACCTCGGCCATCGTCATCCCGGCAAAGACGACACTTATCAGCTTCTTGATCAGGGCTCGCAGTGAGTCCAAAGCGCGCCTTCCTCTCCCCCACCCCTCGAGCGAGGACGGTACTGCCAGGCCAGGGGGCTTGCAAGCGGGAAAAACTCGACGTTCCCTGTCAGAATGCTCGATAAAGCTGCATACGATGCAAAAAGGGGGACTGATTATGACTGTTGACACCACCCTGGCGGAACGGGTCGGCCGCGCCATGATGGCGCGCGACGCCAGTTCGCATTTCCTGGGGGTCAGCCTCGAAGAGGTCAGGCCAGGCTATGCCCGGATGGCGATGACGGTGACCGCCGACATGTTGAACGGACTTGGCCTGTGCCATGGCGGCTTCACCTTCAAGTTGGCCGACGACGCCTTTGCCTATGCCTGCAATTCTTACAACCGCAACGCGGTCGGAGTGACCTGCACGGTGACCTATCCCGCCTCGGCCCACCTGGGCGATCGGCTGGTGGCCGAAGCGGTGGAGGTGCTGCGCAAAGGCCGGACCGGGCTCTACGACGTCACGGTCGCCAACCAGAAGGGCGAAGTGGTGCTGTTGTTCCGCGGCCAATGCCGCGTGGTCGACGGCCATATCCTGCCCGACGGCCCCGCCGCCGATGTGTGACTTTTGTTGCAGCCGTCCCCTCGAAAAGGGTAGGAAACCCCACCAACCGGGAGAGAAGTCGTGACCGCCATCGCCAACCGCCGCATCCCGCCGCCGCGCGACATCCTCGATCCCATCGAAATGGCCAGCCGCGATGAAATCGCCGCGTTGCAGTTGCGGCGCATGAAATGGTCGATCGAGCACACCTACGCCCATGTCGAGCACTACCGCGCCAAGTGCAAGGCGGCGGGAGTCCATCCCGACGACTTCCGCGACCTTGCCGACCTCGCCAAGTTTCCCTTCACCACCAAGGATGATCTGCGCCAGACCTACCCCTTCGGCATGTTCGCCGTGCCCATGGATCAGGTGGTGCGGGTGCATGCCTCGTCGGGCACCACCGGCAAGCCCACAGTGGTCGGCTACACCCAGCACGACATCGACACCTGGGCCCAGCTGATGGCCCGTTCTCTGCGCGCCGCCGGCGGACGGCCCAGCGACAAGGTCCACATCGCCTATGGCTACGGCCTGTTCACCGGCGGCCTGGGCGCCCATTACGGCGCCGAGAAGCTGGGCTGCACCGTGATTCCCATGTCGGGCGGCTTCACCGAACGCCAGGTGCGCCTGATCGAGGACTTCAAGCCCGAGATCATCATGGTCACGCCGTCCTACATGCTGGCCATCGCCGACGAGATGGAGCGCCAGGGGCTGGACACCCGGGACTGCCCGCTGAAGATCGGGGTGTTCGGGGCCGAGCCCTGGACCGAATCCATGCGGGCCGAGATCGAGCAGCGCCTGGGCCTGGACGCCATCGACATCTACGGCCTGTCCGAGGTGATCGGCCCCGGCGTCGCCTGCGAATGCATCGAAACCAAGGACGGCCTGCATCTCTGGGAGGACCATTTCTATCCCGAGATCGTCGACCCCGAAACCGGCCGGGTGCTGCCCGACGGCGAGCTGGGCGAGCTGGTGTTCACCAGCCTGACCAAGGAGGCGCTGCCGGTGGTCCGCTACCGCACCCGCGACCTGACCCGGCTGCTGCCCGGCACCGCCCGCTCGTTCCGCCGCATGGGCAAGATCACCGGCCGCTCGGACGACATGCTGATCATCCGCGGCGTCAACGTGTTCCCGACCCAGATCGAGGAACTGATCCTAAAGGACCCCCGCCTGGCGCCTCATTACCAGTTGGAGGTCAGCCGCGACGGCCATCTGGACAGTCTGGCGGTGACGGTGGAAATGCGCCCCGGCGCCTGGGACGCCGCGGCGGCGGCCGCCGCCGGACGCGACCTGCAACACCACATCAAGTCCTATATCGGCATCACCACCAGGGTCACCGTCACTCCGCCCGAGGCGGTGGAACGTTCGCAGGGCAAGGCCAAGCGGGTGGTGGACAAGCGGCTGAAACCTTAGAGCGCCGCGACCGCCTCGGCGGCGTCGACAAAGGCGGCGCGCAGGCCCGGCATCAGGGCGCGGGCGCGGGCCAGGTCGCCGTCGGCGCAGATGGCCTCCATCTCGCCGGCCACCCGGGCGAAGCGGAAGGCGCCGGCACTGTTGGCCGCCCCCTTGGCCGCATGGGCGGCCTCGCGCGCCTGGGCGGCATCGCCGGCCGCCAGGGAATGGTCCGCCGCCTCGACCAGCGGACGGGTGGAATCGACGAACAGGGCCAGCAATTCGCGAGCCTCGGCGGTCAGGCTGCCGAAGATTTCGCACATCGGCGCGGGATCGAGCACCGCCGGCAGGGTGGGGTCGGCGGGAGGCGCCGCCGCCCGGCCCGGGGCGGCGGCGTCGGTGCGGCGCCGGCGCAGTTCGACGGCGCGCGGTAGCAGCTTGCGGATCACCGCGTCCAGTTGCGCCATCTCGATGGGTTTGGCGAGGAAGGCATCCATGCCGCAGGCGTGGCAGCGGCTGGCGGTGCCCGACAGGGCGTCGGCGGTCAGGGCGACGATGGGCAGGCGATGGCCGCGGCTCGCCTCGGCGGCGCGCAGCCGCGTGGCCAGCTCGTAGCCGTCCATCTCCGGCATGTGGCAATCGGTGAGCAACAGGCCGTAATCGCGGATTTGCAACCGCTCCCAGGCCTGCAAGCCATTGGCGACGATATCGATGGCATAGCCCAGCCGCTCCATCAGGTGGCGGATCACCACCTGGTTGGTGGGGTTGTCCTCGGCCACCAGGATCAGCGCGCCGGCGGCGGCGGCCTCGTCGAAGGACGGCGGCAGGAACGCCTCGGCCCCTGGCCCCCCCACCTCCTCGTCCAATTCGGCGCGGCCGGCGGCGGCGGCGACCACTCGCCACAGATGGGCGCGGCGCACCGGCTTGGACAGGGTGGCAAACAGGCCGGCCGCCCGCGCCTCGACCGAAGCCGCGGAATGGGCGGCGGCGGGCGTGACCATGACCACGCGGACTTCGGCCCCGTCGCCCGCGGCGGCGACCAGGGCGCGGGCGGCCGACAGGCGCAGCCGGAACTCGGCGGAGCCGTCCATCAGCACCACGTCGTAGCTCCATCCGGCCAGCGCGGCGGCCCGCACCGCGGCCAGCGCCCCGTCCACCGAGGAGACCACCGCCACCTGGGCGCCAAGATGGCCGAGATACTGGCGGAACACCTCGGCCGCCGCCGCCCCTTCGGCCAGAACCAGCACCGCGACGCCCGCCAGGTCCGGCCCCGCCTCGGGCTCGGGCGCGACCATCGCCACGGGGACGGTGAACCAGAAGGTCGACCCTTCGCCCCGCCGGCTTGTCGCCCCGATGTCGCCGCCCATCATCGCCACCAGCCGGCGGCAGATGGACAGGCCCAGCCCGGTACCGCCATAGCGCCGCGAAATGGAGGCGTCGGCCTGGGCGAAGGGCTCGAACAGCCGCTCCTGCGCCTGGGGGTCCATGCCGATGCCGGTATCGACCACGCTGAACCGCAGGGGAATGTGCCCGCCGGCCGGCGGCCCCGCCGCCTCGACGGCAATGCGGACATGGCCGCTTTCAGTGAATTTCACCGCGTTGCCGGCCAGGTTGGTGACGATCTGGCGCAGCCGCACCGGGTCGCCCAGCAGCCGGCCGGGCAGATCGGGAGCGACCGACGTCAACAGGCCGATGCCCTTTTCGAAGGCGCGCGGCGCCAGCAGCTCGGCCACGCCCTCCACCACCTCGGCCAGCGGGAATTCCACGTCCTCCAGGGTCAGGCGCCCGGATTCGATCTTCGAGAAGTCCAGGATGTCATTGATGATCGCCAGCAGGGCGATCGCCGAATCGCGGATCACCTGGGCGATTTCCCGCTGCTCGGGGGGAAGCGCCATGTCCTCCAGCAATTCCGCCATGGTCAGCACGCCGTTCATCGGCGTGCGGATCTCGTGGCTCATGGTGGCCAGGAACAGGCTCTTGGCCTGGCTGGCCTCCTCCGCCAGTTGCTTGGCTTCGGCCAGGGCCTCTTCCTGGTCCTTGCGCTTGGTGATGTCCAGGGTCGAGACGATCACCGCCGGCCGCCCGTCCACCTCGATGCAGGCGGCCGACAGCATGGCCCACAATTCCTGCCCATCGGAGCGGCGCATCCGGCATTCGAATTCGCCGAGATAGCCGTCCCGCAGCACCCGCGCCACCACCCGCATCCGGTCGGCCGGATCGGCGTAGAACGAGGTGGCGCAGATGCCCTCGGCCTCGGGGTCGGTGACGTGAAACAGCTCGCGCCAGCGGGGATTGACATAGACCAGGCGGTGATCGTCGATCCGGCTGATGGCCAGCGGCAGCGGCGAAGTGGCCAGAATGGCCTGCACCCGCCGCTCGCTTTCGATCAACGCCGCCGAACTGGCCTGGAGGCGGGCCATGGCGTCGCGGAACACCGCCAGTTCCGCCGCCATGTCACCGATTTCGTCGCTGCCGGCCGGGGTGATGGGGGTGCGGTAATCGCCCTGGACGATCCGGTGCATCGACCCGGCCAGCAGCGACAACCGGCCGACGACGGTCCGGCCCAGAAAGAGCCACAGGAACAGCGGGACAAAGGCGGTGCCGAGCAGGACCGCCATCACCGTGGCCCGCCCGGCACGCAGCGCCGCCGCCGCCTGGTCGGCCGCCGCCGATTGCCGGGCGAGCCGCAATTCCCGGGGGGACGTGCCGGCACCGCCGGCCGCCGTCAGCGCCGGGCGCTCGCCCCCCAGATCCTCGCGGCGGATTGCGGCCATCGAGCCCTCGATGTCGGCATAGCTGCGCCATGTCAGGGCGCCGCCCACCAGCGTCAACGCGGCCACCACCACCGCCGCCGCCAGCAGCCGGGCGCGGATGCCGAAGCGCCAGCCACGGCCATCGCAGGGCGCGTGCGGGGTGGAGGACAGCATGGGCTGCAAGGGATGGCTCCCAGGCGCGGCGGAATGGGCGGGTCATAATGCCCGAGCCCCCCGCGGCGCACAATCCCCGCGGGAACAGATTCCTCGCGATCCGTCACCGGAACAAGTCCGGTGATGGCGGCGTTCCGATTTCATGCGATTCCCCCTGCCCCCCCTCAACTGAACCGCAGGGGCTAAGTCCGCGGCGTCCGGGTCGCCATCCAGCCGGGGATCTGATCCGCCGGCATCGGCCGCGCGAATGCAAAACCCTGGCCCAACTCGCAGCCCAAACGCAGCAGGATTTCGCCATGCGCCGCGGTTTCCACCCCCTCGGCTATGGTTCGGCGCCGGAAGGATTCGGCCAGGCCGATAATCCCTTCGAGGATGGCGAGATCATCCGGGTCCGCCAGCATGTTGCGCACGAAGCTCTGATCGATCTTCAGTGTCTGGACCGGCAGACGCTTGAGGTAGGTCAGCGAGGAATAGCCGGTGCCGAAATCGTCCAAGGCGAAGCTGACGCCCAGGTCCCGGCACGCCGTCATCACCCGCGACACCTCGTCGATATCGCCGAGCGCGGCGCTCTCCAGGACTTCCAGTTCGAGGCGCTGCGCAACGGCCGGGTGCCGGGCGAGCGCGATCTTGATTTTCTCAAGAAATCCAGACGATTGCAGTTGCCGTCCCGCCACATTGACGCTGATCGGCACGTCGAGGCCCACCGACCGCCAGTCCTCCATCTGCCGAAGCGCCGCTTCAATGCTCCAGTCGCCGATCGACACGATCAGGTCGTCGTTTTCGATCAATGGCAAGAACTTGGCCGGCGGAAGGATTCCGTGTTCGGGATGCTGCCAGCGGATCAACGCCTCGGCCCCGACCACCGCGCCGCTGCGCATGTTGACCTTCGGCTGGTAGTAGAGGACGAACCTCCCGCTCTCCAGCGCGTCGCGGAGCCGTTCGATGCGTTCATGGCGGCTGCGCAGCATCCGGTCGTATTCGTGATCGAAGATCCGATAGCAGTTCTTCCCGCCCTGCTTGGCCTGATACATCGCCTGGTCGGCCTGGCGCATGAGTTGGTCGGCCGTAATATCCTCGGCCTGCGGAAAGAAAGTGATGCCGAGGCTGGCGGAGACACGCAGGTCCAGCCGGTCGATCTCGACCGACGCGCCTGCCGTAAGCATCAGCCGATCGACGATGGGCGTAATGGCCTCGCGATTCTCCAGATCGAGAAGTACCGCGACGAATTCATCGCCGCCCAGGCGCGCCAGGGTATCGCCGTCGCGCAGGGAATCGTTCATGCGGCCGGCCAGTTCGACGAGCAGCCGGTCGCCGGTCGTATGCCCGTAGGCATCGTTGATCGCCTTGAAACCGTCGAGATCGATGTAGACCACCGCCACCAGATTATGCCGCCGCTCCGACAGGATCATCGCCTGCTGGAGGCGATCGGCCAGCAACACCCGGTTGGGCAGGCCGGTAAGGGGATCGTGATGGGCCAAGTGGTCGAGCTGCGCCTGCGTACTCTTCAACGGGGTGATATCCTGCATGACGCCCACGATGCCCGCGGGCGTCCCGTCGCGGGTAAAAAACACCGCCTTGTTGAACAGCACGTCGCGGAGCGTGCCGTCGGCAAAACGCACCTTCGCCTCATAGACCTGGAGATGATCCCCGGCGAGCATCTTGCGGTCGGCCTCCTCGTAAATCAGGGCGAGGTCCGGCGGCGCGACATCGGCGACGCCCGCCCCCACGATGCGTTCGCGGGAGATGCCGATATAGGCTTCGAAGGCCCGATTGCAGCCGAGATAGCGGCCCTTGGCGTCCTTGAAGAAGACCGGATTGGGAATGGTGTCGATCAGTTGGCGAATGAATTCGATCTGGTCCTGAAGGGCTTTGTGCGCCTGTCCGAGATCGTCGACCCGGCGCCGCAGCTCCGGATAGTAGCTCTTGTGGAAAGAGCGCTCGCCGAGACCGATCACCCGCCGCCGCTGATCCGCCCAATCGGGATCATCGTCCGCGGGAATTGGTGGAGAGAGGTCAGAGGGCTTCTTCATAGATGACGTGGAGATCGTCCCGGTTGGCGCGGCGCGGATTGGTGAAAATGCAGGGGTCCTGCGCGGCGAACCCGGAGAGATCGTCGATATCGCCGCTACGGACCCCGCGCGCGCCCAGCCCGTCGCACACGCCGCAGGCCAGCCGCAACTGGCGCACCCACTCGACCAGCGCGTCGCGGCGTTGCGTCCCGGTCATGCCGCGCAGGTCGATGCCAAGTGTTTGCGCTATCGTGTCGTACCGGTCGGCTGCGTTGGAATAGTTGAAGCGGATCACATGTTCGAGCATCAGGGCGTTACTTTCGCCATGCGGGCGGTCGAGGAACCCGCCGAGGCTGTGCGCGGTCGCATGGACCGCACCGAGGCTGGCATTGGAAAACGCCAGCCCGGCCTGCAAACTGGCCAGCATCATCTGCTCGCGGCGAACCAGATCGCCCGGCGCCTTGATGGTGGCGACAAGATTGTCGCGGATCAGGCGCATCGCTGCCAGGGCGTGGACATCCACGACCGGCGAACTGGCCGTCGACACGAACGCCTCCATCGCATGCACCAAGGCGTCGATCCCGGTGCAGGCGGTCAGATAGGGGTCCATGGTCAGCGTGGTTTCCGGATCCACCAGCGCGACGTCGGGAACCGCCGCCTTGCTGATGATGGCGATTTTCACGCGACGGCCGAGGTCGGTGATGATGCAAAATTGTGAAAGATCGGCCGATGTTCCCGCTGTAGTCGGAATGCAGATCAGCGGCGGCGTCGGCGCCTCGATCTTGTCGATCCCCTCATAGGTCAGGATGTCGCCGCCATTCGTCGCCATGATCCCGATGCCCTTGGCGCAATCAATGACGCTGCCGCCACCGACCGCGACGATGACGTCGCAGCCGCAGGAGCGATAAAACTCGGTGCCGGCACGCACTTCTCTGTCACGGGGATTGGGCGTGACGTCGAGAAAGACCTCGCTCGCCAGACCGGCGGCATCAAGGGTGACGCGCACGTCGTTCAGCCACCTTTCCGCCGCGATGCCGGCGTCTGAGACCAGCAGGACACGACGGGCCCCAAAATTGCGCGCGTACTGCGCAACCCGTTGGCGCGCGTTCAGACCAAAGATAAATTCCGGCGCGACGAACTTGCGCTGTTCGTATAGAGGCATCGATCACCCTCGCCGCGGAACCATAAGGCGACCAACATTTCCCATTCGGGCAGCTTTGCCCTGTGATTGGGATCAGAATAGCTCGATCTTGACCCAACCGGAAGAAGAAACCTTGCGATCCATTGACTCCGCATGACTAAGTAAACTCGCATATAAGTCAAAGGATCTCGCTACTGTTCATGGGGCGCATGGCGACCAAGGGCGGCACGGGTCAGCCCCTGCCTTACGGCAAGGGTGCGGTTCCGCCGGTTGAGCCGGCCGGCGGGGATGGCGACAATCCTCCGCCGCCGACCCGCGAGACCCGCCGTGAGCACCAAGCGTCCATCCCGCCCCCGCCGTCCCGACCCCGCCGCCACCCTGGCGGAAGCCGCGCGCCTGGCGGCGCTGCAACGGCTGGACGAGGCCGAACGGCTGTTGGCCCGCCATCCCGGTGAGCCGGATTGCGCGTTCCAGCGCGGCGCCGTGCTGATGACCCTGCACCGCTGGGCCGAGGCCGAGGCCTGTTTCCGTCGGACCCTGGCCCGGGTGCCGTCCCATTTCGACGGTGCCGTCGGCTTGGCCGGCGCCCTGGTCGAGCAGGGCCGGCCGGCCGAGGCCCTGCCCTGGCTCGACGCCGCCATCGCCGCCCGGCCGGACTCCAGCCGGCTGCATTACTTTCGCGGAATCGCGCTGGAAGAAGCCGGGCGTCTGGCCGAAGGCGTGGTCGAATTGGCCGCCGCCCGCGCCATGCTGATCGCCCCCGCCGAGCGCCGCCGCCTGGTGCCGTGGGAGGTCTATGTCCAGGTTTCGCGCCGCTGCAACCTGCGCTGCGCCATGTGCGGCCATGGGGTGTGGCAAAGCAATTCGGGCTTCATGGAGCAGACGGTGTTCGACCGCGTGCTGACCGAATGCCGCGCCAACGGCATCGGCAAGCTCAACATCCTGGCCGGCCAGGGCGAGCCGCTGCTGCATCCGCGAATCTTTGCCATGCTGGACCAGGCGGTGGCCGCCGGCCTTGAAACCCATATCGTCACCAACGGCACGCCGCTGACCCCCGAACGGGCCGAACGCCTTGGCCGGCTGGGGCTGGCCTCCATCCAGTTCTCCTTTGCCGGCTGGGACAAGGCAAGCTACGAGCGCGTCTATGTCGGCGCCCGCTTCGAACAGGTGCTGGCCAACCTTCTTGCCCTGCAATCGGCCACCCGGGGCACCCGCACCGCGTTTTTCGTCAAGGCGGTGGTGGCCGGCGACGACTGGGCCGAGGTCAGCCGCCGCACCCGCGCCTTCTTGGCCGAACAGGACGTCGAGGCGGTCTTTACCGTCGCCGCCAACAATTTCGGCGGCACCGTCCAATGCGGCCGGTTCCACCCGCGCTGGGGCGTATGGTCGCTGAAGCCGCTCGACCACCAGCGGCGCATGCCCTGCCGGATCATGCTGAACGCGGTCGGGGTGTTCTGCGACGGCACGGTGACCGCCTGCGGCTGCTACGACGCCAATGCCGAATTGAAGATCGGCCACATCCTGGAGCAGGGCCTGGCCGAGATCCGCCGCGGCCCGGCGTTCCGCCGCATCCTGGACTCCTTCCGCTCCGGCGAATTGGGATCGCTCCCCCTGTGCCGAGCCTGCGACGACGCCTTCGGCTGAGCCATAATTATCTGTCGGCCCGCTCGGCCGCCGCCACCAGATCGTCCAACAGCACCTCGTCGTTGACGACCCGCGGCACCTTGTTCCGGCCGCCCCGACGACCGTGCCGGCGCAGCCAGGCGGGAAAGAAGCCGGGCGGCACCGCCAGCGCCCGGTCCAGCCCGGCGGCGAAGGCGGCCACCGTGGTCGCAGCCGAGGCGGGTGGCGGCGGCGCGGCGGACCAGCCGCAGCAACTGGCCTTCCTGCGCCGCCGCCGGGTCCTGGCGGGCCAGGCAGGCCCGCCGCAGCCCGCCATAGAGGCGCAGGACCGGCGTCCCGTCGGGCGGCATCAGGACAAAAGGACGGTCCGATGGGAAAAGGTCGCCCGCACCGTTTCCAAGCGGAGCGGCAGGCGGATACTCCGGCCATCGCGCCACGGAGCCAACTGGTCGAGGAAGTTCTCCGAGCCGAGCCAGCCGTCCTGGCCGCCCAGCAGCACGACACGGGTGGCATCGGGGTCGGCGAGGTCGGCAAGGAAGCGGGCATTGGCGCCGTAGCGCACCGGATGGCGGCCGGCCGGCGCCAGCCCGTGGGCGGTCTTCATCAACGTCTCGTTGCCCCCGGCCGCCGGCAGGTCGGTAAAGCGGAACAGCCGCCCCAGACCCGGCACCATGCCCAGCACATGGGACAGCCGCAGCCGGTGCAGATCACCCCAGGATTCCCGGCCCTCGGCCAGGACCTCGTCGGCGGCGCGGCGCAGTTCCGCCTCCAGCCGCTCCGGCGGCAGGGCGGCCAGCCGCCGCCGGGTCAAGGCCGCCGGATTCCAGCTCGCCCAATAGGCGCTCTCGCCATCCTCGCCATGGGCCAAGCCATGCAGGCGGCACAGCAGGCGTTCGAACAGCAGCGGTTCGCTGGCCTCGGCACGGTAGGCGCCGTCCCACCTGGCCAGCCGGCCGGCCAGCGGATGATCGTCCAGCCGCCGCCCCAGCCAGGCGGCGGTTAGCGCCGCCCCCTCGGCCTGCACGTCGCGCTGGAGCGCCGCCAGGTCATCGAGGCGCAGCCGGGCCCGGCCGCGCAACAGCCGGTGCAGCCGCAGGAAGCGGTCGCGGCCGGGAAAGAACAGGCCGATGGGCACCCCGGCGTGGCGCGGCTTTTCGTTGGCCGACACCACGATCCCACCCGGCGGATCGTAGATCTGCGGCAGGTCGCGGGTGGTGACGAAGGCGGTCCAGTGGCGGACCTCGGCCGGTGGCAGAACGGCATCGGCCGGCGGCCGGCTGGGCCGGCGCGGCAGGCGGCAGACGGTCAGCTTGCCCACATGGCCGGCCGCATCGGCATACAGCAGATGTTGGCCGGGCACCGCGATGCCATCGGCGGCGGCGACGAAACCGGCCCAGTCGCGGGCCTGGGCCAGCCGTAGCCAGGCGGTCATTTCGTCGCTGGGCAGATGGCCCATCCACTTGAGGGCGACGGGGTCGGACAGCCCCAGGATCGAGGCGTCCGACAACAGCGGCCCCAGCGGCGTGTCGCGCCGCGCCGCGCCGCGCGACATCCCCCAGCGCACGGCGATTCGTCCGCCGCCCGACGGCCGGGCCGGCAGGCCGCCGGCGTCGAACAGGTCGGTCGAAGCCGATTGCAGGGCGGTGCCGCTCCACGCCACCCGGGGATTGCGGCCAATGGCGACGAAGGGCAGGCCGGGCAGCATCAGGCCGCACATGTGGTAGGACGGGCAACGCAGCCCGGCGGCCAGCCACAGGTTGGGCAGCATCAGGTTGAGGTGGGGATCGGCCGCCATCAGGGCGCCGCCGCTGGCGCTGCGCGCGCCGGCCACCGCCACCGCATTGCTGCCCGAGCGGGCGGTCCGGGTGGCAAGGTCGCCCAGTCCTCCGGCCAGCTCGTGATCCCCGGCGTGGAAGGTCGCCCCCTCCTGCCCGGCCAGGGCACGCCAGGTGGTCGGCCAGTCGGGGCGGCGGCGCAGCTTCAGCAGGTTGAACAGGATCACCCAGTTGCAATCGGCCGAGGCCATCCGGCCGATGGTCAATATGTCGGCCGCGGTCCAGCTTTCGCGCCGCAGGCCCAGCAACGCGAACTCGGCCGGCAGCGCGGCGACGTGGCGGACGTAGTGGCTGATGCCGGCGGCGAAGGCCTCGACCCACCGCCTGGTGTCGGCCGGCATCGCGGCCAGCATGGCGGGAACCGGCCGACCGAAGCCCAGGATGCGCAGGCCGCGATCCATCTCGACCGCCGCCGGGCCCAGCATCTCGGCCAGACGGCCGGTCGCCAGACGGCGCATGATCTCCATTTGCCCCAGCCGCAGATGGGCATGCGCCACCCCCAGGGCGACCGCCGCGTCCTCGTCGGTTTCCGCCTCGATGAAGGGGATCGCGTACTCGTCCCAATGGACGGTCGCCGGCCGGGCCAGCGGCAGGCCGCGGGTGGGAATGGCGGCCAGCCGTTCGGCCAGGGACGGACCGGCGGTCACGCGGCGCACCGCCATCCCGGCGCCGATGCGGGCGGCGATCAGCGCCGAGGTCACCTTTTCCGCGAAGGCCATTGGTCCTCCCCAAGCCTGCGGCCTGGCCGCACGGGCGACAGATGGCCGTGGCCGCTAGCCCCATCAACCCGTCCCGGTGGGATAGCCGCTTGCGCGAATCGTATTCCAAGCTCCGGAAATGGCTGGGATTTAGCCGCCCCACCCCAAGGCCCCGCCGGAAGTTCATGGGAAATGCGCTTGACTTGCGGACGCCACCTTGCGATGCCCTAGACCGGATGCAAGTAGCGGGAAGGAACATGTCGATGAGCCGTCTGGGGCCCCCCGCCGCACGGAGGCTCGACGCGGATGTCGAGAGCGTCAAGTCCAGCCTGGCCAGCCACCTGATGTATTCGGTGGGCAAGGAGCCGATCAGCGCCACGGCGCGCGACTGGTTCATGGCCGCCGCCTATACGGTGCGCGACCGTGTCACCGAACGGTGGATGCCGACCCTCAACCGCTATTACGCCAAGGACAAGAAGCGCGTCTACTACATGTCGATGGAGTTCCTGATCGGGCGCAGCCTGGTCAACTCCATGATCAATCTCGGCCTTTACGACACCCTGCGCGCCGCCATCGATGGCCTGGGCCTGGATTTCGACGAGATCGTCGGCTGGGAGGTCGAGGCGGCGCTGGGCAACGGCGGCCTGGGCCGCCTTGCGGCCTGCCTGCTGGATTCCATGGCCACCCTGGGCATCGCCGGCTTCGGCTATGGCATCCGCTACGATTACGGCATGTTCACCCAGCACATCGAAGACGGCTGGCAGGTGGAAAGCCCCGAGAACTGGCTGCGCTACGGCAATCCCTGGGAATTCCCCCGCCCCGGCGTGATTTATCCGGTCCGCTTCGGTGGCCGCGTCCTGCATTACAAGGACGTGCTGGGCCAGACCCGCGCCCAGTGGGTGGATGCCGAGGAAGTGATGGCCATGGCCTACGACGTGCCGATCCCCGGCTACGGCGGCAAGACGGTCAACAACCTGCGCCTGTGGTCGGCCAAATCCACCCGCGAATTCGACCTGAAATACTTCAATGCCGGCAACTACATCGAGGCCGTCCGCGACAAGAACGAATCCGAGACCCTGTCGAAGGTTCTTTATCCCTCGGACCTGACCGCCCGCGGCAAGGAACTGCGCTTCAAGCAGGAATATTTCTTCGTTGCGGCCTCGATTCAGGACATCCTGGCCCGCTTCCGCAAGGCGCATTCCGACTGGAATCAGCTTCCCGACCATGTCGCCATCCAGCTCAACGACACCCACCCCGCGCTGGTGGTGGCGGAACTGATGCGGGTTCTGCTGGACGAACACCAACTGGATTGGACGCGGGCCTGGGCCATTACGCGCCGCTGCTGCGCCTATACGAACCATACCCTGCTGCCCGAGGCGCTGGAGACTTGGCCGGTCGAGATGTTCGAACGCATCCTGCCGCGCCACCTGGAGATCGTCTACCAGATCAACCAGGACTTCCTTCAGGACGTCCGCCACCGCTATCCCGGCGACGTCGAATTGCTGCGCCGCGTCTCGCTGATCGGGGAGGACGGCGAGCGCCGCGTCCGCATGGCCCATTTGGCGGTGGTGGGCAGCCATGCCGTCAACGGTGTGGCGGCGATCCATACCGGCCTGATGAAAAGCACCATCTTCTCCGATTTCGACCACATCACGCCGGGCAAGATCAACAACAAGACCAACGGCGTCACGCCGCGCCGCTGGTTGGTGGCGGCCAATCCCGGCCTGTCGGAGCTGATCACCGCCCGCATCGGGCCGGATTGGACCTGCGACTTGGCCGAACTGCGCAAGCTGGAGCCGCTGGCGGACGATCCCGACTTCCGCCAGGCGTTCATGGCGGTGAAACGCGCCAACAAGGAGCGGCTGGCCACGGTGATCGGCCAGCGCCTGGGCATCGACGTCGAAGTGGAATCGCTGTTCGACGTGATGGTCAAGCGCATCCACGAATACAAGCGCCAGCTGCTGAACGTGCTGCACGTCATCACCCGCTACAGCCGCATCCGCACCAACCCGGCGGTGGCGACGGTGCCGCGCACGGTGATCATCGGCGGCAAAGCGGCGCCCGGCTACCAGATGGCCAAGCTGATCATCAAGCTGATCAACGACGTGGCCGACGTGGTCAACAACGACCCGCTGATCGGCAACCGCCTGAAACTGGTCTTCGTGCCCAATTACAACGTGTCGACCGCCGAACTGGTCATGCCGGCCGCCGAATTGTCCGAGCAGATCTCGACCGCTGGCACCGAAGCCTCGGGCACCGGCAACATGAAGATGGCGATGAACGGCGCGCTGACCATCGGCACCTGGGACGGCGCCAATGTCGAGATCTGCGAGGAGGTGGGCGAGGCCAACATGTTCCTGTTCGGCCTGACCGCCCAGGACGTGGCCCGCCACCGGGTGGACGGCTACGACGCGGCGTCGGCCATCGCCGCCGACGACGATCTGCGCCACGCCCTGGAGATGATCCGCTCGGGCTATTTCTCGCCCGACCAGCCCGACCGCTTCCAGGGTATCGTCGACATGCTGAGCGGCGCCGACCACTACCTGCTGACCGCCGATTTCCGCCTGTACCTCCAGGCCCAGGAACGGGTCGAGCAGATCTACCGAGACCCCGACGAATGGACCCGGCGCGCCATCCTGAACGTGGCGCGCATGGGCAAGTTCTCCTCGGATCGCACGGTCGCCGAATACGCCCGCGACATCTGGGGCGTGGGAGAGGAACGCTAGCCCGTCGCCCGGCGGCGTCAGACCCGCAGGGTGGCGATGATCTTCTCGCGCGCCCGGCGGCTGGCGCCCAGGCGGTCGCGCACCACCGCCACCACCTGGGGCGGCGCGGTGCCCGGCGTGCCCGCCGCGAAAGGGGGCGCCGGGGCGTATTCCAGGGCGAGTTGAACCGCCTCGGCCTGATCACGGCCGCATAGTTCGGCCACCACCGCCAGGCCGAAATCCATGCCGGCGGTCACCCCTCCGGCGGTGATCAGCGCCCCGTCGCGCACCACCCGCCTGGCCTCCGGCACCGCGCCGAACGCCGCCAGCAGGTCGAGGGCCATCCAGTGGGTGGTGGCGCGCCGGCCCTTGAGCAGGCCGGCCGCCCCCAGGAGCAGGGCGCCGGTGCAGACCGAGGTCACGAAGCGGGCCCGCCCCGCCTGAAAACGCAGGAACTCCAGCACCGCCACATCGGTCATCAGGGCGTTGACGCCGCTTCCCCCCGGGACGCACAACACGTCGAGGACAGGGCAATCCGCCAAGGCGGTGGTCGGCGACAGCACCAGCCCGGTGGAGGCGGTGACCGGCGCCAGATCCTTCCACAGCAAATGCACCCGGGCGCCCGGTACCGACGCGAACACCTCGTAGGGGGCGGTCAGGTCCAGTTGCTGGACGTTGGGAAAGGTCAGAAGTCCGACGGCAATGGTCATGGCGCGTTCTCCGGCAGGCCGAATACGCCGAAAGGTAGCATGAACGCCGCCGGCCGGAGAAGCCTGGCCGCCCCTTCCCCCGACGCATCCGCCTTCCCACCTTCTGACAAGGAGGATCATCGAACGGCTAGGAAGGCATCCATGAGCAAACGCCGCCCATCCCGCACCCGCACTCCGTCCACCGAGGCCGCAGCACCGCCGAGCGCCCGCGACCGGCGCCATTATCCCCGCCTCCACGGCCCCGGCCTGGTGGCCAGCATCGGCGGCCAGCTGGTCAAGGTGGTCGAATTCTCGGCCACCGGCCTGACCCTGGAACGCGGCTTTCCCATCAGCCGCGAGCCGATGGCCTTCACCCTCTATCCCAGCGACGGCCAGCTTGTGGACCTGACCGGCGGCATGCAGGCCGATGGCGTCGTGGTGCATGAGGAGGCCGAGCGGGTCGGGTTGCGCTTCCATCCGGCGCGTCTGGCGCTGGTGAAGTTCGTGGCCGCCCACATGCCTTGATCCGGCTTCGCCTTTGCCGCTCAAAACGCCGGGCGGCGCGCCTTGGCTTGCGCTCGCTCGCCGCCCGCGGGCCCTCAACGGGTCAGTCGCCGGCCTAGCCGTTTCCATCTGCCTTTGCCCTGCATCGGCCATAGCCCGACATTGACAGGGCCGCCCGGCTGCGCTATACGCGCCGCTTCATTCCCGAGAACGCGGGTGGCGTCTGTGTCCACCCCTCCCCCGGCGCGGCCGGGACCAGGACTATCGGGACAATGCCAACCGGTTGCAATACGGGACCACCATGACCAAGCGTATTGAAGCGAAGTACAAGATCAATCGCCGCCTCGGCGTCAACCTGTGGGGCCGCGGCAAGAGCCCGCTGAACAAGGGCAAGGAGAATCCTCCGGGCCAGCATGGCGCGCGCCGCAAGAAGCCGTCCGACTTCGGCACCCAGCTGATGGCCAAGCAGAAGCTGAAGGGCTATTACGGCAACATCAGCGAGAAGCAGTTCCGCAAGCTGTATGACGAGGCCGTGCGCCGCCGCGGCGACACCTCGGAGAACCTGATCGGCCTGCTGGAGCGCCGCCTGGACGCCGCCGTCTACCGCCTGAAGTTCGCGCCGACCCCGTTCGCCGCCCGCCAAATCGTCAACCACGGCCACATCCAGGTCAACGGCAAGCGCGTCAACATCGGCAGCTACCGCCTGAAGGACGGCGACGTGATCAGCGTCCGTCCGCGGTCCAAGGACATGGCCCTGATCCTGGAAGCCACCCAGAGCGGCGAGCGCGACGTTCCCGACTATCTGGAAGTCGACCACAAGGATATGAAGGGCAAGTTCGTCCGCACCCCCAAGCTGGCCGACGTGCCCTATCCGGTCCAGATGGAACCCAATCTGGTGGTCGAGTTCTACTCGCGCTGACCGGCCGGTTCCACCGACAGGACAAGGCCTCCGGGGGCAACCCCGGAGGCCTTTTTCATGCCGAGTTCTTTGGCCCCTCGCCGGGCGCCCGCGCCGCGGGCTTGGCCGCGACCTCAACGGCCGCCGAAGACCTGGGCCACGGATCGAAAACGCGTGGCCCAGGTATCAGCCGGGAAGGCGCGGCAGCGGCGGCGCGATGCCGCCGTCGGGCAACGGGCGGTCGTCGCCGCCCAGCGACCGGTGCATGATCACCACGTCCACCCAGCGGCCGAATTTCAGGCCGACGCCGCGCAGTACCCCCTCCTGGCGGAAGCCCAGCGACCGGTGCAGGCCGATGGAGCCCTGGTTGGCGGAATCGCCGATCACCCCGATCATCTGGCGATAGCCCAGCTGGGTGCAGCGCTCGACCAGCGCCGCCAGCAGGGCACGGCCGATGCCGCGGCGGCAGACGAAGGGAGCGACATAGATGGAATCCTCGACGGTGTAGCGATAGGCCGAGCGCGGACGCCAGGGACCGGCATAGGTATAGCCCAGCACCTCACCCCGCTCTTCGGCCACCAGATAAGGCAGGCCGCGGGCCAGGGTGGTGGCACGGCGGCGCACCATCTCCTCGACCGGCGGCGGCTCCTCTTCGAACGAAGCGGCGCTACGGGTGACGTAGAAGGTGTAGATCGCCTGCACGGCGGCCATGTCCGCCTCGGTGGCGTCGCGGATCGTCACCGGCAAAGGGGCCATCGGGGGAGTGCTCATCCGGGCATCGGCCTTGCGGTCAGATCGGCCAGCGCCGCCACCACCTCGTCGATATCGGCGGCCAAGCGGGCGAAACCGGCGGTCTTGGTGTGGGTGGCCTCGTCCATGTAAAGGCTGCGGTTGATCTCGATCTGCAGGGCGTGGCTGCCGTGGCGCGGCTGGCCGTAATGCCGCGTGGTGAAGCCGCCGGCATAGGGCGTGTTGCGCACCACGCGATAGCCCTGCCGCACGAATTCCGCTTCGGCGGTCTGGATGATCGCCGGGGCACAGGCCGCGCCGTAGCAATCGCCCAGCACCACGTCGACCCGCGACAGCCCGGCATCGCGGTCCAGCGGCCCGCCCACCGAAGGCATGGAATGGCAGTCGACCAGCAGCGACCATCCGAACCGCCGCCGGGTCGCCTCGACCAGTGCCCGCAGCCGGTCGTGATAGGGGCGGTAGTAGCCGGCGATGCGCCGCTCGATCTCGGCTACCGGCAGCTTGTCGCGGTAGATCTCGGCACCGCTGGCTACCACGCGGGCGATGGTGCCCAGCCCGGCGGCGACCCGCGGCGAGCGGCTGTTGGCCTGGGGCGGCAGCGGCCCCGAGAACATGGAGGGATCCAGTTCGTAGGGCTCGCGGTTGGGATCGCAGAAGGCGCGGGGGAAGCGGGCCGCCAGCAGCGGCGCGCCGTGGGCCGGCGCCGAGCCGAACAGCTCGTCGATGAAACTGTCCTCGGACCGCCGCAGGCCAAGGGGATCCAATCGCGCCGCCGCCACGAAATCGGCGGGGTAGTCACGCCCGGAATGGGGCGAGGCGAACACCAGGGGCCGGCTCTGTTCCGGCGGGGCAAGCACCGCCAGGATCCCCTCATCCATCGCTGCGAATGGCACGTCGTCCATGGGACAACGGTATTAGCAGGTTGCCGGCCGGCTGTCACAGCCCAGATGCGGGCCACCCCCGCATTTCCGCCATCCGCCCGCCCGTTTGAACGGCTGACAGAAGGGCTTGCAATGCCCGGCGAAAGACGCTAGAAACGCGCCCTCGGCGCCGGAACGGCACCGGGGGCGGTTAGCTCAGCGGGAGAGCACTACGTTGACATCGTAGGGGTCACTGGTTCAATCCCAGTACCGCCCACCATCGAAGGCCCCAGGGAAACCTGGGGCCTTCGTCCGTTTTGGGACCGGAGACGCCTTTGCGGGACGGCGCGGTCGCCACAGCGGTACGTAGCGACAATCCTGCCCTATTGCGCGGTGAACCCGCCATCGATCACCAGTTCGGCACCGGTCACGAAACGGGATTCGTCGGACAGCAGATAGACAATCCCGGCGGCGACGTCGTCGGGCTCGCCGAGCCGGCCCAGCGGATGCTGGCCGATCACCTCGCGCTCGGCGGCATCCCGGTCGCCGCTGCTGTCCAGCAGGGCGTCCAGCAAGGGGGTGCGGATGGCGCCGGGATGGACGGAATTGACGCGGATACCGGTGCCGGTGCGGGCGCAATGCAGGGCGGCCGACTTGGTCAGCAGCCGCACCCCGCCCTTGGTGGCGTTGTAGGCGGCAAGATCGGCGTCGCCTACCAAGCCGGCGACGGAGGACAGGTTGACGATGGCGCCGCTGCCCCTGCCCTTCATCGCCCGGATCGCCTCACGCGTGCCGAGGAACACCCCGTCCAGGTTGACCGCCATCAGCCGCCGCCACAGGTCCAGGCTGGTGGTCTCGATGTTCGACCACACGCCGAACCCGGCGTTGTTGACGACGCCGTCCACCCGGCCCTGGGCGTCCAGCACCGCCGCCATCACCTGCCGCCACGCCGCCTCGTCGGCAACGTCGTGGTGAAGGAACATCGCCTTGCCGCCGCCGGTGACGATTGCATCGGCCACCGCGCCGCCGTCCTCGTCCCGAATGTCGGTGACCGCCACCCGGGCGCCTTCACGCGCCGCCATGGCGCAGGTGGCCCGCCCGATGCCCCGGCCGCCGCCGGTCACCACGATCACCTTGCCCTCCAACCGGCCCATCGCCGCCTCCCTCGCTTTCCGGTTACAACCGCCCGAATCCCAACTCGCCGGTGGGATAACCCAGCATGGCCAAGCCGTCCTCCAGCAGGTCGCCCAGTTGGGGGATGCCCAGCAGATATGCGGTTTCGCGCCGGTCGTGGACCTCGCCGGCCTGCTCCAGCGCCGCCGTCCAGTCGTCAGGGGCGAAATCGCCGCGCCCCAGCCATACCAGGGCCAGGACTTCGATCTTCTCGTCGTCGTTCAGGCCGTCCAGCGCCGCCGCCAATTCCTCGTAGGTGCCGTCCTCTCCGGTGTCCTCCAGGACCGAGACTTCGCTGTCGTCGGCGGGATTGGAGGCCGATTCGCCGTCGCCGGACGCGACCTTGGCGTCGAACTCGCGGGCCTTGACGATCAGATAGGCCAGCTTATCCAGGGTGAGGGTCAGGGGCGGCCGCTCCTCGTCGTCGCGGACGACCGCTGGATGGGCGGAGGGCTTCGGTTCGGTCATGACGGACCTCCTCTCGGTCACGAATGGGCGGCGGCCAGGCGGCCGGCCAGATAGGCCTCGATCCGGGTCAGGGTGGCCAGTTCGCCGTAATCCCGCTCGGGGATGTCGATGCCCAGCCGCCGGTGAATGGCGGTCAGGAAATTCAGCAGGTCGAGGGAATCCATCTCCACCTGATCGCGGACCAGGGCGTCGGGGTCGAGGGCTGCCGGATCGAGTTCGGGCGCGACGCGCTTCAGTTCCTCCACCACGACGGCGCGGATTTCTTCACGGGTCATAGCTCCTCCGGGCGTTGCAGCAGGCGATCGATCTCGGCGAGCAGCCGGCTGCCGCGATGGCCATCGCTGACCCGGTGGTCGCCGGCCAGGGCGGCGACCACCGTCGGCCGCGCCGCCACCGCACCCGCCACCACCCAGGGACGCACCGTCTCGCGCCCGAAGCCCAGCACCGCCACCTGCGGCGGGGTGATGATGGGAAGGACGGCTTCGGCTCCGCCGTCGCCCAGGCTGGTGACGGTGATGGTGGGATCGGCCAGTTCGGAACTGCGCAGCGTGCCGGCGCGGGCCCGCGCCGCGACGTCGCGCAATCCGGCCATCAGTTCGTCAAGGGTCCCTTTGTCGGCGTCGTGCAGGGCAGGCGCCACCAGCCCGCCACCGCGGACCGCCACCGCGAAGCCGACATGGATGGCGGCGCCGGGCCGGAAGGCGCCGTCAAGGAAGGCGCCGTTCATCTCGGGCGAGCGGCGCACCGCCAAGGCGGCGGCCTTGACCAGCAGGGCGGCCATCAGCAGACGCCGCTCGGGGGGGCGCGCCTGGTTGGCGGCGCCCAGCCAGGCGCGGGCGCGTCCAAGATCAAGGGTGGCGGTCAGGTAGTAATGGGGGATCTCGCGCTTGGCGCGAGCCATGGCCGCCGCCATGGCCTGGCGCATGGCGGCAAGGTCGAGGGCCGGAGGGGCGGGCGCGGCGCGGCGCGGCACCGGAGGGGCGGCTTCGACGTCATGTTCGGTAACGGCGCCCCCCGGCCCGCTGCCGGCGATGCCCGCCAAGTCGAGCTTGCGGGCCGCCGCCAGCCGGCGGGCGCCCGGCGTCGCCCGCAGCGGGGCGGACGGCGGGAGAGACGGTGCCGCCGGCTCCTCGCCCCCGTCGCGGATCAGGGCCAGGGGCGTGCCGACCGGCACGGTGGTGCCCGGCGCCACCAATTGGCGGTCGAGGATGCCGTCGGTGAAGATTTCCACCTCGATGGCGCCCTTCTGGGTTTCGACCACCGCGACGCCCTCGCCGCGCCGCACCCTGTCACCCGGCGCCTTCAGCCAGTGCACCAGCGTGCCGGCCTCCATGTCGGCCCCCAGGGAGGGCATGCGGAATTCGGTGCTCATCGCGCCCCCATGGCAGCCTTGGCCGCCGCGACAACGGCCGCCGGCTGGGGCAGCGCCGCCTGTTCGAGGTGGCGGGCATAGGGAATCGGCACCTCGGCGGCGCAGACCCGGGCCACGGGCGCGTCGAGCTGCCAGAAAGCGCCCTCCATCAGGCGGGCGCTGATCTCGGCGGCCAGGCTGCCGCTGCGCCAGCCCTCGTCCACCACCACGGCGCGGCGGGTCCGGCGCACCGATTCCAGCAAGGTCGCCTCATCCAGCGGCCGCAGGCTGCGCAGGTCCACCACCTCGGCGGCGATCCCGTCGCCGGCCAGGGCCTCGGCCGCCTCCAGCGCCTTGGCCAGGGTACCGCCATAGGCGATCAGCGAGACATCCCGCCCGGCGCGGCGCACCACCGCACGGTCGATCGGCTCGCAGCCGGCGCCGTCGGGCACGGGGCCGCTCGCATTGTAGAGCATCACATGCTCGAAGAGGATGACGGGATCGGGGTCCCGCAGGGCGGCGCCCAGCATGAAGCGGGCATCGGGGATGGTGGCCGGGGCCAGAACCTTCAGGCCGGGAACGTGGGCGTACCAGGCTTCCAGGCTATGGGAATGCTGGGCCGCCAGTTGCCGTCCCGCCCCGGTGGCCATGCGGATCACCACAGGCACGCCCACCTGCCCGCCCGACATGTGGCGCAGGGTGGCGGCGTTATTGACGATCTGGTCCAGGGCCAGCAGGCTGAAATTGACCGTCATCACCTCGACGACGGGTCGCATGCCGGCGATGGCGGCACCGATGCCGGCCCCGACGAAGGCCGATTCCGACAGCGGGGTGTCACGGATCCGCTCCGGCCCGAATTCGGCCAGCAGGCCCTTGCTGACGGCGTAGCAGCCGCCGTACCGGCCGACATCCTCGCCCATCAGGAACACGCGGTCGTCGGCGCTCAGGGCCTCGCGCAGGGCCTCGCGCAGGGCCTCGCGATAGGTGATCTGCCCGTCCGCCGTCATTGCCGGTCTCCCCCGGCATAGACGTCACGGGCCAGATCCCCGACCGGCTCCCATTCCCCCGCCTCGGCCGCGGCGGTGGCCTCGGCGATTTCGGAATCGACCGCGGCCTCGATGGCGGCGATCTGCCCGGCATGGGCCATGCCGCTGTCCTGCAACCAGCCGGACAGCAGACGGATGGGGCAGCGCGCCCGCCAGGCTTCCACCTCGCTCCGCTCCCGGTAAAGCTGGGCGTCGAACATGGAATGGGCGCGGAACCGATAGGTGCGGCACTCCAGGAAGAATGGACCGCCGCCGCTGCGGATGGCGGCGATGGCCCTGGCCGCCCCGGCCTCGACCGCCACCACGTTCATTCCGTCGACCGTCAGGGCCGGCATGCCGTAGCTTTCCGCCCGCCCCCGCAGATCGGTGCAGGCCTGGGCACGGTCGAGGGCGGTGCCCATGGCATACAGGTTGTTCTCGCACACGAACAGCACGGGCAATCCCCACAGGGCGGCCAGATTCATGCTTTCGTGGAACTCGCCTTCGGCCACGGCGCCATCGCCGAAGAAGCAGGCGGATATCCCCGGCCCGCGCTGCATCCTGGTGGCCAGGGCCAGCCCCACCGCCAGCGGCAGGCCACCGCCAACGATGGCGTTGCCGCCGTAGAAGCGGGCGGCGACGTCGAAGATGTGCATCGAGCCGCCCCGCCCGCGGCTGCACCCCTCGCGCTTGCCCAGCATCTCGGCCATTACCGCCGCCATGGAAAGGCCGCGGACCAGGGCATGGCCGTGTTCGCGATAGGTGGAAACGATGGAATCCTCGGGCCGCAGCTGTCCTTCGACGCCGACAGCCACCGCCTCCTCGCCATCGTAGAGATGGAGGAAGCCGCGAATCTTCTCCGCCTGGTACAGTTCGGCGCATTTGGCCTCGAAACGGCGGATCCGCACCATCTGGCGCAACAGGCCGAGAAGGTGGGCGGACGACAGATGGGGCTTGACCGCTTCGCTCATGACCCGGCCTCCCGATCACACCGTTCAACCGCCACTATCCCACGGCCACGCCGCCGTCGCGGGCGCCATTGGGGATAGTCCCTGCTTTGGGGGAAGCAACGATCCATTGGCGAAAGACCCGTCCCCCGCCAGGGGGGGGGAGCCACTCTCACGATGGGAGGGGGGCCAGCGGTGTCATGGTCGCGTCACCGGCCACCCCCTGTCCGGCCGGAGCAGACTTCGCTATGATCTGCCAACCGAAAGCGGAGGCTGCCTTGACCACCCCCCCCGACCAGATGGCGCGGCGCATCAGCCTGGAGCAGGCCGACGATCTGGACGAAGAGATCGAGATGTCGCTGAACGACGACGGCGACGACCGCATCGCCCGCATGCTCGACGACATGCCGCCGGCGGACGAGCATCCCGCCACAGTCGAACGCCACCGCTACTTCCGCGAGCTGTTCCACCTCCAGGGCGAATTGGTCAAGCTCCAGGACTGGGTGGTGCACAAGAAGCTGAAGGTGGTGGTGGTCTGCGAAGGTCGCGACGCCGCCGGCAAGGGCGGGGTGATCAAGCGCATCACCCAGCGCCTCAATCCCCGCGTCTGCCGCGTCGCCGCCCTGCCCGCCCCCAGCGAGCGAGAACGCAGCCAATGGTATTTTCAGCGCTACGTCGCCCACCTGCCGGCCGGCGGCGAGATCGTGCTGTTCGACCGCAGTTGGTACAACCGGGCCGGCGTCGAACGGGTGATGGGATTCTGCTCCGAGGAAGAGGTGGAGGAGTTCTTCCGGGCGGTACCCGAATTCGAACGCATGCTGGTGCGCTCGGGAATCATCCTCATCAAGTACTGGTTCTCGATCACCGACGACGAACAGAACTTCCGCTTCCATATGCGGATCTCCGATCCCATCAAGCAGTGGAAGTTAAGCCCCATGGACCTGGAATCCCGGCGCCGCTGGGAACAATACACCATGGCCAAAGAGGAGATGCTGGCCCGCACCCATATCACCGAGGCGCCGTGGTGGGTGGTGGAGGCGGTGGACAAGAAGCGGGCGCGGCTGAACTGCATCCGCCATCTGCTGAGCCAGATCGACTACCACGAGATCGAGCACCCGCCCATCACCCTGCCCGAGCGCGAGCGCGACCCGAATTACACACGCCATCCGGTCCCGGACTCCATGAAGGTGCCGCGCTACTACTGATCCGTGCCCCCGCGCTCCCTTTCGGACGGCGGGATGTCGGGCTATCCTTTGGCGGAATGTCATCCGGCGGAGGAAGGACGGTGATCGAACGGGTCTATGTCTGCGGCCTGGGTGCCCTGGGCGGCATGTTCGCCCAGAGCCTTGGGCGGGTGCCGCAGATCGATCTGCGGGTCGTCGCGGCGGGCGAACGGGCCGAGCGCTACCGGCGGCAGGGCGTGACGGTGAACGGCAGCCCCCTGGCGGTCAGCGTCCTGTCCCCCGATCAGCCGGCGGCGCCGGCCGACCTCTTGCTGATCGGCGTCAAATGGCACCAGCTTCCCGAGGCCATCGGCGCCGTGCGGCCCTTCGTCGGCCCCGAAACCGTCATCCTGTCGCTGCTGAACGGCATCGCCAGCGAGGGGGTGATCGCCCAGGCCGTCGGGGCGGACAAGGTGCTTTATTCCTTCGTGGTCGAAACCGACGCCGTACGCCAGGGCGACGACATCCGCTACGGCCGGCTGGGCACCATCGTCTTCGGCGAGGCGCAGAACCCCGTCCCCTCGGCACGGGTCGCGGCCGTCGCCGGCCTGCTGGGGCGGGCCGGCATTCCCCATCGCGTCCCCGCCGACATGCTGCGCGAATTATGGTGGAAGTTCATGCTGAATGTCGGGGTGAATCAGGTCTCGGCCGTGCTGCGGGTCGGCTACGGCGCCTTCCAGACCCTGCCGGAGGCCCGCGAACTGGTACGCATGGCTTGCCGCGAGGTGGTGGCCATCGCGGACCGGAGCGGCATCGCCCTGGCCGAGGACGACATCGATTCCATCTTCCCCATCCTCGGCCGCCTGTCGCCCGAACGGAAGACCTCGATGCTCCAGGACATGGAGGCCGGCCGCAAGACCGAGGTGGAAATCTTCGGCGGCACGGTGGTGGCGGAAGGCCGCCGCCTGGGCGTGGCGACCCCGGTGAACGCCGTTCTGCTCAACATGATCCGCACGCTGGAATGCTGCCGCGATCCTGCCGCGTAGTCTATTTCACTTCCAGGTCCAGCCGCGGCTGGTGGCGGAGGGCCTTGTCCAGGAAGGAATGGGCCAGGGTGCGGTAGATGGCTTCGGGACAGACCAGGCGCGACGCGCCGAAGGCCAACAGCACCGTCGCCATCAGCGGGATGCCGAGGGACTGGTTGTCGGTCATCTCCATGACGATCACCACCGCGGTGATGGGGGCCTGCACCACACCGGTGAAATAGGCCCCCATGCCCAGGATCATCAGAGCGCCCACCGGGATGCCGGGCATCAGGCGGGCGAGGTCGGCGCCCAGCCCCGCCCCCACCGCCAGCGACGGGGCGAAGATGCCACCGGGAATGCCGCTGATATAGGACAGCACGGTGGCGACCAGCTTCAGGGGCGCGAAGCTGAGAGGCAGGGAGCGGGTCCCCTCGATCATGCCGCGCGCCTCGCTGTAGCCGGTACCGTAGATGGTGTTGCCCGACAATTGCCCCACCGCCGCCAGTCCCAGGCCGCACAGGGCGGCGAAGACAATGGGATGGCGCTTGACCAGCTGCCCGATCCGGCCGGGCAGCCCCTGCGAAAAGGCGATCAGAATCTGGGCGAACACCCCGCCCAGCAGGCCGCCGCTCAGACCGCAGGCCAGCACCGGGCGCCAGGCATGGCGCAGATCCAGCGTCGCGTCGGTATGGCCGAAATAGGTATAGTTGCCCAGCACCGCCATCGATCCGATACCGGCAACGATCACCGCGGTGAACACCGTGCCGCTGGTGCGCTCCTCGAACGACCGCGACAATTCCTCGATGGCGAACATCACCCCGGCCAGCGGCGTGTTGAAGGCCGCGGCGATGCCGGCGGCGCCGCCGGCCAGCACCAGGGCCGATTCCATGCCGGCGGCGGGCAGCCGCATCCATCGGCCGAGCGCGCTCATGATCGAGGCGCCCACCTGCACCGTCGGCCCCTCGCGCCCGACCGACGCGCCGGCGCACAGCGCCAGGGTTGTCAGCAGGATCTTGCCCACCGCCACCCGCAGCGACAGGATACTGCGCCGTTCGGCCAGGATGGGGATCTTCAGGGCGGCGATGGCCTGGGGAATGCCGCTGCCCTCGGTGCCCGGAAACACCGTCTTCGTCATCCACAAGATCGCGGCGAAAGCGGTCGGAGTGATCAGGAAGGCCAGCCAACCGCGGTAGGCCAGCACGCGGTGGAACAGGCCGTCGCCCAAGACGGTGATCTGGGCGAGCAGCATCGCGGCCAGGGCGATGGTCACCGCCCCGCTCCAGAACAGGAAGCGAAGGCGCCAGACGCGAAGCGACAAGCCTGGATTGCGGAAGAGGCGGGGGACGGGACGACGCATGATGGGGCAATGGTTTAGAACCTTCTGTGCGGCAAGGCAATCACCCTTGGAGCCATTTTTGACCTGAATGACCCTCGAATCGCGTGATACGTTACGAGTGTCATTCCACCACGTCCCGGAGACGCGTCGATGAACCGCCCTGCTTCCGTCCTTCCCATCGTCACGGCGCTCGGCATCGCGGCGGCAGCCATCCTGGGGGTGGCGTGGTGGCGCCTGCATCCGGCGGCGCAGCCGCGGCCGGCAGCCGCGACCGCCCCGGCGGCGGCACCCCAGGTTGCTCCCGCCCGGCAGCATCCCTCGTTCGACGTGGTGCGCCTGACCCCCGAGGGCAGCCTGGTGATGGCCGGCCGGGCCGAGCCGGGGGCCAAGGTCGCCATTCTGGACGGCGACAAGGTGATCGGCACGGTCACCGCCGACAGTCGCGGCGAATGGGTGTTCGCCCCCGACGCCAATCTGGGGCCCGGCCGCCACGACCTGCAACTGCGCGCCACCGCGCCCGACGGCCAGGTGGCCAGCGCCGACGCCCCGGTGACCATGGTGGTGCCGGCGGGGGCCGGCGGCACGCCACTGGCCGTCAAGCATCTGGCCGACGGCAGCAGCATCGTGCTGCTGGGACCGCCGGCCGGGGCGGATGCCGGCCCCATCACCGTGGATTCGGTGGATTACGCCGACGACCGCCTGTCGGCCAGCGGCAAGGCGCCGGCCGGCGCCGCACTGCGGGTCTACCTGGACGGCAAGGAACTGGGCGACACCGCCGCCGACGAATCCGGCCGCTGGGTGCTGCCGCCCCACCAGCACCATCTGGCGGCGGGACACCACACGCTGCGCGTCGACCAGTTGACGGCCGACGGCAAGGTGGCGGCGCGCGTCGAAGTCGCCTTCACCAGCGGGCAGCCGGCCGGAGGGGCCACGGTGACCGTCGAGCAGGGCAACAGCCTGTGGCGCCTGGCACGGAGCCGCTACGGCCACGGCAACGCCTATACCTTGATCTACCGGGCCAACAAGGCCAACATCCGAAACCCGAACCTGATCTATCCCGGCCAGGTCTTCACCCTGCCCGCGGATGATGCCGCAACCGGGTCCGACAGGTCGCGGCACTAGGCGAGCCGGCCGGGCGCCATAGCGGGAAGGTGTTGATGGCTGATGCTGCTCCGCCGGCCGCCCTCGGCAACTGGGCGCTGTTCCTCGACATCGACGGCACCCTCCTGGAGTTGGCCGCCACGCCCGACGGCGTGGCGGTTCCCGAGGGGTTGCCGGCCCTGCTCGACCGTTTGAGCGGCCGGCTGGCCGGCGCCCTGGCCCTGGTGAGCG
>JAKAFA010000227.1 GCA_021818185.1 Pseudomonadota bacterium | reverse complement strand
GCATCCGACAGGCGGGCGCGCAGCACCCGCTGGTTGCCGGCGACGATGGCCTTGCCGCCATCCGCCGCCTCCATGTTGGACACCACCAGGAAGCGCGGCGCCAGCTTGCCCTCGGCGGTGAGCAGCGAGAAATATTTCTGGTGGGCGCGCATCGAGGTGATCAGCACCTCCTGCGGCACCGCCATGAACGTCTCGTCGATGGAGCCGGCCAGCACCACCGGCCATTCCACCAGCCCGGTCACCTCGTCCAGCAGGCCGGCATCGTCGCGCAGGCGGTAGCCCTCGGCGGCGGCGGCCTCTTCCGCCTGGCGACGGATGGCGTGGCGGCGTTCCACCGGGTCCAGCATCACCTTGGCCGCCGCCAGCCGGGCGGCGTACTCGGCGAAATCGGTGACCGCGAAGCGGGCGGGCGCCAGGAAGCGGTGGCCGGCGGTGGTGTCGCCCGCGCTCACCGGGCCGAATTCCACCGGCACCACGGCGCCGTCGAACAGGCAGAGGATGCTCTGCACCGGGCGGACCCAGCGCACCGCATGGGCGCCCCAGCGCATGGATTTGGGCCAGGGGAAGCCGGCCATCGCCGCTTCGATCACCTCGCGCACCACCTGGGCGGCGGGGCGGCCGGCCTTGGCGATCACCGCGAACCAGAACTCGCCCTTGCCGGTATCGCGCTTTTCCAGTTGCTCCAGCGCGAGTCCGGTGGATTTGACGAAGCCGTCCAGCGCCTGGGCCGGGGCGCCGACCCGCGGGCCGCGGCGTTCCTCGGCCACGTCGGGCTGGGCGGTGGGCAGATTCTCGACCACCAGGGTCAGGCGGCGCGGCGTGACATAGGCGCGGGCGCCGTCGAAGGCGAGGCCGTTGGCGGCCAGGCCCTCGGTCACCAGCCGGCGCAGGTCCTCGGCGGCGCGGGCCTGCATGCGGGCGGGGATTTCCTCGGAGAGGATCTCAAGGAGCAGTTCGGCCATGATTTATCCCCTCGCCCGAGACGCGATCCAGCCCTCGCAGCAGGCCTTGGCCAGGGCGCGGACGCGGCCGATATAGGCCTGGCGCTCGGTGACCGAGATCACGCCGCGGGCGTCCAGCAGGTTGAAGCGGTGGCTGGCCTTGATGCACTGGTCGTAGGCCGGCAGCGGCAGGTCGGCGGACAGCAGGCTCTCGCATTCCTTTTCGGCGTCGAGGAAGTGGCGCAGCAGCATGTCGGTGTCGGCGACCTCGAAATTATGGCGAGAATACTCGCGCTCGGCCTGAAGGAACACATCGCCGTAGCTGACGCCCTCGCCGTTGAAATCCAGGTCGTAGACGTTCTCGACCCCCTGGATGTACATGGCCAGCCGCTCCAGCCCGTAGGTCAGTTCGACCGCCACCGGGTCGCATTCGATGCCGCCCACCTGCTGGAAATAGGTGAACTGGGTCACCTCCATGCCGTCGCACCACACTTCCCAGCCCAGGCCCCAGGCGCCCAGCGTCGGGCTCTCCCAGTCGTCCTCGACGAAACGGATGTCGTGGGCCAGGGGGTCGATGCCCAGGGCGCGGAGCGAATCCAGGTACAGCGCCTGGGGATCGGCCGGGCTGGGCTTCAGCAGCACCTGATACTGATAATAATGTTGCAGGCGGTTGGGGTTCTCGCCGTAGCGGCCGTCCTTGGGCCGGCGCGACGGCTGGACATAGGCGCATTTCCACGACTGGGGCCCCAGCGCCCGCAGGGTGGTGGCCGGATGGAAGGTGCCGGCGCCGACTTCCATGTCGTAGGGCTGGAGAATCAGGCAGCCTTTGTCCGCCCAGAACGCCTGGAGCGTAAGGATCAGCTTCTGAAAACTGGGCTTCGCGCCGCTTTGGGCCATGGAATCCGCCGTATGCAAGGGCCTGCACCGAAAAACCCGGCAAAGCTATCCGCCGCCCCGGCGCCGGTCAAGCGCGGCGGGGGCAGGGCTTTTCCCGGGCCGCGCTTGACCAGTCTCAAGGAATGCCACCCCGGCCCGGCGCAGGCTGCGAGGCAACATCCCCTCCCGCCCTGGAGCGACGGCGCCATGAACACCGTTCCCGATGTCCTGCATACCCTGAGCGGGGTCCTCGACCCCGATGTCGGCATCAACGTGGTCGATCTCGGTCTGGTCGAGGCGGTGGAGGTGGCCCCCGGCCGGGTGCGGGTGGGGCTGATCATGACCACGCCGGCCTGTCCGCAGAGCTCCTATCTGTGCGACGAGGCGGAACGCCTGCTGCGGGACGCGGCGGCGGACGGCACCGCGGTGGACGTGTACATCCTGCCCGAGCCGCTGTGGAGTCCCGACCGGCTGTCGCCCGCCGCCCGCTCGCAGCTGGGATGGCCGGCATGAGCGCCGCCTTGCGCCGCCCCCCTGCCGCTTCGCCCCTGCCGCTGCTGCTGGCCGGCGGCGCCGCCCTGCTGGCCGGCCTGTTGGCCGGAGCGGCACGGCTGGGCTGGGCCAATCCCGCCGCCGGCCTTGCCGAGGTGCATGGCCCGCTGATGGTCTGCGGCTTTTTCGGCACGGTGATCGGCGTGGAACGCGCCGTGGCCCTGGGCCGTCCCTGGGCCTACGGCGCCCCGCTGGCCACCGCCATCGGCGGCGTGCTGCTGATCGCCGGCTTCATCCCGGCCGGCGCGACGGCCATGGCCCTGGGCAGCCTGGTGTTCCTGGCCGGCGCCCTGGCGGTGCTGCGGCGCCAGCCCGCCCTGTTCACCGCCGTGCTGGCCTCGGGCGCCGCCTTCTGGGCGGCGGGCACCGGCCTCTGGCTGGCCGGCGGCACCGTCTCCGGCGTGGTGCCGCTGTGGGCCGCCTTCCTGGTGCTGACCATCGCCGGCGAGCGGCTGGAGCTGTCGCGCTTCCTGCCGCCCTGGCGGTGGCGCGCCCCCAGCCTGCTGGCGGCGCTTTCCGTGCTGGGCGCCGGCGCGGCGCTGGCCGCCGCCGGGCGCGAACCGGCTTGGCCGGTGGTGGGTCTGGGCCTGCTGCTGCTTTCGGCCTGGTGCGCCAGGAACGACATCGCCCGGCGCACCGCCGGCCAGCCGGGGCTGACCGGCTACGTCGCCGCCTGCGTGCTGTCGGCCTATGTCTGGCTGGCCACCGCCGGCCTGCTGGCCGGCCTGCTGCCGGTGGGCGAGTCCGGCCCGCTCTACGACGCCACCCTGCACGCCCTGTTCGTCGGCTTCGTCTTCGCCATGGTGTTCGGACACGCCCCGGTGATCCTGCCGGCGGTGGCCGGGCTGCGCCTGCCGTTCCATACCGTCTTTTATGGGCCGCTGGCGCTGCTGCACCTGTCGCTGGTCCTGCGCCTGACCGGCGATCTGGCCGGCCTGCCGGAATTGCGGGCCTGGGGCGGGCTGGCCAACGCCCTGACCATCGCCCTGTTCATCGCCACCCTCGTCGTCACCACCCTGCGCGGGCGGCGGCGGTAAGGTCACTTCCGCGGCTTGGCCCGCGCCGTGGGTTCGGCCTGCATCGGGTCGTCGGGCCACCAATGCTTGGGGTACTGGCCTTTCAGGTCGGCCTTGACCGCCCTGTAGGCGTTGGCCCAGAAGCTGGCGAGGTCGCGGGTCACCTGCACCGGCCGGCGGGCCGGGGACAGCAGGTGCAGGAGCACCGGCACCCGGCCGCTGGCGATGGTCGGGGTGGCGGCGCAGCCGAACATCTCTTGCAGGCGCACCGCCAGCACCGGCACCTCGCCCGAATAGTCCAGGGGAATCCGGCTGCCCGAGGGCACCACCAGATGGGTGGGAACCAGTTCGTCGAGGCGGCGGCGGCGCTCCCAGTCAAGGCCGGCGGTCAGGGCCTCGCCCAGATCGAGACGGGCGAGATGGGCGCGGCGGGTGATGCCGGCAAGGTAGGGCCCCAGCCAATCCTCAAGCCCGGCCAGCAGCGCCCCATCCGACAGGTCGGGCCAGCGGCCATCGGGCTCGAGGCCGGCCAGGAAGGCGACACGTTGGCGCAGGCGCTCGGTTTCGGGCGTCCATGGCAGGCAGGCGAGGCCCATGGCGCGGATGCCCGCGACCATGGCGCGGGTCACCGCCGCCGGATCGGGCCGGGAAAGCGGGCGGTCGTCGAGCACCAGCCGCCACAGGCGGGTCTGGCGGCGGGCCTGCACCGCCTCCTCCCGGCCATCCCACTCCACGACGTCGGTCTCGACGAGATCGTCGGCGAAATGCTGCTCGATGTCCGCCTTGGCCAGGGGGGCCGCCAGGAAGATGCGGGCTTCGCGACGGTCGCCATCGGTTTCCGCGGCCACCAGCCAGTCCTCGGCGGCGAGGGGCTGCGGGTCGGCAAAGGCGGCGCCACCGCCCCGCGCCAGGGAAAAGCGTCCCTCCCCACCCGGCCTCCGGCGGGCGATCCGGTCGGGATAGGCGAAGGCCAGCACCAGGCCGCTATCGGCCGTGCCGCCATCCTGCTCGCCGGGCGCCAGGCCCAGGCGGCGGCGCCAGTCCCTGGCCGATTGGCGGACGCGGGCCAGGGCGGCGCGGTCGATGGTCAGGCCATGGCGGGGATCGAAGCCCCGCCCGGTGCGCAGGGCGTCCAGCCGCAGGCGGAGATCGGCATCGCGGCAGCCGCGCTCGGCCCGCAGCACGTCGCGCTCGGCCAGCAGGGCGGCGAGGTCGCAGGCCAGGCCGGCCAGGCCCAGGTCGCGGGCCCGCAGGACCATGTGGGCAAGCCGCGGATGCATGGCCAGCCGGCTCATCGCCCGGCCGTGGGGCGTGACGGCGCCGTCGGGCCCCAGCGCGCCCAACTCGGCCAGCAATTCCCGCGCCGCGGCCAGGGCGGCGGCGGGGGGGGAATCCAGCCAGGGCAGCGCGGCGGCATCGCGCACCCCCCAGCGGGCGAGGTCGAGGGCCAGCGGCGCCAGATCGGCCTCGGCGATCGCGGGCGGGGTGAAGGGAAGCAGGGCGCGGTCCTCGGCCTCGGACCACAACCGCCAGCACAATCCCGGCCCCAGGCGGCCGGCGCGTCCGCGCCGCTGGTCGGCCGAGGCCCGGCTGACCGGCAGGGTGACCAGCCGGGTCATGCCGGTACCCGGATCGAAGCGCGGCAGGCGCATCAGACCGGCATCCACCACGATCCGCACCCCTTCGATGGTCAGCGAGGTTTCCGCGATGCTGGTGGCCAGCACCACCTTGCGCCGCCCGTCGGCCAGGGGGCGCAGGGCGCGGTCCTGCGCCTCCTGCGGCAGGTCGCCGAACAGCGGCACCACCTCGGCCCCGCCCCCGGCCAGCAGCGCCTCGACCCGGCGGATTTCCGCCTGGCCGGGCAGGAACACCAGGATGTCGCCCCCCGGCCCCTCGGCCAGGGCACGGTCCACCGCCTCGGCCACCGCCTCGGGCAGGCGGCGGGGCTCGGGGCGGGCGAGGAAGCGGGTGTCCACCGGATAGGCTCGGCCCTCGCTGGTGACCACGGGCGCGCCGCCCATCAGGTCGGCCACCGGCCCCCCGTCCAGGGTCGCCGACATCACCACCAGCCGCAGGTCCTCGCGCAGGCCGGCGCAGGCATCCAGGCACAGTGCCAGACCGAGATCGCCGTCCAGGCTGCGTTCGTGGAACTCGTCGAAGATCACCGCCGCCACGCCGGCCAGTTCGGGGTCGTCCTGGAGCCGGCGGGTCAGGATGCCTTCGGTCACCACTTCGATGCGGGTGGCATCGCTGACCTTCGAGTCGAGGCGGATGCGGTAGCCGATGGTCTTCCCCACCGGTTCGCCCAGCAGCGCTGCCATCCGCGACGCCGCGGCGCGGGCGGCCAGCCGGCGCGGCTCCAGCATGACGAGGCGGCGGCCGGCCAACCAGTCCTCGTCCAGCAGGGCCAGCGGCACGCCGGTGGTCTTGCCGGCACCGGGCGGCGCATGCAACACCAGGCGGCCGGACGAGGCCAGAGCGCGGCGGATGGCGGGCAGCGCCGCATCGATGGGCAGGCCGGTGGCAAGGCGACGGGTCATGGCCGCATCCCATACACCAATCGCGCCGCCGCCG
>JAKAFA010000226.1 GCA_021818185.1 Pseudomonadota bacterium | reverse complement strand
GCATCGGCGGTATAGGTGTAGGTGCCGTTGGCATTGACCGCAACCGTGCCATGAGCGGGACCACCCGCCTCGCTGTAGGTCATGGTGTCGGAATACTGGTCCGAGGCACTGATCGTGCCGGTGACCGAATGGCCGGCGAAGTCGGTGACGTTGGTCCAGCCCGAGGTGGTGGTAATCTGGGCGTCGTCGGCCACCGTCACCGTCGCGGTGGTCACCGTGGTACCGCCATGGCCGTCGGTAGTGGTGAAGGTTACCGTGTCGGTGCCGGTGAAACTGCTGTCGGTGGGCGTATAGGTATAGGTGCCGTTGGCGTTGATGGTCACCGTGCCGTGCGCGGCGCTAGCGCTGGTGCTGAGGGCGTCACCCGCCAGATCCGAGGCGGTGAAGGCGGCGGTCACGCTGGCCCCGCGATTGTCCGTGGCCGAGGTCGCCGTAACGGTCGTCGCGTTGGCCACGTCGGTGACCACCACCGTCTGGGTAACGACGGTGCCGTGTCCATCGGACACCGCCACCTGGAAGGAATCGGTGCCGGTATAGCCGGCATCAGCGGTATAGGTGTAGCTGCCGTTGGCGTCGACGGTCACGGTGCCATGGGCGGGCCCCCCGGCCTCGCTGAAGGTCATGGTGTCGGTATACTGGTCGGTCGCGCTGACCGCGCCGGTCACCGTGTGGCCGGCATAATCGCTGGCCCCGGTGGCACCGGTGGTGGTGATAACCGCATCGTCCTGGGTGATGGAGATGGTCTCACTGACCTGGGTCGAGTTGCCGTTGGCGTCGGTCACCTTCACGACGATGGTATCGGTGCCGACGAAATCGGCATTGGGCGTATAGGTGTATTCACCGTTCGCCGCGTTGTAACTGAGCGTTCCGTCCTGCGCCCCGCTGACGGTGGGAGTCAGGCCGGCGCTGTCGCTGACCTCGAAGACGATGGGCGTGCCTTCGCGCGCCGCGATGGTGCCGCCGACGGCCTGGGCGGTGGGCGAGATCTCGATGATGGTCGGCGCCGATGGCAGGGTGAGGATCGGCTGCTGGACGACCGGCGTGACCAGTGCCGCGGTCTGCAGATGGGCGACCGGCGCTTCGAGCGTCGGCGCGGCGGCCAGCGCCGGAGCCGTCGGCGCACTGGGCGCGACGGTGGCGGCTGCGGTCTCGATCGCGGTGACGGCGGTCGGCTGGGCCACGGTCGGCGTCGCGATCGAGGTCACCTCGGGCAGCGCGCCGGTGGTGGGCGCCACGGCGACGGCCTCGGGAATAGCGGCGTTCGAAGCGATGCTGGTCTCGGCCACGATGCTGGCGCCGGTTTGGATCGCCCCGGCCTGGATGGTGGCCGGGCTGAGCGTCGCCCCCTCGTGCACGTTGGCCAACTGGCCCAAGCCGGCGCCGCTGACATTGACCGCGCGGGCGATGTTGAGGCGGGCGTCCCCCAGGGTCTGGGCCTGGACGTTGGAGAGGACCGTCAAGTCGTCCAATGCCTGTTGCGCGTTCGCCTGGTCGGCGGGGGCCTGATCGGCAGGGCTGCTGACGGGGATATCTTCGGCCATGGGGTCGCTCCGCGCAAAAAAAAGCCCGGCCTCGAGGAGGTCCGGGTTGGTGTTCGTAGAATGCGTGTTTTACCCCTTTTGAGCAAGTACAATTTTTATCAAATCCGCGGCACGGTGAGCCGGCATATCGGCCGGCCCCCGCCTTTCGGCGCCGATCACCCCGCCGCCTCGGCGACCGCGCGGGCATAGCGCATGTCCTCGACCAGGATGTGGCGGCGCAGCCAGTTGGCCAGGAACAGATGCAGGCGCTCGGCCGGCGGCGTCCGCCCCTCGGCCACCGCGAGGCGCAGATCGTCCAACTCGCGCGCCAGGCCGCGATGCTGGGCCCGGTGGAGGTCCAGGCTGACGAAACCGATGGCCGCCATGTATTCCTCTTCCCGCGCGAAATGCGAGGCGACATACCCCGCCAGTTCATCCAGAACCAGATCCAGCATGACCCGGTCGGCCAGGCTGTTCTCGTGGGCCAGTTGGTTCACCAGGCCGATCAAAACCCGGTGGTCGCGATCCAGCTGGGGATTTCCGACGCTCATTTCGGGCTCCCAGCGGATCACCGGGGTCTTGGCCCGTTCGGCCAGGACGTCGAGGAAGGCGGCGACCACGGCCGGATCGAACTGGGTGCCGGCATTGTCCCGGATATAGGCGACGGCCTTTTCCTCCGGCCAGGCCTGCTTGTAGGGGCGTTCGCCGTTCAGCGCGTCGAAGACGTCGGCCACGGCGACGATGCGTGCTGCGATGGGGATGGCCTCGCCCGCCAGGCCGTCGGGATAGCCTGCGCCGTCGGTGCGCTCATGGTGGCTGCGGGCGATCTCGGCGGCGAGGGCCAGGTGGCTGCCGGCCGGCGAAATGGCCGCCGCCTTGGCCAGCAGCCGGTGCCCCTCGATGGAATGGAGCTGCATCATCCGGCGTTCTTCCGGGTCCAGCGGCCCCGGCTTGCGCAGGATGCCGTCGGCCACCGTCACCTTGCCGATATCGTGCAGCATGCTGGCCACTGCCACCTGCTCGCAAAGGGACTCGGGGTCGGCCACCGTCAGGGTTCCGCCCGCCCGCATGGCGCGGGCGATCTCGTGCACCAGGCGCGACACCCGCACCACATGGTCGCCGGTATCGGTGTCGCGAAATTCCGCCAAATCGGCCAGGGCCAGCACGCTGGCCCGATTGGCCACCCGCAGCGCCTCGTTGGCGAGATGCTGGGCGGTGACGTCGGTGACGGTATGGATGTAGCCGCCGTCGCCCAGCGGCGCGCCGTCAATGGCCGTCCTCTGCCCGTTGCGCCGCCGCAGCACGGTGGCATGGCGCAGGCCGGCCCGCACCGGCGCCAGACTGCGCTCGACGACCGCCTCGATATCGCCCATCCCCAGATCGCCCCGTTCGGCCAGGGTCCGAAGCAGGTCGGGCAGGCCGGCGCCGGCCGCGCAGGCCATGGACGGCAGGTCCAGCAGACGGCGACAGGCCGCATTGGCGAAGCTGACGCGCAGGCCGCCATCCACCGTCAGCACACCGACGTCAACACAATCCAGCGCCGCCGCCAGGCCCGTTTCGGAACCCGACGACGGCATCCCCAGGTGACTCACCCGCCGTTCGGCCATGATCGCATCCTCCCCCCGGCGCCCTCGGCGCCGTCCGGCGTCTGTAGCACGCGAAGCTTACACGCGATAAGGCGTAATACCAAAGAGCCGGTGCGTGGCCGAGACTAGACGGTGATGCACATGCGGACATTCCCCCACAGCCGGCCCTTGACAAAGACCGGTGCCGAGACATCCTTGAGGATCTGGAACGAATTGCCCAGATTGCGACGGAAGGTCTGGACCAGGAACGGCTTGGTGGACCGGCCGACCCGCAGCGCGGTACGGTCGTTGTGCTTCATGCGCTGGCGCGAGTTCTGGGCATTCCAGATCGGATCGTCGGTCGGCGGCTGGGAATACTTCTTGTTGTGCACCGGCATATAACCGTTGCGGTCGGTGATGGTGCACAGCACCACCTGGGGAGTCAGCGTCGACGGCGGATCGATGATCGGCGGCGCCAGGCGCTCGACCACCGGCAGCCAGCGGGTGGTGTAGCGCGGCGGCTTGACGTTGGGCATCTCGACGTAGTTCTCGTCGAACAGCGTCGTAACATCGATTTCGCCATTGGCCAGGGCGCGGTCCAGCGCCGCCTCGACCTGGCGGGCGGTGTCACGCACCGCGTTGATATAGGGCGTATCGATGGTTTCGACCCCGGCCGTCGCCAGAAGGTCGATCAGCTCCTCGCCCACGTCCAGCAGTTGGTAGGCGGCGGCGGTCACCTGCTCGGCGTCGTTGCGCGACAGGGATTCGTTGTCGGTGATCTCGCGGAGCTGGGCGGCCACGTTGGCGCAATGCTGGCGGTTGGCCTCGGCCCGGTCGGCGATCTCCACCACCCGCCCGGTCATCTCCACCATCCCCTCGCACACGGCGTCCAGACCGACCACCGCCTCGCCGATCACCCCCGTCCCGGCGCGCGCCGAGGCGGCGGCCCCGGACGCCGCGCCACTCTCGGCGATCAAGGCGGCGATCTGGCGGCGCAGTTCGGCCACAGTGCTCTGGATGCCACCGACGATCACACCGGTCTGGCGCGACAGGGCCTTGACCTCGTTGGCGACCACGGTGAACCCGCGGCCCGCCTCGCCGGCCCGCGCCGCCTCGATGGTGGCGTTCAGCGCCAGCATGTTGGTCTGGCGGGCCACCGCCTCGATTTCCTTGGTGGCGCCGTCCACCCGCGCCAGCGAGGTTTGCAGGCCGGGAAGCTGCGCTTCGATGCGGGTGGTGCCCTCGACCAGGCCGAACACATCCTCCATGGCCCGCTTGATCGCGCCTTGCGACTGGGTCATGCGCCGGGCCATGGATTCGGCCGCCCCCTTGGCCTCGGCGGCCGAAGCGGCGATGCTGATGTTGGAAGTCTCCATCTCGGCGGTCGCCGCCGAAACCGCGGCCAGCACCTCGGTCTGGGCGGCGATGCGCTTCGAGACGTCCTCGATGCGGCCGGCGATATCGGCGGCATTGATGCCCAGCCGGCTGCAGCGCTCGGCCAGAGCCCGAACCAGCTGATCGATATCGGCTTCGCCAAGCCGGATTTCGGCAGCCTGACCGGCCTGCATGATGCCCATGGAAACCCCCGCGGTCATTGGATGACGAAAGATTGGCGCAAGCCGCGAGGACAGGCAAGCTTATCTTCAACCCATGGCCGATTTGGCTTATCACGTCATCGTAATAAATGCGGCCATAGGCCGGTTACGCCCACAATGATTAGGTATAGCGCCACCACATAGTTCAACAGGCGCGGGACCACAAGTATCATGATCCCGGCGATCAACGCTACCAGAGGCTGAATAAAAACGGCATTCACAGTCATTTCTCCGCCCCCGTTCTCCTGCTATCGGCATTCAGCTGGGACACCAGGCTTTCCCGGTCGACCTTGCCGTTGGCGTTGAGCGGCAGCGAGCGGCGCCAGATGATCCGGGCCGGAACCATGTAATCGGGCAAGGTGCGCCGCAGGGCCGTCAGAATCGGGCCGGGATCGCGCTCCTCGGCCAGGACGAAGGCCGCCAGGCCGCGGGCGCCGCCGCCCGGCTCGACCGGCCAGGGCAGCACCACCACTCCGTCGCAACCGCAGGCGGCGCGCAACGCCGCCTCGACCTCGCCCAGCTCCACCCGGTAGCCGGCGATCTTGACCTGAAAATCGATGCGGCCGATGAAATGCAGCAATCCCGAAGCATCCTCCTCGACCAGATCGCCGGTGCGGTACCACAGCCCCGCCAGGCCCGGCAGCCTGACATACTGGGCGGCCGTGCGGTCCGGCGCGTCGAGATAGCCGACGGTCACCTGGCTGCCCGCCAGGCACAATTCGCCACGCCCCGGCCCGGTCAGCGGACGCCCGCCCGCCACCAGGCAATGGCGCTGGCCGGGAAACACCCGGCCGATGGGCACGATGGACTCGGGCGGAAGCGCGCCGGCCGCCGCGGCATCCCAATCGAAGGCGGCGATAGCGATGGTCGCCTCGGTGGGACCGTACAGATTGGCCACCCGGGAATTGAGCGCCGCCGCGGCCCAGGCCCGCGCGGTGGCGGCCGGCAACGGTTCGCCGCAGAACAGGCTGAGGCGCAGGTCCGGGAACAGACCGGGCCGCAAGGTGCGGGCACGGGCCATCATCATCGCCACCGACGGCACGGAAAACCAGACGGTCAGGCCGGAATCGCGAATAAAGCCGGCGGGATTGAGCAGCACCGGGTCGGGCAGCGGGCACAGGCAGGCGCCGGCCGCCCAGGTCAGGAACAGGTCGTGGGCGCTGAGATCGAAAGTCAGATCGAAGGTCTGGGACGCCAGATCCCCCGGCACAAGCGGCCAGCGGGACGCGGCGGCGCCGACATAGGACTCGAGATTGGCGAAGGAGACCGGCACCCCCTTGGGCTGGCCGGGGCTGCCCGGGGGGAGCAGC